>NZ_POHV01000248.1:0-254 GCF_002884345.1 Pseudomonas sp. GW456-12-10-14-LB2
CCACCAAGTTGCCGGTGCGCACGAACGGCACGTAGTTGGCGACCGGCGCCGCCGCCCTCGGCAGGGTCAGGCCCAGCGCCGCCAGGCGTTCCTTGATCGAGCTCATCGGGTTCTCCCTGGTTCCTGCGAATCCGCGGGAGCAGGAGCACGGCCGCCCCCCGCGGCGCAAGGGCCGGTTCCGCAGACCTTCGATTCTCCGTCGGCCCGGGGCGAGACCGCCGCCGCTTGACCGTCGAGATCAGCCCTGTCGGTGC
>NZ_POHV01000249.1:0-254 GCF_002884345.1 Pseudomonas sp. GW456-12-10-14-LB2
ACATGACGGGCTACGCCCGGCCCGAGCGGATGGAGAAGATCGCCTTCGCGCCGGTGACGCTGCGGCCCACGCTCTACGATCTGATCGACGCCGAGGCCGAGAACGCCAAGGCGGGCCGCCCCGCCGCCATCTGGGCCAAGCTCAACTCGCTGGTCGACGCCAAGCTGATCGACCGGCTGTACGCCGCGTCCAACGCCGGCGTGCAGATCGACCTCGTGGTGCGCGGCATCTGCTGCCTGCGGCCCGGCATGCCG
>NZ_POHV01000250.1:0-253 GCF_002884345.1 Pseudomonas sp. GW456-12-10-14-LB2
GTCCGGCGCTTCGCGGTGATCGGTTCGCCGGAGCATGGACAGGTTGCGGCTGCGAATCCGTCTTCCGGTGCGCCGCGCATCGTCCAGGCAGGCTGAGGAGAAAACGCCATGGCATCGACACAGCGTTCAGCTCCTCGACACCGGTCGAGCCCCGTTCCGGCCAAGCCGTCATCGGGCGATTGTCCCTCCGACCGGACAATGGTGCCGGTCGATCGAGCGCTTCGGCTGATTCTGGCGGAGGGCACGACCCGCG
>NZ_POHV01000251.1:0-253 GCF_002884345.1 Pseudomonas sp. GW456-12-10-14-LB2
GCTCCAGCCTGAGGCCGAGGGCGTGCAGATCTCAAACGCCGGCCGCAATTCGTCGAGAATGGACAGCAGCAGCTTGCCGTCGGCCCAGAAAAATCCCTGCAGCGCGCGGCGCGCGCCCGGCTCGAACAGGATCGCGAAGTTGCGATCGCCGGCGAGAAATCCCGAGAGCGAGATGCCGAGCACGCTGTCTGCGGCATAGGTGACGCCGCCAACGCTCCAGGCCGAGCGCAGCTTGATGGCGAACCAGTCACGG
>NZ_POHV01000252.1:0-253 GCF_002884345.1 Pseudomonas sp. GW456-12-10-14-LB2
GTACTGCGGAGACCGATTACGGTTATTGGTATCCGGGCAAGGCCAATGACGGTGCGGCGGCAGGCGGGTTTGAGCCGGCCCCGACCGGGCTGACCTGGCTCGACCAGCCGCATCATCGCAGCGCATGGTATTATGCCTGCGAAATCGATCTCGGCTTTTGCGGTGCGCTTCGCAGCGCGGCGACGATCGTCGCCGATGATCCGATCTTCGGGCGGATCGCTTATGGCGGCACCCTGCGCGAGGACGATCAGAC
>NZ_POHV01000253.1:0-253 GCF_002884345.1 Pseudomonas sp. GW456-12-10-14-LB2
GCGCACGGTCGAGCACCTGTGCCGCTACCTGGGGCGGCCCGCCGTGGCCGCGGTGGCCGTGCACTCCGCGCCCCGCCGCGACGGCTCCGGCCCCGCCGCCTCGCTGGCGGCCTTCGCCGACTCGCTCACGCGCCTGCGGAGCCGCGACTGGCGCGGGGCCGAGCTGCTCGTGGAGCACTGCGACGCCCCCGCTCCCGGCCGCGCGCCCGAGAAAGGGTTCTTGAGGATCGAGGACGAGTGCGTCGCCCTCAAG
>NZ_POHV01000254.1:0-252 GCF_002884345.1 Pseudomonas sp. GW456-12-10-14-LB2
ATCATCTACAGCGCCATCACGGTGGGCGGGCCGAAACAGAGCACGATCGGCCAGCGGATGATGGGCCTGCGGACCGTCGCGCCCGAGAGCGGCGCCCGGGTCGACGTCGTCACGGCCGCCGTCCATGCGCTGCTGTTCTACGTGGCGATCTCGACCTTCCTGCTGTGGTGCGTCGACATCGCGTTCGGGCTGATGCGCGCCGACCGGCGCCTCGGGCACGACCTGCTCCTCGGTCTGGCCGTCGTCCACGCG
>NZ_POHV01000255.1:0-252 GCF_002884345.1 Pseudomonas sp. GW456-12-10-14-LB2
AAATCGTACCCCGCCGCCCGGAGATCCTCCAGCACCGAGAGGAAGTCGGACCAGAGGAAATGCGGCAGCATGAACCGATCGTGGAGGTTCGTGCCCCAGCGGACACAGCCGCCGGTCTGCGGCTCGCGCCATAGCCAGGCCACGAGGGCGCGGAGCAGGAGCTGCTGCGCGAGGCTCATCCGCGCGTCCGGCGGCATCTCGAAGGCGCGGAACTCCAGCAGGCCGAGGCGCCCGGTCGGGCCGTCCGGCGAG
>NZ_POHV01000256.1:0-252 GCF_002884345.1 Pseudomonas sp. GW456-12-10-14-LB2
GAGCAGCTTTTCTTCCGGCGTCATCGGGCTTTCGCCCTTCGGCGTGATCTTGCCGGCGAGAATGTCGCCCGGCTCGACTTCGGCGCCGATGTACACGATGCCGGCTTCGTCGAGGTTGCGCAGCGCTTCCTCGCCGACGTTCGGGATATCGCGCGTGATGTCTTCCGGCCCGAGCTTGGTGTCGCGCGCCATGACTTCGAATTCCTCGATGTGGATCGAGGTGAAGACGTCGTCCTTCACGATACGCTCGGA
>NZ_POHV01000257.1:0-252 GCF_002884345.1 Pseudomonas sp. GW456-12-10-14-LB2
GGCCGGTGGACTCGATGACGATCTCCACGCCGACGGAGCCCCACGGCAGGGCCGCGGGATCCTTCTCGGCGAACACCTTGATCAGCTTGCCGTCGATCTCGAGGTCGTTGACGACCGCCTTGACCGAGCCGGGGAACACGCCGAACGTCGAGTCGTACTTGAAGAGGTGGGCGTTGGTCTTCGCGTCCGTCAGGTCGTTGATCGCCACGACCTGGATCGCGGGGTTCTTCAGGCTGGCGCGCAGGACGAGAC
>NZ_POHV01000025.1:0-98883 GCF_002884345.1 Pseudomonas sp. GW456-12-10-14-LB2
GATCTGCCGTCCTTCGGCCAGTACCAGACCGCGGCGTACGCGGTTGGCCAGCTCGCGGACATTGCCCGGCCAATCGTCTTCAGGAAGCACCGCGCCCTAGCGGATCTGGTGCTTGTGCAGCAAACGGTAGAAGGTCGGCCGGGAAACCCCCAGCACTTTGGCCGCCACACTGAGATTGTCACTGTGCCGGTTCAATACGTCGCACAACGCCTGGCGTTCGGCGCGGGTCTTGTAGTCTTCAAGCGTGCCCATCGGTGCAGCGATCGACTGTTGGCTGATCAGCCCCAGGTCTCGGGCCTCGATCTGCCGTCCTTCGGCCAGTACCAGACCGCGGCGTACGCGGTTGGCCAGCTCGCGGACATTGCCCGGCCAATCGTGCTTGCCCATGGCGATCAGCGCGTCTTCGCTGAAACTGCGCGGACGACGGCCGGTTTCGTGGCTGTAGAAATGGGAGAAATGGTTGGCCAGCATCGACAGGTCGCCGTGGCGTTCGCGTAACGGCGCGGTGACTACTTGCAGCACATTGAGCCGGTAGTACAAGTCTTCACGAAAGCGTTTCTTCTCGATGGCAGCTTCGAGGTCGACGTGAGTCGCCGCCAGCACCCGCACATCCACCGGTATCGGCTGACTGCCGCCCACCCGTTCAATGTGTTTTTCCTGCAGAAAGCGCAACAGATTGGCTTGCAGTTCCAGCGGCAGATCGCCGATTTCATCGAGAAACAAGGTGCCGCCATTGGCTGCTTCAATACGCCCGACCTTGCGTTGATGCGCACCGGTGAACGCGCCTTTCTCGTGGCCGAACAGCTCGGACTGGATCAAGTGTTCGGGAATCGCTCCGCAGTTGATCGCCACAAACGGTTTGCTGTGGCGTTGCGACTGTCGGTGCAGGGTGCGGGCGACCAGTTCTTTACCGGTGCCGCTTTCGCCACGAATAAGCACTGGCGACTCGGTGGGCGCCAGTTTGCTCAGCAACTTGCGTAGCTCACGGATCGGTTTGCTGTCGCCGAGCAGCTCATGTTCCGGCTGATCCACGTGAATCGTGCCCTGACCGCGCAGGCGCGCCATGCCGAACGCGCGGCCGAGGGTGACCTGCACCCGTGACACGTCGAATGGCAAGGTATGGAAATCGAAAAACCATTCGCAGACGAAATCGCCGACGTTCTGCAAGCGCAGCACTTCCTGATTCAGCACGGCGATCCATTCGGTGCCGCTGCGGCTGATCAGCTCTTTGACGGCTTCGGGGCGTTCCAGGTGAAAAGGCTGTAACCGCAACAGGCCGACATCGCAGCTTCGATCGGCGGCATTTTCCAGGCTACAACTGTCGACGTCCCAACCCACGGCACGTAAACCCGGGAGCAATCGGTGACAGTCGTCGCACGGGTCGACGACCAATAAACGTCTTAATGCAGGCGCTTCGCTCATGACTGTTCCTTGGCGCCAAATTTTAGGAAATGATCGTAAAAACAGTCATTTGGCAAACCTGACTGTTACATTAGCAAGAATTTGACGGCGTCTTGTATCGATTGCTTATAGATGTACAAGTGAAGCAGTTATAAGAAGCCGGTTTATTAGTTAGCTATCGACTTGATTCTTTCGCCAGGCTTTCAAAACCTGTCTGAATATCGAATGTATGAAAGAAAGTCGAAATTTCTTCAGATTCTGTGTGACCCGCCAGCGGGTTGCGTGCATCAGTACAAGTAACTCGCCGAACGGTAAGCCCAACCGACGGCACATCACTTGATTGGGCACTAATAGAGAGAAGACCCCATGACCGCCCCGCTCCGTATCAACGAAGCTCTTTTGATTGCCAACCGCGCATTTAAACCTTTTCAATGCGTCGCCTGGGCACCACAAGACGGCAATGGCGAACTGAGCCTGACCGTCATCGACCGCACCAACTCTCACATCGGTCGTACTCAGATTCCAAGCAGCGCCTACTCCGATCCGGCGCAACTTGAATACCTGCTGCAACAAGCCCGCGCCGAACTGAGCGAAGAAGGTTACGCGCTGCAATCGTGGTCGATGCCACACTGATATTTGCGGGCAATGCGGATGACGATCAAGTCATCCGCCCTCTTCTGTTAGTTGCGGTTATTTTTCCAACTTCAGTCTCTTTGTACAACTTTCCTCAATACTTTCGCGCCTGAATGCTTGGCAGGCTTGCGACTGGTTCAAAAAGACACTGTTCTGGCACAGTGCGACCCTCCACCTGTTAGTTCTGTCAGTTGTACTTGCGCGTATTCAGGGATTGAATGTTCCGCTCATGCAGTTACCCGTTCCGCCTCCCGGAAATCGGTCGACTCGCAAGGAGAAGCATGCATGTCATCCCAGATCGCCATAGCGCTGCCGACGCTTGCGAATAACGCCGGACAACTCGACAAGGCCTTTTCCAGCAACGGTGTGGCACAGGTCTACTTCTCCGGCAGTACGTCCAGCCTGACTCAGAGCGTGGCGCTCGATGGGCAAGGTCGGATTCTGGTCGCCGCCAAGGTGGGCACCGCTCAAGGCAGCCGTTTCGGTCTGGCCCGCCTGCTCGAAGACGGCTCGGCGGATCTGGAGTTCGGTTTTCAAGGCAGCGTGATCGGCCGGTTCGCTGCCGGTTTCGAAGCCACCGGCAGCAAGGTGCAGGTCTTGCCAGACGGGCGGATTCTGCTGGCGGGTCTGCACTACGAATCGGAACATCGCTCCCTGCCCGCCTTGGCTCTGTTCGATGCCCAGGGCCGCCCTGCCCCGGATTTCGGTGACAACGGCCGGAAAATTGTCCGCCTACCCGGCGACCTGTCCATGGGCACCCGCGATGCCTGGCTCCCGCCGGGCGTTCCGGGCGCCGAAGCCTGTGATTTCGCGGTGCAGCCCAACGGGCATATCCTGCTGATCGCCAACCATCACTTCGAACTGGCCGATCACGTCGGCATACTGATTCGCCTCAAACCCGACGGCCGCCTGGATCCCTCCTTCAACGGTCGCGGATTCGTCATGGTTCGCCACTTGCTGCTCAATACCTGGCTCGGCGGCCTGCTGTTGCAAGAAGACGGAAGAATCGTGGTGGCCGGCTCCATCGATTTCCCACAGGAAGGCCTGCTCGCCCGCTATCTGCCGGACGGGCAACTCGACGAACGCTTCGCAGTAGACGGTTTTCTGGCCTTCAAAGTCCACGGGCGCAGTGCGCTGGTCAATCAGGTCATCGAATCGGCAGAGCATCTGCATTGTTTTGGCAGCAGTCGCGATCCGATCCGATGCATGGCGCAGTCTGTTCACGGCAACGGTCGCCCCGACCTGCACTGCAACGGTGGTCAGCCACACCTGCTGGAAGTCGGCCCAAGCGGATGTCAGTGGAGCGCGGCACAAGTGATGCCGGACGAGCGCATCATCGCGGTCGGCGCGACGATCGGCGGGGTTGAAGCTGACTTTATCGTCGCCCGCTATCTGGCCAACGGCAGCCTTGATCGAAGCTTCGGTTCCGGTAATGGCTGGTTGCGTACGCGGCTGGGGCGCAGCCTCGATACCGCTACTTCAGTGGCGATTCAAACGAATGGCGAAATTCTGGTGGGCGGTTATACGCTGGATGGCAACCACCGTGCAGTGGTCGCACGTTATCTGAATCACTGATGCGAACCTTCCCACACTTGATCTTGCCCATCGCTTACGGCAACTTGCGCGCTTCTTAATACAAGGAGCAACCAATGTCCGGTTCGATGGCCCAGGCGTTCGCGCACAACTTTCTCGGGCATTCACCCCGCTGGTACAAGGCGTGCATCGTCGGGTTTCTGCTACTCAATGCGCTTGTGCTGTGGGCCGCAGGTCCCGTCGCCGCCGGATGGTTGCTGGTGATCGAGTTCATTTTCACCCTGGCCATGGCGCTCAAGTGCTACCCGCTGATGCCTGGCGGCTTGCTGCTGATCGAAGCACTGCTGCTGAAAATGACCACGCCGCAGGCTCTGTATGAAGAGCTGCAGCACAATTTCCCGGTGATTCTGCTGCTGATGTTCATGGTCGCCGGCATCTACTTCATGAAAGACCTGCTGCTGTTTCTGTTCTCGCGTCTGTTGCTGGGCGTGCGTTCGAAGGCGCTGCTGGCCCTGATGTTCTGCTTTTTGTCGGCGTTTCTGTCGGCATTTCTCGATGCGCTGACCGTGACCGCAGTGATCATCAGCGCCGCCGTGGGCTTCTATTCGGTTTATCACCGGGTGGCCTCCGGCAACGATCCGCGCCAGGACAGCGAATTCAGCGATGACCAGCATCTGCCCCAGCTGCATCATGAGGATCTGGAACAGTTTCGCGCCTTCCTGCGCAGCCTGTTGATGCACGGCGCCGTCGGTACTGCATTGGGCGGGGTCTGCACCCTGGTGGGCGAACCGCAGAACCTGCTGATCGGCCATGAGATGGGTTGGCACTTCGCCGAATTCTTCCAAAAAGTCGCGCCGGTGTCGCTACCAGTGCTGGTCGCGGGACTGGTGACCTGCCTGCTGCTGGAGAAACTGCGCTGGTTCGGCTACGGCACGCTGCTGCCGGACAACGTACGCGTCGTGCTGGCTAACTACGCCGCTGAAGACAACGCAGAGCGCACCCCGCGCCAACGCGCCGCCCTGCTGGTGCAAGGCTGCGCTGCGCTGATCCTGATTGCCGGGCTGGCGTTCCATATCGCTGAAGTCGGCTTGATCGGCCTGATGGTGATCGTGCTGATCACGGCTTTCACCGGCATCACCGACGAGCACCGACTGGGCAGCGCCTTCAAGGACGCCATGCCGTTCACCGCGCTCTTGGTGGTGTTCTTCGCCGTGGTGGCGGTGATTCACGACCAGCAACTGTTTGCGCCGCTGATCCAGTGGGTGCTGGCACTTCCGGCCGATCAGCAGCCGGGGATGCTGTTCATCGCCAACGGTCTGCTGTCGGCGATCAGTGACAACGTGTTCGTTGCAACAATCTACATCACTGAAGTGAAACAGGCGTTCCTGTCCGGCCACATGAGCCGCGAACACTTCGAGACGCTGGCGATTGCGATCAACACCGGCACCAACCTGCCGAGCGTGGCGACGCCCAATGGTCAGGCAGCATTTCTGTTTCTGCTGACGTCGGCGATTGCACCGCTGGTGCGCTTGTCCTACGGGCGGATGGTGTGGATGGCGTTGCCCTACACCGTGGTGATGGGATTGCTCGGCTGGTACGCCGTGAGTTACTGGCTGTAGAAACAACAACGGGAGCCCTGGGGCTCCCGTTTTTTTATGCTTCGATCAGCGCGGCAAGAGGTACTTTTCGATGGCCTGCGCTACGCCATCCTCTGTGTTCGACCCCGTCACCACGTCGGCCTGACGCTTCACCGCGTCCTCGGCCTGCCCCATGGCAATCGACAACCCGGCAACATGGAACATCGCCGGATCATTGCCGCCATCGCCAATTGCAGCGGTCTGCGCCAGCGGCACGCCCAAATGCGCGGCCAAGGTTGCCAACGCAGCGCCCTTGTTGGCGTCCAGCGCCGTCACGTCAAGGTACACCGGTTGCGAGCGCGACACCTGTGCCAACCCTTCGACCTTCGGCAGCAACTGCGCCTCCAGTTCGATCAGCAGTTCAGTGTTGTTGCTGGTCGCCACAATCTTGTCGATACGTTCCAGATACGGCTCGAAGCTCTCCACCACCACCGGCGGATAACCGAGCCCGTGCTGCTCGCGCGGCACCATCGGCCCGTGCGGATCCTTGAGCAGCCAGTCGCCACCGCTGAACACCCAGATTTCGACATCCGGCTGATCGGCGAACAACGCCAGTGCAGTCAACGCTGCTGTGGCCGGCAGGTAATGCGCAACCAGAATGCTGCCATCCGGATTGACGATCGTGCCGCCATTGAACGCCGCGGTCGGCAGGTCGACGCCCAGCGCTTCGATCTGCTGCAACATGGCTTTGGGCGGACGCCCGGTGGCCAGGCTGAACAGCAGGCCCGCCTCGCGCAGCGCACGAACGGCATCGATGGTGCGCTGGCTCAGACTGTGATCGGGCAGCAACAGCGTGCCGTCCATGTCACTCAACAGAAAACGGATCGGCTCACTCATCCGAGACCATGCCAGACGCGACCATCGCGAGTCAGCAGATCATCGGCGGCTTTCGGCCCGTCTTCGCCAGCGGCGTAGCTCTGCACGCTCGCGTCCTGTTGCCAGGCGTCGAGGAACGGCTGCACCGCGCGCCAGCCGTTCTCGATGTTGTCAGCGCGCTGGAACAGCGTCTGGTCACCGGTCAGGCAGTCGTAGATCAGGGTTTCGTAGCCGGTGGACGGCTGCATTTCGAAGAAGTCCTTGTAGGCGAAACCCAGCTCGATATTGGCCATGTTCAGCGCCGGCCCCGGCCGCTTGGCCAGCAGGTCGAACCACATGCCTTCGTTGGGCTGGATCTGGATACGCAGGTAGGTCGGCTGCAATTCGTCGACCTCGGTATCGCGGAACTGCGCATACGGCGCGGGTTTGAAGCAGATGACGATCTCGGTGTCGCGCACGCTCATGCGTTTGCCGGTGCGCAGGTAGAACGGCACGCCGACCCAGCGCCAGTTGTCGATCATCACTTTGAGCGCCACGTAGGTTTCCGTGGTGCTGTCGGGCGAGACGTTGTTCTCGTCGCGGTAACCGGATACCGGTTTGCCAGCGACTTCACCGGCGCTGTATTGACCGCGCACCGAGTTTTCCCGTGCTTCCTCGGTGGTCCAAGGGCGGATCGCACCGACGACCTTGGCCTTCTCGCCGCGCACCGCATCGGCGCCGAACGCCGCCGGCGGTTCCATGGCGACCATGGCCAGCAACTGGAACAGGTGATTGGGCACCATGTCCCGCAGGGCGCCGGTGTGTTCGTAAAAACTGCCACGGGTTTCGACGCCGACGGTTTCGGCGGCGGTGATCTGCAAGTGGTCGATGTAATGGTTGTTCCAGAACGCTTCGAACAGGCTGTTGGAGAACCGGCTGACCAGAATGTTCTGCACGGTTTCCTTGCCCAGATAGTGATCGATCCGGTAGATCTGCTTTTCCGACATGACCTTGAGCAGGCAGGCGTTCAACGCCTCGGCGGTTTGCAGGTCGGAGCCGAACGGTTTTTCGATCACCACCCTTCTGAAGGCTTCCGGGGTTTCTTCGAGCAATCCGGCGCTGCCGAGACGGCGCACCACTTCGCTGAAGAAACGTGGCGCGGTGGCCAGGTAGAACACCGCATTGCCAGTACCGCTGTCGGCGATTTTCGCCGCCAGGGCTGAATAGGTGCTGTCGTCCAGGAAATCGCCCTGGACGTAGCTGATGCCTTTGGCGAGCTTGGCCCACAAGGCCGGATCAAGCATCTGATCGCCCTTGCCGACCTTCGCTGCCACTTCGGTGCGGATGAAGTCTTCGAGCTTTTGCGCGAAGGCTTCATCGGTGATGGCGTTGTGATCAACGCCGACGATCCGCAGACCCTCATCCAGCAGGCCGTCGCGACTCAGGTTGTACAGCGCCGGCATCAGCAGGCGCTTGACCAGATCACCGTGGGCGCCGAACAAAAACAGCGTGGTCGGTGGCGCGGGTTCTGCCTTGGATTTCCTGCGGATCGTATGGGTCATTTCTTCGGTGTCTCCACATGGCCGCCGAAGCCGAAGCGCTGGGCCGAAAGAATCTTGTCGCCGAAAGTGCCCTGGCCGCGCGAGCGGTAGCGCGAGAACAGCGAGTTGGACAGCACCGGTACCGGCACCTTTTGTTCCATGGCCGCTTCGATGGTCCATTGACCTTCGCCGCTGTCGGCTACGGAGCCGGAGAAACCGTCGAGTTTCGGGTCGACCGCCAGGGCGTCGGCGGTCAGGTCGAGCAGCCAGGACGACACCACGCTGCCACGACGCCAGACTTCGGCAATGTCAGCCACGTTCAGGTCGAAACGCTGGTCTTGCGGCAGAAGCTCGCTGGACTTGGTCTTGAGGATGTCGAAGCCTTCGGCGAACGCCGCCATCATCCCGTACTCGATCCCGTTGTGGATCATCTTGACGAAGTGACCGGCACCGGCGGGACCTGCGTGGATGTAGCCGTGCTCGGCACGGTGGTCATCGGACTTGCGGTCCTTGGTGCGCGGGATGTCACCCATGCCCGGCGCCAGCGCGGCGAACAGCGGATCCAGACGCTTAACGGTCTCGGCATCGCCGCCGATCATCATGCAGTAGCCGCGCTCCAGGCCCCAGACGCCGCCGGAGGTGCCGACGTCGATGTAGTGCAGGCCCTTCTCGGCCAGGGTTTTGGCGCGGCGGATGTCATCCTTATAGTTGGTGTTGCCGCCATCAATAATGGTGTCGCCTGCCTCGAGCAGCGTGCTCAGGGTTTCGATGGTGTCTTCAGTCGGTGCGCCGGCCGGCAGCATGACCCACACCGCACGCGGCTTGGCCAGGCCTGCGACCAGTGCAGGCAGGTCGGCGGCGCCGGTAGAGCCCTCGGCGGCCAGGGTGTCGACAAAGGCGGTATTGCGGTCGTAAACAACGGTGGTGTGACCGTTGAGCATCAGACGTCGCGCAATATTGCCGCCCATGCGGCCCAGTCCAATAATCCCGAGTTGCATGTGCTGATGCTCCTTACTACAAATAAAAGTGTGTCAAAGGTATAGCCCAACGCGACTAATGGAGGTTAGTCCAGAGCGTCGGGTTGAAGTTTCCGTGCATTGTGCCCGATCCAGACTGATAACGTCGGGAAACGTGTCGAAGACACAACGACCATGAAAAATAAAAAAGTTCCATTCACGAGCAAAAGAAATCAAAATCGGCGCCGATAGCAGGTCAAGGCCCGAAACCGGGGCTGATCTGCAGTTGAGACACGCCATTTGCGAGGTGAGCAATGGGCACAGTACACACAGCAATGCCGCCACAAACCCTGTACGTCACCATCCGTCGCGATGAATTGCGACAGTTGAAAGATGAACGCGATCAGCTCAAGCAGGAACTCGCGCAATTGCGCCTGCTGACCCAAGGCGCCGAGCCACAGCCCTTGCCGCGCGTACAGCGCTCGCCCCACGCCTGATCTCCCCGCCCGCTTCGGGAGCGGCCATTGCCGTTCCCGACATGCTGCACCTCCTGCCTGTTTCGGCAACTAACAAAGTTTTCACATTGGCTTGTTGATACTCCGGCGCATTCTGGCCGTGCGTGTCTGCGCATGGCCTCCGTTCGTCGGGTTCATACGCGGTTACATGAAGCGCCCGGCGGTGGATGTGACGACTGAGCTGGAGTGCTGAATGGCGGTGTTCAAACGCAGCAATACGACTGCGACAGGTTTCGACTGGGCCGGTTTTATCTGGCTGTTCGTGTTTTTCTGGTACTTCTCCGGTATCACCCAACTGCTGATCCAGTTGACGGGCACTTCAGGGTTCACGGGCTTTCGCCAGGCCTTCGTGATGAGCGCCGTGTGGCTCGCGCCGATGTTGTTGTTCCCCAAACGCACCCGTTTGCTCGCCGCGCTGATCGGCGTGGTGCTGTGGGCCTGCTCGATGGCCAGCCTGGGGTATTTCTTCATCTATCAGCAGGAATTCTCCCAGAGCGTCATCTTCATCATGTTCGAATCGAACGTGTCCGAAGCCGGCGAGTACATGACCCAGTACTTTGCCTGGTGGATGGTTCCGGCGTTCCTCGCACACACTGCGTTCTCGTACTTTCTGTGGACCCGCCTGCGTCCGGTGTACTTGCCCCGTGGCCGGGCACTCGTCGCCGCCATGGCGATTCTGGTGGCCGTGATCGGCTACCCGCTGGTCAAGCAGACAATGCGCACGGGCAGCCTTGCTGGCGGTTTCGAGAAATTCGAGACCCGCATCGAGCCGGCCGTGCCGTGGCAGATGGCCGTGGCGTACCACCGCTATCAGGACACCCTGGCCGACATGCAGGGCATGCTGCACAGCGCGAGCAAGATCCCGCCGCTGAAAAACCTCAAGGACTCGGGCGCCAACCAGCCGGCAACCCTGGTGCTGGTGATCGGCGAATCCACCAACCGCCAGCGCATGAGCCTCTACGGCTACCCGCGTAAAACCACGCCGGAGCTGGACAAGCTCAAGGATCAGCTGTCGATCTTCGACAACGTCATCACCCCGCGCCCTTACACGATTGAAGCGCTGCAACAGGTGCTGACCTTCGCCGACGAAGAAAACCCGGACCTGTACCTGTCCACGCCGTCGCTGGTCAGCATGATGAAACAGGCCGGCTACAAGACGTTCTGGATCACCAACCAGCAGACCATGACCAAACGCAACACCATGCTCACGACCTTCTCCGAACAGGCCGACGAGCAGGTGTACCTGAACAACAACCGCAACCAGAACGCCGCCCAGTACGACGGCGACGTGATCGAGCCGTTCAACAAGGCCCTGGCCGACGCGGCGCCGCGCAAGTTGATCGTCGTGCACCTGCTCGGTACGCACATGAGCTACCAGTACCGTTATCCGCCGAGCTTCGACAAGTTCCAGGATCGCAACGGCGTTCCGGCCGGTGTGCGTGACGATCAGGTGCCGACCTACAACAGCTACGACAATGCCGTGCTGTACAACGATTTCGTGGTCTCGAGCCTGATCAAGGACTACGCCAAATCCGATCCTAACGGCTTTTTGCTGTACCTCTCCGACCATGGTGAAGACGTGTTCGACTCGGTCGGCCACAGCACCTTGGGTCGCAACGAAAACAAGCCGACCGCACCGATGTACACCATTCCGTTCATGGCCTGGGCGTCGCCGAAGTGGCGTGAAAACCACGACTGGAGTTTCGCCGGGGATCTGAGCCGCCCTTACAGCAGCTCGCACCTGATCCACACCTGGGCGGACCTGGCCGGTTTGAGTTTCGATGAACTGGATCGCACCAAGAGCGTGGTCAGCGACAGCTTCAAGCCGCGTCCGCTGTTGATCGGCAACCCTTACGAACGCGAACAGCGGGCTCTGATCGACTTCAGCCTGATGAAGCCGAAGAAACCCGCCACTGCGACCACGGAAGTGGTTCTGCAACAGTAACGAAAAGGGCCGGAAACGGCCCTTTTTGACATTTACAGCCGCACTGCCCCCTCCTTCCTTACGACCAGCACGCGTCATTCACGCGTGCAGCGTTCGTCCGATACGCCGTGGAAACACCCTGTAAAACCTACACTGAACGAGCGTTAACCTCTTGTTAATGCCCTCGACGGACACTGCGCCCCGAGGCCCTGATTCATGGACGAACGGCTCCGACATTTTTCGTAGGAGGCACCATGAAAACCACGACTGCAATTCTTGCAGGCCTGCTTACCCTCGCATCCGCCAGCGCATTCGCCGAAGGCGGCGCCGAGCGCATGAGACATTACTGGGCCAATTTCCCGGTTCATTCCGCACAGAGCCAGCAGGCTGAGGCGAAGACCAACGAACTCAAGGTTCCGGACGACCAGACCGCCCAGGTCACCGAGTCCTATCGCCCTTGAGCGAACGCTTTACCGATGGACCTGCGATGGCTCCGCTCTGGCCCCGCAGATGACAGTTGGGCGCCCTGTTCGGGCGCCTTTTTTTATGCCTGCAGATCCTTGATCCAGAACAGCATGCGCCCGTGACTGGGGTCGAACATGCCCGGCGCGAAGCCGAACTTGGCGTAGGAGTTTTGCGCCACGGCATTGCCTTCAAGTACTTCCAGAGTGATCTTGCAGCAACCGCGCTGACGGGCTATTTCCTCGACCTTGCGCAGCATTTTCTGGCTCAACCCCAGACCGCGAAACTTGGTCACCACCGACACGTCATGCACGTTGACCAGCGGCTTGCAGGCAAACGTGGAAAACCCTTCAAAGCAGTTCACCAGCCCCGCCGGCTCGCCACCGACAAAGGCCAGGACGCTGAACGCGTGGGGCCGCTTGGCCAGTTCGGCGGGCAGTTGCTGCAACAGTTCGGGGGCAATGGGATGGCCGCCGCCCATCGGGTCATCGGCGTAATGATTGAGCACCACACCGATGGCCTCGGCATGCACCGGGTTGGTGTAACTGGCTTGAAGCACAAGAATTTCTGCGGAATCCATTTCCTTCCTCGATCGCACGGGGCCCCGGCGCGTTTGATACGCACTGATAGGCTCGGCGACCTTAGCGCGAGGCAGGCCCCGGCCACAACCCGACGTATTCAGTGGCCCCAGATGAGTTCTTCAGTCCAGCCCAGCTCGGCGAAATCCTCGGCTCGCAGACCGGACTCGCCGGCACAGAAAAACTCGTCCAGTTGCGGCGGTTTCACCGAGGTGCCACTGAGCATCGCGTGGACCTGGCCACGATGATGGATCTGATGCTCGAAAAGGTGGGAAATCATCCGCAGCCGACTGTCGTGCTGCGGCGTGTCGCGGGCGATCGTGACGATGCGCCCCAGATCGGCATCGCGCAGTTGCTCGCAGTAGGCGATCAGCCGACGGTCGACATGGTCCTGCTCACGGCGCAGGGCCTGCGCCTCGGTGAAGGGCTCGTCAGCGTTGAAGAACACGTAGCAATCGGGATGCGGTTCGTCACCGCGCAACTCGCGCTCCAGCGCATCGACGTAGAACCAGTCGCAGGTCAGGATGTGATTGAGGGTCAGGCGGATGCTCGGGAAGAAACTCACCCGTGGCGCTGCCAGCTGCGCATCATCGAGCTGGCTCCAGGCCTTGGCCAGTCGATGGTTGGCCCAAGCGTTCTGATAAGCCATGGTCAGCAAATGATGGGACAGTGGCTGAGTCATGTCGCGCCCTCCGTGTTTCAGGTCTCGGCGAAGCGTTGCAGCTGCATCTCCTGCAAGCGGCTGAGGGTCCGGCGGAACGGGAATTCCAGGTAGCCCTCGGTGTACAGCGCGTCCATCGGCACTTCGGCCTCAATGTACAGCGGCACCTTGCGGTCGTAGCACTCGTCGACCAGCGCGATGAACCGGCGCACGCCGTCGTCGTGCACCGACAACTGCGGCAATTCGCGATCGCCGGCCACTACCCGTTCCGCGCCGTCCTCGGTGCCACGGGCAATCCGCCCTTCGCGCTTTTTCGCGCTGAGGTTCGGCACCTCGCTCAACAGGATAGCCCGGTAGGTGTCGCACAGCGCGATGAAGTCCATGGCGGCGAACGGTTGCTCGCACAGGTCGCTGTAACGACACCACAGCACCGAATCGCCGGCCTGTACCACGTTCAAAGCACGGTAACCGACCGGCACCGGTTCGGCACTGACGGTCTGCCCGGCGGCCAATGCGTCGAACACCTGACTTAGCTCGCTACCCTGCCCCGCAGAGGCGACCCAATAGCGTTGTTCGACAGCGCCGGGATGCAAGCGGTGATCGTCGGCGCCATTCACCGCGACCACTTGCATGTGCTGCTTGATCGCGGTGATTGCCGGCAGGAAGCGATCGCGGTTGAAGCCGTCGGCATACAGCTGATCCGGCGGCAGGTTAGAGGTGCAGACCACCACCACACCTTCATCGAACATCACCTGAAACAGTCGTCCGAGAATGATCGCGTCACCGATGTCATTGACGAACAGTTCATCGAAACACAGCACCCGCACCTCGACCGCCAACTCACGAGCCAGGGCCCTCAATGGATCGGCGATCCCGGTCAGTTGAAAGGAACGCTGGTGCACCCAGCCCATGAAGTGATGAAAGTGCTGCCGCCGCGCCGGCACCCGCAGGCTTTGGTGGAATTGATCCATCAGCCAGGTCTTGCCGCGCCCGACCGGGCCCCACAGGTAAACGCCGGTGACCGAACGGGCACCGGCGTGCAGGGCTTCATGGCATTTTTGCAAGGCCCAGACCGCGTGTTCCTGGGCTTCATCCTGGATGAAGCCCTTGTGGTCGACGGCGTATTGCCAGGCGCTCAAAGGGGAGTCGAAAGTCATGCGCGGCAGTATGCCACGATGGCTACAGGGAAATATCCAGCCGAGCGATTTTGCCCTGTTCGTTGAGCCGGAACGTGTAGCGCAGCTCCAGCGGACTGCCGGGGAACGTTCCGGAGATCAGCCCTTGCACCAGCACCTTGCCGGTGCGCTGCTGGACGCCGAGTACTTCGACCCGTGGCTGATAGCGCTGGGCGGTGTCTTGCATCCAGTCGGCGATGGCCTGCGGGCCGACCTGATGATGGCCTTCATCGAACACATGGGCATCCTCGGCAAAAAAACTGCCGACCCGGGACGTATCGCGAGCATTGGCGGCGTTGATGTATTCAACGATGGCCGGGGCGAGGATCGAGGTGGGGTGGAACATGATTACAGCTCCTTTTTTCGGGTTCTGTCGCCATCCTAGAACAGCCCTGCGTCAATTCCTGTCAGGAGTGAAACGGCCATTTTCGTCCAGTTGCATCTGCCGCTGCCAGGTGCGCAACAGGTCGCTGCGCCGCCCCGGATAGCGCTCGCCCTGCAGGCTCGCCGCGGCAATCCGGTCGGTGCGAAAGGTGCGATAGGCGCCGCGCAATTCACACCACGCCACGATGATCCGCACCTCATTGAGAAAACCCAGCGCCAGTGGCCAGATCAAGCGCTGGCTCTGCACCTGCTGCGCATCGGCGTAATCGATGTGCAGCTTGGACTGATCGCGGATCGCGTGACGGAAAACGTTCAACGGCACCGCGTTTTGCGGAAAACCGTAACCCGGCGGCCCGGGCATGACGGTCGGGTTGCGCAGCGCTTCCTGGGCCTGCGGGTCCAGCACCGCAGCGATTTTCGCCAGCGCATCCGCCGCAGCCTTGCTCAGCACCTCGTCGCCACGCTGATCGACATAACGCAGGCCCAGCACGATGGCTTCGGTCTCGTCGGCGTTGAGCATCAGCGGCGGCAGAAACAGACCGCTGCGCAATACGTAACCGATGCCCGCCTCGCCATGGATCGGCGCGCCGAGTGCGGTCAGTTCGGCGATGTCGCGATAGAGCGTGCGTTCGGAGATTTCCAGCTCGCAGGCCAGCGTTGCCGCGGTCACCGGGCGCTTCTTGCCACGCAGCACTTGCAACAGGGTCAACAGGCGTGTGGTTCGCGACACGGTGTGAGGCTCCGGGCAAAAATTTGCCGGAGCTTAGCAGAGCCTAGTGTCAGAAATTGTCAGGAGCTTTCACCAGACTCGGAGGGGATCACGCGTCGACTTTGTGCCGGGCCGCATACAGGCAAAGCATCTCCATGGCCAGGGTTGCCGCCGCCAGCGACGTCACGTCCGCGTGGTCATAGGCCGGGGCCACTTCCACCACGTCCATGCCCACCAGATTGATGCCGCGCAGGCCGCCAAGGATCTCCAGCGCCTGCACCGTGCTCAACCCGCCGCAGACCGGCGTACCGGTGCCCGGTGCAAAGGCCGGATCGAGGCAATCGATGTCGAACGTCAGGTACACCGGGTTATCCCCGACTCGCGCACGAATGGCCTCGACGATCGCCTCACAACCACGGCGATGCACCTGCCGCGCGTCCAGCACCTGAAAACCCTGATGATCGTCGTTGGTGGTGCGCAAACCGATCTGCACCGAACGCGCCGGATCCACCAGCCCTTCCCGCGCGGCGTGCCAGAACATGGTGCCGTGATCGACCCGCTTGCCACCCTCGTCCGGCCAGGTGTCGCTGTGTGCATCGAAGTGGATCAGCGACAGCGTGCCGTGCTTGCGCGCATGGGCCTTGAGCAGCGGGTAACTGATGAAGTGGTCGCCACCAAAGGTGAGCATGGCGCTGCCGGAGCTGAGGATGTGCTCGGCGTGGGCCTCGATGCTTTCCGGAATGGTGTGCGGCGAGCCGTAATCGAAGTCGCAATCGCCGTAATCGATCACCGCCAGATGATCGAACGGGTCGAACGCCCACGGCCAGTGCCGTTCCCAGGCAATCCCGGTGGACGCCGCACGAATTCCGCGCGGCCCGAAACGCGCGCCGGGACGGTTGCTGGTGGCGGTGTCGAACGGCACACCGCTGACCGCCACGTCCACGCCGCGCAAGTCACGGCTGTAGCGCCGGCGCATGAAACTGGTGATCCCGGCGTAGGTGCTTTCGGCAGCAGTGCCGTAAAGGCTGTCACGGGTCAGGGCCTGATCGTTTTGCATGGGCACGTCCATCGGTGTGTTCCTGTTGTTATGAAGGGCTATTGGCGGCTACGGAAGGTGGTCCACAGGCGTGTGCGCTGGCGCATGTCCTTGAGGCTCATGCTGTGGTCGGCGTACAGCCGCTCGCGCACTTCGAGTTTCGGGAAAATGTCCGGATCATTGCGCACCGCTTCGTCCACAAGCGGCGTGGCGGCCTGGTTGGCGGTGGCGAAGAACAGCGTATTGGTCAGCGCCGCCACGGATTCGGGGCGCAACATGAATTCGATGAAGGTGCGTGCGGCTTCGGGGTGCGGCGCGTCTTTGGGGATGGCGAGGTTGTCCTGCCACACCAGCGTGCCTTCCTTGGGAATCCGGTAAGCGACCTCAAACGGCTTGTTGGCCTTGCGCGCCTGATCGGCAGCCATGCTCGCGTCACCGTTATAGGTCAGCGCCAGGCAGACGCTGCCGTTGGCCAGATCGCTGATCTGCCGGCCGGTGGCGACGTACAGCACCGAGGGCTGCAACTTCTGCAACAAGGCTTCGGCGGCGGCCAGATCGGTCTTGTCGGTGCTGTAGGGATCTTTACCGAGATAGTGCAGCGCCAGGCCGATCACTTCCTGAGGCGAGTCGAGAATCGCAATCCCGCAATCCTTGAGTTTGCTGGCATATTCTGGCTTGAACAGCAGATCGAGGCTGTTGAGCGGCACATCCGGCAGCCGCTGTTTGACTGCCTCGACGTTCATGCCCAGGCCGAGGGTGCCCCAGGTGTAAGGCACGCCGTAGCGGTTGCCGGGATCGACCGCCGCCAGTTTTTCCAGCAGATCCGGATCGAGATTGGCGTAACCCTTAAGCCCTTCGTGAGGGATTTCCTTCAGCGCGCCGGCGGCCAAACCACGGGCCAACACGCTGGACGATGGCACCACCACGTCATAGCCACTGCCGCCCGTAAGCAGCTTGGTTTCCAGCACCTCGGAGGTATCAAAAGTGTCGTAGCGCACGTGGATGCCGGTTTCCTTTTCGAAGCGCTGCAAGGTTTCAGGCGCCACGTAATCGGCCCAGCTGTAGAGATTGAGGGTTTTCTCTTCGGCCTGGGCGGCGATGGAGACGGTAAGCAACAAAGCGGGCAAACACAGCTTGAAGACGGGAGCCATGACGAACACCTGACCGAAGGAAGTGGTGGCAGGATGCGCCGTCGGATACATTCGAGAAATATCAAGTTTGTTAACCTGACTTTATCCCGGAGTAATGTGATGCTCGGTCAGCTCCACGATGTCGATCTTCAGCTTCTGCGGCTGTTTCTCGGCGTGGTCGAATCCAATGGTTTCAGTGCTGCTCAAGGTGAACTGGGCCTGAGCCAGTCGAGCATCAGCCAGCAAATGGCCAAGCTTGAAACCCGTCTCGGCTATCGGGTGTGCAACCGTGGCAAGGCCGGTTTCAGCCTGACGCCCAAGGGCGAACAGCTGTTGATTGCCGCCCGGGCGCTGTTCGATTCGATCGAAACCTTCCGCCATCAATCCAACGGCGTCGCCGGACGATTGATCGGTGAAGTGCGGCTGGGTCTGTCGGAAGCGGTCGATCAGTCGGTGCTTCAACGGGTGGCGGATGCGATCCGGCGGTTTCGCGAGCGGGACGAATCAGTGCGCATCGAACTGATCAGCGCCATGCCCGGCGAAATGGAGCGTCTGTTGCTGCAACAGCGGCTGGACCTGGCCATCGGTTATTTCTCCCAGGTGCAGAGCGCGTTCGACTATCGCGAGCTGTTCAGCGAAACCCAGCATCTGTATTGCGCCCCCGGTCATCCGCTGTTTACCGACGATGCTCCCGATGACGCCGCGTTGCAGGCCTGCGACCGGGTCGATCACCCCTACCGGTTCCTGCGCAGTGACGAGCCGTTTCAGGGCAAGGTCTGCTCGGCGCGCTCGGAACAGGTCGAAGGCACCCTCGCCTTCATTCTCTCCGGCAAGCACGTCGGTTATCTGCCCAACCATTACGCCCGCCAATGGCAGGACAAGGGCCTGTTGCGCCCGGTGCGCGAAGGCGAGTTGAGCTTTGACGTGGCGTTCCACTTGGCCCGCCATCGGGCGCAGGTGCCCGGCGATGCACAGAAGGCTTTTGAAGAAGATCTGCTGTCAGCCTTTGGTCGAACCTGATCATTTTTTGGAACGCGGAGCGTCCCCGGCTGCATTCCCACGCAGAGCGTGGGAACGATCATGCGTTGCCCTCGCCTCCCGCTTACGGCATCCTGCGCACCCATTTTCCGACCCGGCCCCGCATTGCGGCACGCAAACCACCATGACCGTCTCTGAAAAAGCCCCGCGCAACAACGATCTGATCTACGGCCTCAACGACCGTCCGCACTTCACCGCAACGGTGTTTGCCGCCCTGCAACACGTGTTGGCCAGCTTCGTCGGCATCATCACCCCGACCCTGATCATGGGCGGTGCCCTCGGCCTGCAAAGTGAAATCCCGTACCTGATCAGCATGGCGCTGTTCGTCTCGGGCCTCGGCACCTTCGTTCAGGCCAAGCGCTTCGGCCCGGTCGGTTCGGGGCTGCTGTGCCTGCAAGGCACCAGTTTTTCCTTTATCAGCGTGATTCTCAGCGCCGGTTTCATGGTCAAGGCCCGGGGCGGCGGCACCGATGAAATCCTCTCGACGATCTTCGGCGTGTGCTTCTTCGCCGCCTTCATCGAAGTGGTGCTGAGCCAGTTTATCGGCAGGTTGCGCATGCTGATCACCCCGGTGGTCACCGGCACCATCATCACCCTGATGGGCCTGTCGCTGATCAAAGTGGCGATGACCGACATTGCCGGCGGCTTCGGCGCGGCGGATCTGGGCGCGGCCAGCCATGTGTTCCTGGCGGCGCTGGTGCTGGGCACCATTGTGGTGTTGAACCGGGTTGATGTGCCGTTCCTGCGGCTGGGCGCAATCGTCATCGGCCTGACCCTCGGCTACGTGGTGGCGTGGCTGATGGGCACCGTAGACTTTGCCAACCTGCCCGAAGTGCCGGTGGTCAGCGTGCCAGTGCCGTTCAAGTATGGTTTCAACTTCGATTGGGTGGCGTTCGTGCCGGTGGCAGTGATTTTCCTGGTGTCGCCGCTGGAAGCGGCCGGTGACCTGACTGCCAACTCGATGATTTCCCGGCAACCGGTGAAAGGCCCGCTGTACATTCGCCGGATCAAGTCCGGGCTGCTCGCCGATGGCCTCAACTCGGCCATGGCGGCGGTTTTCAACAGCATGCCGATGGTGACTTTCGCCCAGAACAACGGGGTGATCCAGCTCACCGGCGTCGCCAGCCGTTACGTCGCGTTCTTCATCGCCGGCCTGCTGGTGTTGCTGGGACTGTTCCCGATGATCGGTGCGGTGCTGCAACTGATGCCGAAACCGGTGCTCGGCGGCGCAGAGCTGGTGATGTTCGGCACCGTAGCCGTGGCCGGGATCAAGATCCTCGCCGAGGCCGGCCTGCATCGGCGCAACATGCTGATCGTGGCGATTTCCGTCGGCATGGGCCTGGGCATCGCTGCCGTGCCGGAAGTGCTGCGCGAACTGCCGCAGGCGCTGCGCAACATCTTCGAATCGCCGATTACCGTCGGCGCACTGTGTGCCATCGTGCTGAATATCTTCCTGCCGGAAGAATTCATCGAACTGGAAGAAGATGACTTCGACCCGGAAGCCTCTATCCTTCAGGTCATGGAAAACCCCGACCTGCCGGCCAAAGCTGAACCCGCATCAACAGCCGCTGTCGCACAGTTGAACCGTTGATCCTGTCCGCTCGATGAAAAAAGGGCTGATACCGGCGACGGTTCAGCCCTTTTTCAATGAGAGAGCATCAATGCGCCGCCTCCATGCCGTCATCCTGTCCCTGCTTCTGCTCTCCCTCAGCGCCTGTGCGCTGTTTCCCAACCGCGACCCGGTGAACATCAACGTGGTCGGCCTCGAACCGCTGCCGAGCCAGGATCTGGAAGTGCGCTTCGCGATCAAGCTGCGGGTGCAGAACCCCAACGAAACGCCCATCGACTACAACGGCATCGCGCTGGATCTGGAGGTCAACGGCCACTCCCTGGCGTCGGGCGTTAGCGATCAGAGCGGCTCGATTCCACGGTTCTCCGAAACCATCGTCAGCGTCCCGGTGAGCATTTCCGCGTTCTCGGTGCTGCGCCAGACCTTGGGCCTGAGCCAGACGCAAACCCTCGACAACCTGCCCTATGTGCTGCGCGGCAAACTTGCGGGCGGGTTGTTTGGCACGATGCGTTTTGTCGACACCGGCAAGCTGAGTCTGCCGAGAGCCAGTGCCGCAACCTGGTAAAGATGCGGTAGCCTGCAGCGTTTACTATCAGAAACATGGAAGCCGCAGGTTTATGGAAGACATCCCCACGCTGTACACCGAACGACTGATCTTGCGTCCGCTTGAATTGGCGGACGCCGAGGCCATTCAGCAGCAATTCCCCCACTGGGAAGTGGTGCGTTATCTGAACATCTTCGTGCCCTGGCCTTATCCGGACGACGGCGCCCTCACCTACCTGCGTGACATTGCGCTGCCTGCCATTGCGGCAGACAAAGAGTGGCACTGGACGATTCGCCTAAAATCGGCGCCAGAGCAATTGATCGGCAACATCAGCCTGATGGACGAGCCGGACAACCACCGTGGGTTCTGGCTCGCCCCGGCCTGGCAGGGTCAGGGCTTCATGACCGAAGCCAGCGAAGCCGTGACCCGGTACTGGTTCGAAACCCTCGATCAACCGTTGATGCGCGTGCCGAAAGCCGCACCGAACCTTGGTTCGCGAAAGCTCTCGGAGCGCAGCGGCATGCGCTTGATTCGCACGGACGAGGATGACTTTGTCGGCGGTCGCTTCCCACGGGAAATCTGGGAAATCACCCGCGAAGAATGGCGGCGCCGACAATCCGTCAAACCGTGAAACGCACGCCCGGTTTAGCCCGCTCGTCGACGCTCAACTCGAACACATCCGGCCGCGCATAGTGGCCGACCACGTCGTAGTCGTAGCGGGCGCGCACCAGTTCGGCGGTGTCGATCTCGGCGGTGAGCAAGCCGGCCTCGCCGCGCAACGGCCCGGCCAGCACGTCGCCCATCGGCCCGACGATCACGCTGCCGCCGGCGATCAGCGGTCGATCCCCCGGCCAGTTGGCAACTTCCACCCCCAGTTCATTCGGCGAGGCCTGGACCTGACAGGCGCTGACCACAAAACAGCGCCCTTCATGGGCGATGTGGCGCATGCTGACCTGCCACATCTCGCGCTCATCCACAGTCGGCGCGCACCAGACCTCGATGCCCTTGGCATACATCGCCGTGCGCATCAGCGGCATCATGTTTTCCCAGCAGATTACGGCGCCGAGCTTGCCGACCTGAGTGTCGAGCACCGGCAGCGTCGAACCGTCGCCCTTGCCCCAGATCAGCCGTTCGGTGCCGGTAGGCATCAGCTTGCGGTGTTTGGCCACGAGTCCTGCCTGCGGGTCGAAATAAAGCGCGGTGCAGTGCAAGGTGCTGCCGGCCCGTTCGATCACGCCGATCACCAGATTGGCCCCGGTGCGTGCCGACAGACCGGCCAGCGCTTCGGTTTCCGCACCGGGCACATCGATAGCGTTGGCGAAGTAACGGGCGTAGGCCTCGCGGCCTTCCGGCAAGCGGTAACCCAGTTGCGTGCCAAAGCCCTCGCCCTTCGGGTAACCGCCGAGCAACGCTTCGGGCATCACCACCAGCGCGGCGCCGGACTCGATGATCGCGGTTTCCCAGCTCAGGATCTGTTCCAGGGTCTCAGCCTTGCCACCGGGCAAGGCGCCGATCTGCAGGGCGGCAACGATTGATTTGGGCATGGCGGTCACTCCGTGAAGTTCAGGTGTTGCTCATTCTCCGGCGCCACGGGATCATGAATAAAGACCGATCCACTGCTGAATGATATGAGCCAGATGAATATCGCGACCGTCGACCTCAACCTGCTGAAAGTCTTTGAAGCCCTGCATGAAGAGTCCAGCGCCAGCCGCGCGGCGTTGCGCCTGGGCGTGACCCAGTCAGCGGTCAGCGCGGCCTTACGGCGGTTGCGCGAGGTGTATGGCGATCAATTGTTCGTGCGCACCGGCCGGGGACTGGCGCCGACGCTCAAGGCCAATCAGTTGAAACCGGTGGTCAGCGATGCGCTGAACAAGTGTCGGCAAAGCCTGGCCATGGTCGACCCGACGGCCAATTACTACGAAGGACGCTCGGTCACCGTGGGCCTCTCGGACGATTTCGAGATCGCTTACGGCCGGCGACTGATCGAGGAAATCGCCCGTCGTGCACCAAAACTGCGGCTGATTTTTCGCCAGACCCACAGTCAGATCGTCGCCCGGGCACTGATGGAACGCAGCATCGACTTGGCAATTACCGCCGGCGGGTTCGCCGAGCGGCTGCTCAGCCGTCAGGTGTTGGGTGAAGGGGGTTACGCGTGTCTGGTGGATCCGGCGAGCCTGGCGCCGGGTCAGCAGCAGATCGATCTGGAGGAGTTCGTCACCCGCGAGCACCTTCTGGTGTCGTCGGGCGGTTTTATCGGGATCACCGATGAAGGGCTGGCGGCGCTGGGCCGCAGCCGCCGGGTCTGCGCCTCGACCACGCATTTCGCGGCATTACCGCACCTGCTCAAGGGCAGCGATGCGGTGGCGACCATTCCGGCCCACGCCGCGCAGGCCATTGCCGTAATGAGCGGGCTGGCGCTGCTGCCCTGCCCGCTGGCGCTGCCGCGTTACCCGATCGAACTGGGCTGGCGCACCAGCACCCAGATCGATCCGGTGGTGCTGACGGTGCGCGAAGCAATTGGCTCCAGTTTCAGGGCCGAGTGATTACTTGTTGGCCGCCATCAGGCGATTGACTTCACTGCGCACCATGTTGGCGAATTCCGGAGGCGACATGCCGTCCAGTTCAGCGCGAACGAACTCGGCCCATTTGCCCTTGCGTTTGGAGCGCTCGCCGAACAACCGCGCGGCTTCGCCCTTGGCTTTGCCCAGATTGTTCTGCCAGAGTTCGAACAGTCGGGATTTTTCATCTTCCAGCGCGGCGCGCTCTGCGAGGGATTTGTCGGCCAGATTGAAACTCATCGGGAATTACCTGCTGCATGAAATGGCGACATCTTACACTCTGGACGGAAACCTCTGACGCTGGTTTTTGCTCCGGATGGAAAATCGCTGCAACTTTTCAAGTCGCGCCACACTCCATTGTTCACTGTCCATTCACCTGCAAGGAGTCACCCAATGGCCCGCAAAAGCGCCGTTCAAGCCGCTGAAGACCAAATCAAGGATCAAGCGTTCAGCGAACTTCAGGCTCTGATCGAAGAGTCGGACAAACTGCTCAAGAGCAGTGCTTCACTGGTCGGCGAGGAAGCGGAAACCCTGCGCGGACAAATCGCCCTGAAATTGCAGCAGGCACTGGATTCGGTATCCAGTGTGCGTGACCGCACCAAACCGGCGGTGGACGCCACCGAGAGCTACATCGGCGGTCATCCGTGGCAGACCGTGGCGATTTCCGCCGGGTTCGGTCTGGTGGTCGGATTGCTGCTCGGTCGCCGCTGAGCGCGAACAAAAAAGGCGAGCCCTCGGGCTCGCCTTTTTCATGCCCGGCACACACTCATTCGCCGGCCAGTTCACGCAACTGCGACAGGGTCTGTTGATCCAGTTCGATTCCTTTGGCCAGTGACTTGGCCCGCTGCAAATGCCGCCGATCCCCCGGCAAACGCTTGAGCCCGACCCCGTGCATCTGCCGCACAAGTTCCTGACTGCGTTCGGCAAAGCTTTGCCCGGCAGTCTTGCTTGGGTCGATCACGATCAGCAACTGACCGGTCCACGGGGTCTTGGCCCCCGGATGGTTCTTCCAGTCGAACTCGAACGAGAAATTGCCGCCGGTCAGCGCGGCGGCCAGCAGCTCGACCATCATCGACAGCGCCGAGCCTTTGTGCCCGCCAAACGGCAGCAATGCGCCGCCTTCCAGAATCGCTTTCGGGTCGCAGGTCGGCTGGCCGAGGCTGTCGACACCCATGCCCGCCGGCAGCTTCTCGCCCTTGCGCGCGGCGATCTGCACGTCGCCATGGGCGATGGCGCTGGTGGCCAGGTCGAACACGATCGGCGCACCGTCAGCCCGTGGCGCGGCAAAGGCAATCGGGTTGGTGCCGAACAATGGCCGGTCGGCGCCGTGGGGCACCACGCATGTCATGCTGTTGACCACGCTCAACGCTACCAGGCCTTCATCGGCGAAAGGCTCGACGTCCGGCCACAGCGCGGCAAAGTGATGGGAATTGCGGATCGCCAACACCGCGATCCCGGCACTGCGGGCCTTTTCCACCAGCAGCGCACGTGCTGCCGCCAGCGCAGGCTGGGCAAAACCGTTGCCGGCATCGACGCTGACGAATCCTGAAGCCACATCCTCGACTTTCGGCACAGCCTTGCCGTTGACCCAGCCGCTGTTGAGCGTCGAGACATATCCGGGGATCCGGAATACGCCGTGACTGTGCGCACCGTCCCGCTCGGCATTCGCGCAATTGGCGGCCAGCGTTCTGGCGACTTCGGCGGAGGTGCCGTGACGGGTGAAAATCCTTTCCAGCAATTGAGTCAGCTCGTCCAGGAATACCGTGGACGAGACCGCATGATCGTGTGGCGCAGACATCTGAAGCTCCAGAGTAATTATTGGAGGGAACAACAGCGAACGAACAACCCGCCTGAGGATTAACCATGGCCGGCCGGTTACCTGTCAACCCCGCAATATTTATCTACCACCCTCGCCTCCGTCACCCGCACTAGCCTTGCGTCTCGACCCATCGGCGCCTGCCAGCATGCGCCCCTCATCGAGACTCGATCATGTCAGCCCCCATCAAACCCTTGTTGTTCCCCGAAGTCTTTGATTCCCCCGGACTCTGGACCGAGCTGGGCAAGGCCCATGGCCTGTCGGAGCACGAATTCAGATGGCTCGCCCATGCAAAGCTGTCCACCCATGCCTTGCGCAGCCAGCAGACCCCGGCCATGCGCGCCGAGCACATCCTGCTCAATGTTGGCAAGGAAATGCCGCTGCCGTTGCCGGGTGCGTTCGTTCTCGGCGAGACGCCCGTCAATAAAGCCCAGATCCTGTACACCGTGTATGACGGCCTCAAGAAGTACCCTGACCGCGCCGACTTGAAACAACAGTTGGAGCAGCGACTGAACAATCCTGACGACCAGGCCAATCTGTTTGCGTTCCTGTCGTTGCCGCAACGCAAGCGGCTGTTCGATGCCGAAAACATAACGGTGTCGTTCAGCCTCATCGAAGGTGATGTATTCGATGAAAACACCGCGGCCATCCAACAGGGGCAAGTTCTGAATACGCAGGCCATGCGTGCGGAGCTGGAGCAGTTGCCGACGCTCAATCATCTGCTGGAAAGCATTCTGGATGAATTGCTCAAGTCGCATTTCGGCAGCCTGCAGCAAAACCGTACTCGTGTAGGTTTCTACACCCTGGACGATGCCACCGGCGCCGATGCCGCGACGCCGACCAGACACTGGCTCGACTCCATGAGTCTGAGCGATGCGGTGCTGTTGCATTACCGGCATCAACAGTGGCCGACCGCCGCACTGCGGGAGTTCAGCAACCCAGGCAGATCCGTCACCAAAGGCGATCAAGCGCAATGGGAAGAGGCTGTCAAAAGCGCGTCCGGCATGTTGCCAGCGCTGCTTTTCCGGCAACTGGAACACTATTGGAATGCGGCATCTGCAGACGGCGCGCCGCGCCGCACGTTCTTCGCCGACGTGCTGCAAGACCAGGCACGCAGCGAATGGATGATCAAACGCGAAAGCGGCATTCTCGATGCAACACAGTTCAACGCACTGCATCAGCTGATAACGCACGACGCGCAAGGCCCGCAACGCCCTCTCACCGAAACCGTGCGGCTCTGGGAGCACGAAGCCAACTACGTCGAACTGGCGGGGTCGCTGATGATCAGCGCAAGCCAGGCATTTCTTTACACGCCGGTGCAGGGCCTGCAAGTTCTCACCGACTACAAAGACCTGAAACAGACGTTGCAGAGCAAGTTCATTGCCAAGGGCCACGAAGACGAACTCTACGGCCTGCTCAGCCTTGACGAGCGCAACCGGTTTCTGGGTTTCGACCAGCCGCAGGTGTCGGGAGACCGAATCATCGGAGAAATCTTCAAGATCCTCTTCGAATTGATCATCACCAAGCAGCGGCAAAACATCGAATACGCCTTGCAAGTGTTTCGCCACAGCGATGGCGCGGTGAATCTGCACGCCCTGTTCGACAAGAGCCTGGACATCCGTTCGATGATTCATGAGCGCTTGCTGGCGCTGGACAGTGCAGGTCGATGGAGCACGCATCCGGTGTTGGCAGGCAACCAGCAACCCTCTCAGGTACTGGCAGACAAGGCGCGCGCGTCAATCAAGACATTCAGCAGCGTCGAGGGCCCGCTTGTCGCGATGCTCGAAACACAACCCATGGCGCATCAGGAGGCCCAACGGCCGTTTCTCGAAAGCCTGAAGTCAATGCTTGCTCATGCATGGTTTATCGGTGTCACCGGCGAAGCCCGGTTGCGGGTGCTGGGCGACAGCCTGTCCGCCTCCGTACAGGCAATTGTCAACACCGTGATCAACGCTGATCAGCCGACCCGTGCGTTGCGGCACTCCCTCGAGGGCTTTCGCCCCGATGCCTATACACTCAGCCTTGAGTCTTCCGGTCAGCAGGATCTACTGCCGCTCGCCCACTGCCTGCTGATGACCGAGCGCGGCGGCCTGGATGTCAGTCATTCCGGGCGGGCGGTGATCTGGACGCCCGCGCTGGGCCTTGAAGTGTTCGACACTGTCGCCGCTGCACGGCGCATGCTCGATCAGCGGCTGCTGCACAGCGTGCAGCGTCTGTCGTTGCTGGAAAACCTGCTGCCCGCGCAGTTCCAGCCTCACCAACGCTACACCCTTGGGGCATTTCAAATCATCGAACACAACGTGCTGCACAATCGCATGCAATCAGCCATCGAGCATTTTCTAGGGCGCTGCGAACAGGTGCGCACTCGCGTGAAGGATCCCGTCAAGCGCAACAATGCCCTGACGAAACTGCGCAATCAGGCTTTTCACACCAACCTCAAACTGGCGACGGCCCATGCCCGGGCCATTGCCACACAACAGACCTACCCGGCGTGGCTGGGCATGGCAGCGAACGCGGAACAGAAACTGCACGTCGAACTCATGGAGCAGTGGCGCCAGAGTGTCGTCGACGACAAGGACTACCTGACAGGCGTGCCGACGCTGGTCAGCCATGTCGAGCAGACCTTGAAATCATTGCTCGACAGTCGTTTCCCCAAGAGCGGGCTCAATCCCTGGCACATTCAGATAACGCCCAATCTGGCGCTGGCCGGGCCTGCCAGAAACCTGGTCGAGTTTGCCCTCAATCACATCAACATCGCCCAGGACACCGGTTTCAAGGTCACCTCGAAAACCACCCAGGCGCTTCCGGACGGGCTGAACCAAAGCGCTGTGACACAACTGCTGCTGTCCCTGGCGATACCGACCACCTACAGCGACAAGGTCCGTGACGCGCTATCGACGACATCAGTGGCGGGTATGGCCCGGCAGCAGGTTTTTTTCCGCCAGGTGCCCTGGCAATTGCTGCAACACGCTCATGCACTGAAACTTCAGCAGCATTTGTCCGAGAAGGCCTTCAGTTACATCCGCCAGGTACTGGACATGCCGGATGCCATCGCCCGCGCCGCCGTCGCCGGGACACACGCGATCGTGTGTCCGCTGTCATTGATCAAGACGGAAAAGGCCAACGCCGTCGAAGCATGTGGACTGTATGTGCTGGCTCCCGGTACCGGGCACAAAGGCCCGCTGGTGCTTTATACCCCGTATGCCGAGCAGGCCTTTCACGAATTCCCCGATGAACAGGGTCTGATCGCCGCCCTGAATATTCCGGGGCTGCTGCAGAACCTGTTGTTCCGTCGTCTGCCACCCACACAACGCGCAACATTTCGCAGCCTGTTCGCCGACACCCTCGGCCAGACCAGTGAAGTAACACTCGATTACCGCCCGATCGGGGGCAACCTGCTGGAGCGGCTGTTTCAGTACAACCTCGATGTGTTGAAACAAATGCTCGGGTCGCAGAAAGACAGCGACGGGCAATCCGACTGGGACAACGCCAAAGTCCTGTTCAGTGACGACATCAAGCAGGTCACGGACATGCTGCAAGGCAAACTCGCCTATGGGCGCTTTCTCTGGCAAGCCTACGACGAATTCAAGGACTCGGCCGAAGCCCTGCAGAATCATCATTGGAAAAGAGCACTGAAATCTTTTATCGACGGCGCGGAGCAGATGGTGCTTGTCGGCCTTTTGCCGGAAATGTCGGCTGAACGCACGAGCGCCGAGGTCGGCGAACAGACGCTCGCAACCGGCACTGGAAAAGTCGAAAACCCGATTGCACCGACCTTGGCCGAGATCGAAACCACCTCGCCACAACGCACACGCCTGCAGCCTTTCGAGGCGACGGATGTCGCGCTCAAGAACCTCACGTACAGCGCGGCTCAGGGCGTCTATCAGAACGCCGCGAACAACCGCAGCTATGCGGCCGTTGATGGCAAGGTCTACCGGGTCGTCAAGCAGGGTTCGGCCTGGCAATTGGCCAAAGCTGAGGAACGCGGCCCGTTGCTGTTGAAAAGCGGTTCGCGGATGGTACAGATCGCGCACGGCCAGACCGTTCATTTCGGCAAAGCCTTCTCCAGAATGCTGGAGCACAACAAATACACGCGCCTGCGCCGCACGATGCTCAACATCGAAGCGCACGGCATGGAAGAAATCACTCGACGCTACCCTGAAAAAGCGCGGGTACTCGGGCACGCAGTGGGGCTGGCCCGGGATTATGCGTTCAACTGCCTGCACAACCTGGCGATTCTGGACATAACCGCTGTGCCCGGTGGACGGGTCAACCGGTTTCTCATGGAGTTTTTTGATGTCCCGCGTCTCACAACGCAGATCCTGGCCAGGATAAAAACCGCGATCTTGCCGATCTGTAACGCCCTGGTAGATCCCGCTGATGATTTGCTCAACACCGACCGGTTCATCGTCGGTTCGACCAACTGGTTCCACGACGTGATTGCGTTTGTCCTCGATGGCGATCTGCAGAACAAGGTTCATTTCACCCAGCACTTTTTTGACCAGGACCTGGGCGACTACGTCCCCGTCGTTGCTCAAGGGTTTGATATTGACGGCCATGCGCAAGCCGAAACCCTGATCCACGAACTCGCCCATCAACTGAGCAACGCCTGGGATATCGCAACCGTACGCGGGCGTGAGCCTTTCTGTGACCTGATATCGGCGGTGACACCCGACGGTGCGAAGTTGCTCCGGTCGTTGCAGGACGAACGGAGAATGGCGCTGTCACTGGCCACACCCCGGGCACAACTGTTTGCGGAATGGAATCCGGATCGCGCGATCTGGATCGACTTTGACAGAATTCCCGAAAAAGAGACCACGGCTGCGGAAATTTTCAAGCAAACGAACAGTACGACAATGAATGAGGCGCGCAATGCGTTCATGGATCAGCAGTCATCGGATGCCCGTGTCGGCGTCATCTTGCACAATGCCGACTCGATCGCGCTGCTGATCTGCGAAGTCGGCCGCCAGCTGGATCCTGTCCCTACCGTCTGATCCGCAAAAAAAATGCGCAGGCTCGACACCTGCGCATTGCTCGACAACCGTGAGACTCAGTCCTTCTGATCACGCAGGACGTTGCCCGAAGCGCCGTCGATGCGGAATTCGTACACCACACCGTCAGCCTTGCGCCCTTCCCCTTTCCAATAGCCGTCATTGTCGGCCTCGATCTCGTAGACCTCGACATAACCGGCCTTGGTCTTGACGATCTCGATGGCCTTCTCGATGGTGATCCATCCTGCGCCAGGACGGTCAGCCAGTGCCGCGCCTGCACTCAGAAGACTGGCGGTGGCGACGAAAGCGGCCAAGGTTCTTTTGATCATTTTTTCGCTCCATTTATGGTTAATGTTCACGAAACGTCCTGGTTTTTGGGGCGTCTGAGCGAAAAAAAGTTCCACGTTTGATGGGTAATTGCCATGACGGTTGTTCTCGGCACCTGTCCCCCAAGGTTAGAATGCGGGAAATCAGGATGAGTCAATGACCCAGAACACCCTCTCGGAAGCCGAATACGATGCGATCACCGATGCCGCCGCGCATTGGTGCATGCGTCTGCACGCCGTCGATTGCACCGCTGAAGAGCGGCAGGCGTTCGACCAGTGGCGCGATGCGCACCCGCTTCACGCGTTCGAATATGAGGCGATGCTGGAGATCTGGGATGTCGCCGAACATTTGCCACGCCCGGAACCTGCGGTAGTCATACCGATCACTCCGCCGGCCCGGACGTGGCGCCAATACGCGGTGGCCGCCTCCGTTTGCGCGCTGGCGCTCCCGCTGGCGGCCTGGACCGGGTGGAATCTGGGGTGGCTGCCCAACAGCTATCAGCACTTCGCCGCCACCGACAATGTGCGCCACGTCACTTTGGGCGACGGCAGTCAGGTCGAGCTGAACCTCAACACCGAACTGACCTACAGCAATTACAAGGACGAGCGTCGCGTCACCCTGAAAAAGGGTGAGGCCTTCTTTGAAGTCAGCCATGACCTGAGCCACCCTTTCGTCGTCAGGGCTGCAGAAGGCAGGATTCGCGTCACTGGCACCCGTTTCAACGTCTGGATGTATGAGGATCAGGTGAAGGTCAACTTGATCGAAGGTTCGGTACTGGTCACCAGCAACGCTCAGCTGCCAGGCGATGGCTTGCGCCTCGGCCCTTCGATGCAGGCTCGCTACCGACACGGCGACTTCATGCCGCAAATCAGCCAGACCTATGCCAGCGACACTTCGCTGGCCTGGCGCAACGGCAAACTGGTAGTCGACAACCTGGCGCTGAACGACGCGCTGCCGTTGATCAACCGTTACCTGGACAAACCTCTGATGCTTGCCGATAGCGCGACCGGATCGATCCGGGTTGGCGGCATCTACAACATCAAAGAGTTGAACAGCTTCGCAAGCTCACTGCCCAAAGTCCTGCCGGTGTTCCTGACCCGCAACAAGGACGGCAACCCGGTGATCAACCCGATGCCGCAGCAACCGCCAAAAAATTGAAGGCCGGTCCCGTGAGGGAGCGGCCTTCTGCTTTTGCGGTTATCGACGGGTTGAACAGCTGATTACTGCGCCGCGACTTTCCCCGCCTTTTCCAGATCATCACGCACGGTCTGCACCTGATACTGCGGATCTGCCTTGATCTGCTGCTCGGTGAATGGCAACACGCTCCACTGTTTCTTCGAGAACGCCTCGGTCTGGTCGCGGGAATACTTCGACGCCGGATCACTGGACAGCGAGAACGCCAGCAAACCCTGGGCATGTGGCCCCTTGTCGTCGAACGTCACGACTTGCAGGTAACTGGTGCCACTGACCACCTCCAGCTTGCCGTCTTCACGGGGCACGCTCTGGATCGCGTTGTAGATGCCCAGCGTGCCCGGGCCACCGTGAATCGGCGTTTGCTGTCCTCCACTGCTGACCACCTGCACATCGCCCCAACGGGTTTTCTCGGTCAGGCCCATTTTGGTGGCGGACTCGGCCGACGCCAGCATGGCCTCGCGCAGTGCCTTGGCCACTTCCGGGTTTTCAATGGCCAGCCCGCGCGGGGTGTGTTGCGCATCCTTCGGATCGAACGCCACACGCCAGGCCTGCGGCATTTCCTGCATCGCTTGCATGATGGTCTGGAAATGCACCAGCCCGATGCCCGACTCCAGATTCGCCCGGCCGTCCCACGCTTTCAGACTGCTGCACACCGATTTCAGCGCTGCCTCAGGCTGGGAAGCACAGAACTTCAACAGATCCGGCACCACCTGAGTCGCCAGGAACACCTGATCGTCCATCACCATGTGTTGCAGGTCCTGCACCGACACCGGGCCTTTCTTGCTCAGGGTCGCCAGACGATCCAGCGCAAAGCGCGAGCGCAGGCCCAGAGGCTGGCCGTCCTGACTGATCAGCGGCGAGAAGCCGGTCAGCGGTTGCGCCGGGTTGGCCAGCCACGCCGAGTCGTTGGAGTGCTGGACGAAGTCCTTGCGCAACAGCTGCGGCAGTTGGCTGGACGCGTAAATGCCCTTCTGTGCGGCTTGCGGGTCGATGTCCCAGGCGCAGGCGCTGCTGGAGCCGTCGAGCACGATCATTTGCAGGCCCATACGCGGGTCGCTGCACCTGGCCAGTTTGTCGGCACTTACATTCGGCACCACCGACAGGTTCATGTACAGCGTCTGGCCCTTGTCATCCACAGCCAGGGTGTTGACCCACGGGATGCCCTGGATGGTATGCACCGAATCCTGCAAATCCTTGAGATTGCCGGCGCGGTTCATGGCGTACCACTGTTTCAGCACCCGGTCGTTGTCGAGGTTGGCATCGCGCAGGCTATAGGCGTACTGATTGTTCCAGTCGAGCTTGCCAGGCCACTGCACGATCGGGCCGAACTGCGAACTGTAGACATCCCGCTGGACCGGCACCACCTGCCCGTCCGCTTGTTTGACCTGCACCGTGACCGTCTGCTTGTTCATCGGCAGGGACTGGCCGTCGAGCAGATAATGGGTCGGATCCTTCGGATCGAGTTGCAGGCGATAAAGCGTGAAATGCTTGGACGAGTCGACGGTGTGGGTCCAGGCCAGGTGCTGGTTGAAGCCGATATTGATCATCGGCAGGCCCGGCAGCGCCGCGCCCATCACATCCAGTTTGCCAGGAATGGTCAGGTGCATCTGATAGAAGCGCATGCCGCCGACCCACGGAAAATGCGGGTTGGCCAGCAGCATCCCGCGGCCATTGAACGAACGCTCGCTGCCGACCGCCACCGCATTGCTGCCACGGTCGAGCGCGAAGCGTTGCAGACGCGTGTCCGCCAATTGGTAAGCACGCGCATCGTTTTCAATCTGCGCAGCGGCCTGTGGCGGTGTAGCGCCCGCCAAAGCTTCGGCGAACTGGCCGACACCGCCCTCGACCAGCAGGCGACGGGTCAGCTTCACCAGGTCTTCGGCAGCGATGTCGCGCACCCATTCACCCTGGCACTGCTGGGGCAGTCCCTGCTGACGGCGCTCGGCCAGATAACGGTTGTAGCCGGCGGCATAACCTTCCACCAGATCACGCACTTCCACCGGTTGCGCCTGCCAGAAGGCATTCACGGCCTGCGGCGTGTTGAGCCACTGGAAGAACACGTCGCTGACGCGGTTCTCGCGCTCTTCGACGGTCAGCTGCTCCGGCCCGAAATACCGCGACCGCTCGCCATTGACCGTCACGATCTCGTTGGCCAGCAGACAGAGATTGTCCTGCGCATAGGCATAACCGATGCCGAACCCGAGACCACGTTCGTTTTCCGCGCGGATGTGCGGTACGCCAAAACCTGTGCGACGGATATCGGCGCCGGTCTGGCCGGAAGGGCTGAACGCCTGCGCCGACAGACTCAGCCCGAGAAACAGGCCGGCAAGGGTCAGTCCGGTGAATTGCCTGGAAATAGTCACGCTCGCTCCTGATCGAAATGCCGAAGAGCGAACCGCCCGCCACCGTGAACACGTCGGGCCCGGCTCGCTCTGAAATCACCCACGCGTCACGCGCAATGAGCCTGTCCAGAAAACGAAGCCGCGGAAAAAAAATTTAGTCAGCCACACATCCGTCTCGAACCGTAATCACGGGGAAAAGACGAAACGACGACAAATTTTCTACATTTTTCGCTTCATGATTTGTCGAGCTGAAACGTCTTGTTTAGAGAGAGCACAAAAAACCTTTCCTGATCAGGCTCTGAAAGGAGTAATCGCATGTACAACCCACCCCTACCATCGGAAGGTAGCCAGACCCCACAAGGAGCGCCCATGGGTTCGCACGTCGACGTATTCGGGCAACGGGTCGAGCGTCACGGCAATGAGCGCATCCGTTTGCTGCTTAAAAGCTTCGGCCTGCGCACCAGTCTGATTCGCCTCAAAGTCATCGACACCCTGCTGGTCGCCGCCGAGGACGACCGGCGTCTGGGTGTGCGTGGCGTGCATAGCCAGCTGCTGGATCTGGACATTCCGTTGTCCTTCCTCAGCGTTCGTGAAGTGTTGAAGCGTCTGTGTGCCGAAGGCGTGATCACGTTCAACGACGACAAGAGCTACAGCCTCCATCCCCAGGCTGCCGCGGTGCTCAACAACGATTGAAGCACCCGGCAGACGCCGTCAGGGCTTGACCTTGCGGCGCATCACGCCGTTGATCACCACGACCACCACAGCCACACCGATGGCGATGTACTGGAACGTTTGCTCGCTGAGCTTGCCGGCGTTTTGCAGCCAAGACAGGCCGAGCATGATCAGCAGTACGGCGACGGCGATCAGAATCGAATATATCAAGCGTTGCTTATGGGTCATTACAGGTTCCTGAACCGTTGGAATGTATCGGGTTTGTATCGGCGTTGATGCCATGCACATACCGTTTGACGGGGATGCGCCGCGGTAAACGGGGTCTCATGTTACAGCCGATGAAGAGCTTTGGCTTCAAACGGCGTCAACCATGAGGATCCTTGAAATGCTGCGTCGAATCACCTGGCTGATTCCTGTCCTTGCACTGCTCACCCTGAGCGGCTGCATCATCTTTCCCCACGGCGGCTGGCATGGCGATCATCGCCACTATGGGCCTGGCCCGGGCTATTACTACCATCGTTAAGTCATCTCACGGAAAGGATGCCAGCGTCCGTCCGTTCAAATGCAACAACGGATTTAAGCGTCAGGAAAAATGCCCACAGGAATGTGGGCTTTTTTTATCGATCGGCGATCAATGCTGTAGGGCGCTTCACCTGTGCAAGCAAGAAAGTCTCCCTCTGCAACATCACGCATAACGAAGTCACAGACCGTCACACCAACGACGTAGGAACAATGACTTCCCCTCCCTACCCTTTGCGCTCCCTCTCAACTGTCCAGGAAGCGCATGCAAAGAACTCTCATCAACCTCCCGCCACGCCGGGCGCTAGGCTTCTGTCTGGCCATCACGCTGTTCGAATGGCTGACCTACATGGCCAGTGACATGCTCATGCCGGCCATGCTGACCGTCACCCGGGATCTCGAAGCCGATGCAGCTCACATCCCCAACGCGTTCAATCTTTACCTGATCGGCGGTGTCTGCCTGCAATGGTTGATCGGGCCGCTGTCCGACCGGTTTGGCCGGCGTCCGCTGCTGCTGAGCGGTTGTGCGCTGTTCGGCGTGACCTGTGCGGCGGCTGTCGCCACGCCCGGCATCGAAGTGTTCAACGCCCTGCGCCTGTTGCAAGGCATGGGCCTGGGGTTTGTCGTGGCGGTCAGTTACCCCGCGCTTCAGGAAGTCTTCTGCGAGGCCGATGCGGTCCGCCTGATGGCGCTGCTGGGCAATGTCGCCCTGCTTTCGCCCCTGCTCGGCCCGCTGATCGGCAGTCTGCTGCTGGAGTGGCTGAGCTGGCGCGAGTTGTTTCTCGGTCTGGGACTGATCGCGGCACTGACCTGGATCGGACTGCATGTCTGCATGCCGGAGACGATCGGCGTTGTCCGCCACGATGGTAGTCAACAAGCACCGATTCCTTTCTCATTTCGCCAGATCAGCAGTCGCTACCTTGCACTGCTGCGCAATCACCGGTTTGTCGGCATCTGCCTGGCGCTGGGCTTGATGAGCCTGCCGCTGATTGCCTGGATCGGACTGGCGCCGCTGCTGCTCGTGCAGTTACTGGGACTGACCACGCGCGAATATGCGCTGTGGCAGATTCCGGTGTTCTCGGCGGTCATTGTCGGCAATCTGCTCCTTGATCGACTGCTGGCCTTGCGGGATCTGCCGCAACTGATTCGTCTGGCGCTCTGGCCGTTCTGCCTGGGTTTGCTGACCTTGATCGTCACTGCACTGACCAGCCTGTCTCTTGCGGGCTTGATGACCGGCCTAGCGTTGTACGCCGTGGGGCTGGGCATGAGCAACGCTGCACTGTACCGGCTGGCACTGTTTTCCAGCGATGACAGTAAAGGCCTGGTGTCTGCAGCAATCGGCATGATTTCGATTGCCGTGATGGGGATAGGTGGTTCGCTGATCGCTGCCATCGGCGGCGGTAGCCGTGTCGAATCCTTCGCCCTCTGGGCGGCACTGGGCGGTCTGCTCAGCCTGCCCCTGCTGTACCGGTTTCTGCCACACGTCCCGGCAGATTCCGCCTCTTCAACATAACGACAAGGACGCCTGATGATTCACTTCCCCCACAGCGACGCGCTCTGCGCGTTGACGCAACCCTATTGCCCGGATTCCGTGCCGGACGGACTGTTTAACCAGGCCATGGCCGAAATCAGCCGGTTTCACAGCCAGCACACTCCGGGATACGAACACTGGTTGAATGCCAACGGCCTGAACGCAGGTGACCTGGACCACTTAGATGACTGGTCACGCCTTCCGCCGATCTTCGCCAGTTATTTCAAGCGCCAGGTCCTGCTCAGCCCCACCGGGATGGACGCGCTGGAACTCACCTCCTCCGGCACCAGTGGCGAGAAAAGCCGCATGCGTTACGACGAACGCAGCCTGGGGGCGGCCCAGAACATGGTCGAGCGGATTTTCCAGCACTATGACTGGGACACCCCGCACACTCCGTGCAACTACCTGCTGCTGAGCTATGAACCCCAGGGCAGCATCAGCCTGGGAACGTCATTCACCGATCAGTTTCTATGCCGCTTCGCCCCCGTCAATCGTGTGGCCTACGCACTGCGCGGTACGGGCGGTGGTCATGAATTCGACGGCTTTGGCGTGATCGCTGCCTTGCAGTCCTTCGCCGAAGAAGGTTTGCCGGTGCGGATCTTCGGCTTCCCGGCGTTTCTCTGGCAGACCCTGCAACGCATGCAGGCGACCGGGATGGCTGATCTGCAACTGGCGCAAGGCTCGTTGACGCTGTTTGGCGGCGGCTGGAAAACCCACGCGGCGCAAGAGATTCCCCGCCAGCAACTGTACGAGCGCATTCACCGCCAATTGGGCATCGAGATGTCCCGCTGCCGTGACGGCTACGGCGCCGTCGAGCATGCGGTGCCTTATCTAGAGTGTGCTCAGCACCGTTTCCATGTACCGGTCTATTCGAAGGTTTTCGTGCGCCATCCCGCTGACTTTACGGTTCAGCCTTACGGTCGTCAGGGCTTGCTGAGCTTTGTCTCGCCTTACATCTCATCGAGCCCCGCGCACGCGGTGGTCATGAGCGATCTTGCCACCCTGCATCCAGGCGCCAGTTGCGGCTGCGGGCTGACCGGCGACTGGTTCGAACTGCATGGCCGCGCCGCCACCACGGCCGATCGAAGCTGCGCCCTGGCCGCCTCTGAACTGCTGGGGAAGCATTGATATGTACCTGATCAACGGAAAGCTTCACAACGACTGCACTCTGGAATTCGCGCTGGAACAACTTTATCCGGATTTGCCACAACGGTTGGCCACGGCGCTCGACACGTCGACTGTGCTTGGCGCAGCAGCCACTTTTGCCGAACGTCTGCAAGACCCGCACAGGGCATTGCCCATCGATGCCGAGCAACGTCAGTCACTGATCGAGTTCTGCCAACCCGCTGGCCTTCGGTGCAAGCTTGAGCGCGAGCTCGGCGAGCAACCGGACAGCCTGCGTCGCCTCGACTATCGCCAGTCACGCTTTGAACGCTGGAGCCCGCTGGGCCTGGTGGTCCACATCACCCCCGGCAATGCGCCGCTGCTGGCTTTTCTGTGCGGTGATCGAAGGCCTGCTGGCCGGCAACGTCAACTGGTTGCGCCCCAGCAGCAGCGATCAGGGTGTGACGGCGCAATTACTTCATGAATTGGCGCAGTGCGATGCGACCGGCCAGATCGCCGCGCATGTCGCCGTCGTTCCGGCCAGCACGGCCCAGATCGGTCAACTGTGCCAACAGGCCAACGGCGTTTCAGCGTGGGGCGGTGAATCAGCACTGCAAGCCATCCGCCAGCAACTGGCGCCCGGCTGTCGCTGGATCGACTGGGGCCACCGCATCAGCTTCATCTACCTGACACCGGCAGCGGTCACGCCGCAAGCCCTGGACGCCGTGGCCGATGAAGTCTGCCGCCTCGATCAGCAGGCCTGCTCCAGCCCGCAATGGCTGCTGGTGGACAGTGACGATGAAAACACTTTGCGTTCAATCGGCGAGGGCCTTGCCGAGGCGTTCGAACGCCGCGCCCGACACTGGCCAGCCCTGTTGCCGTCGATTCAGGAGGCCTCGGAAATCACCACCCGCACGGCGATGGCGCGACTGGCCCACAGCTTTGCCGGTGTCAGCGGTCAGGTCCGGCAAACACCGGACTGGCGCGTCATCTGGAGCCACGACCAGACACTCGGCCCCTCGCCGCTGTTTCGCAGCCTGTTGCTTAAACCCCTGCCGCGCGCGCAAGCCTGCGAGGTGCTCTTGCCTTGGCGAAACGTGCTGCAAAGCGCCGCGCTGATGTGTGCCGAACACGAAATGGCCGAACTGGCTCAAACGCTGATCGCTGCGGGCGTTACACGGGTTACCCCGGTGCAATTGATTCACGACGGCTACGAAGGAGAACCCCACGACGGTGTGTATGCCTTGCAACGCTTGAGCCGACGCGTGTCGGTCAGCCTGCCGGCCACGGCGCTGATAACCCGCGCCACGCTTGATCCGCTGCCGACACCACCCTGCCTGGCCGATGTGCCGATCATGAGCAAAGACACCTTTGTCACCCGCCCGATCCATCCGGCGGCCCGCTTGTACTTCCGCTCCGGCGGCAGCAGCGGCACCCCGGCGTTGGCCGGCTACAGCTACCGCGATTTTGATCGACAGATGCGCGCCACCGCCGACGGTTTGTTCGCGGCGGGTCTCGACCCGAGCCGCGACCGGGTGATGAACCTGTTCTTCAGTGGCGGGCTGTATGGCGGTTTCTTCAGTTTTTCCAAAGCGCTGGAGATGTTGGGGGTCACGCACCTGCCGATGGGCGCGCCGGCCGATGACGATTACCGCGAGATCGCGCAGATAATCATCGACCAACGCGTCACCGTGCTGGTCGGCATGCCCAGCACCCTGAACCGTCTGTTCCTCAATGAGCAGGCACGGCTGCGCGAATATGGCGGGATCGAAAAGGTCTTCCTCGGCGGCGAACACCCCGGTGAACAAAGCCTCGCGCTGATGCGCGACTGTGGCGTCGGGCTGATCCGATCGGCCGTTTACGGCAGTGTCGACGCCGGGCCGCTCGGCCATGCCTGCCCGGCCACCGGCGATGGCGTGTTTCATCTGATGAGCGATATCCAGCACCTGGAAATCGTCGAATTCGAGGCCGATCGGCCGGTGATCGGCGGTGAAACCGGGCGTCTGGTGTTCACCTCCATCGAACGTGAAGGGCAGGACGTGCAGCGCTACGACGTCGGAGACAGCGGTCGCTGGATTCCGGGTCTGTGTGACTGCGGGCTGCCCACACCGCGTTTCGAACTGCTGCAACGTCACGGCAGGTTGATGCGCATCGGCACGGACTTCATCTGCCTGGCGCTACTGGCGGAGCACCTGCAGACCGAGTTCCAGCTGATCCTCGAACATGCCCCCGACGGACTCGAGCGCATGCGCTTTCGCAGTCCACGGCAACCCGATGATGTTCAGCGTCGCCTGCTGGAGTATCCGACGCTGGCCACGCTCATCCAGACAGGTCTTCTGACCGTGGACGTGGAGGTCTGCTGCAGCGACGGATTTACCCGTAACAAACACAGCGGCAAGACACCGCTGCTGATTGACAATCGGGGTGTCGGTCCCCGCGCAAACAGGCAAGGAGCCGCTCATGAACACAGGGTTTGAACTGCAAGAACTGGTCACGTTTGCACGAGAGCATTCGGGCTTTTATGCGAACCACTTCGCCGACGTTTCCCTGCCCGTCACATCTCTGGAACAATTGCCGGTGATTGACCCCGTTGCTTACTGGAAAGGCAGTCATGACCTCGACCACTGGCCCGTCATGACGGCGCCTTTGAATGACGCGCTGATCCTCAAAACGGGAGGAACTACCAGTGACGGCAAGTTTTCACTGTTCCGGCGCGAGGAATGGCAGACGCTGGTGGCGGACTTCGGTCGCAGTCTCGGCTCGCAGTTGAGCCCCGGCGACCGCGTCGCCAACCTGTTTTTCGTCGGCGACCTGTATGCCAGTTTCATCTTTACCCACGATGCGCTGGCGCATGTACAAACGGAGGTTATCGAGTTTCCCTTCACCGGCCATATCGACCCAAGTGTCCTGGCCGATGCGATTACCCGGCACCGGATCAACGTCCTGGCCGGTGTGCCTGCCCACCTGTTGACCTTTGCAGCATGGCTAGAACAACACGGCCGGGTTCTGAAGGAAGTCACCACTCTGCTCTACGCCGGTGAAAGCCTGTTTGATGCTCAGTTGCAGCGGCTGGCGCGAGTCTTTCCCCAGGCCCGGGTGGCCTCCATCGGCTACGCCAGTGTCGATGCCGGATTCATTGGCGCCAGCCATCGTGACTGTGCCCTGGGCGAGCATCGGATCCTCGAAAGTCATGGTGTGCTGGAAATTCTCGACGAGCACACCGGTGAAGTGATCGATGAATGCGACCGGGTTGGGCGCCTGGTGATGACCAATCTCACTCGCCGTTTGATGCCCCTGATCCGCTACCCGGTGGGCGATCGTGCTTGCTGGCGAGAGCCGTCGGGAACGCCCCGGCGCAAGTTCGCGTTGATGGGCCGCTGCGCCGACAGCCAGCGCGTGCGGGTGGGCATACTGAACCTGCTGCCGCAATCGATCGGCGACACCGTATGGCGCGTCACCGGCAGCGATGATTGGCAACTGGTGATCGAGCAGGACGGCGCCATGGATATCCTGAGCCTGCACTGGGCGCCGGACGCCCTGACACCTGCGAACGCTGAGGCCGACCAGAGGCTGCACATTGCCTTGATCGAAGATTATCCGTTGATCAAGCAACTGAGCGCCGATCACCTGCTGGTATTGCGGATTCGCTGCTGCAAGGTTCAGGAACTGGCACGCCATCCACGCTCCGGCAAGCGTCAACGTGTGCTCGATCGGCGCGTCTACAACGGCACTGGCCAGGAGCCTTGCTGATGGAAGCGATCACCCTGCGAGGCTACCGCACCAGTGACGCTCCGGCGGTCAGTCGCCTGTTCAGAAAGATCTACGGCGACCATTACGCCCAGCCGCATGTGTATCTGCCCCGGATGATCAGCCAGAACCATGCCAACGGCCGCTGGCACTCGTTGGTGGCGGTGGCGAACGGTCAAGTGGCTGGGCATTCCACATTGATTCTCGACAAAGAATCTTCCCTCGCCGAACTGGCACTGAGCGTGGTGGATCCGCAGATCCGTGGGCAGAACGTCGCCACGCAACTGAGTCGACAGTTGCTGATCCATGCGCAGGCGCTGGGATATCAGGGGGTCACGATCAAGCAAATGACCCATCATCCCTACACCCAGAAAATGGCTGCCGGCCTTGGTTTTCACAACACCGGCTTGTTGCCCGACCATGCACCGTCGCCCTTTGGCGGCGCGGTGACGGAATCGCTGGTACTGGGTTACGCCCCGGTCGATGGTTATCAGCGCCCGCTGCCGGCCTTGACCTGGCCGGACGAATGCCGTGAGTTCATGCAGCAGATGTGCGACGTGTTCGGAACGCGGTCGAACGTGTCGCCCTGGGTCGGCGCACCGGCGCAGCTGGAACAGCGATGGGGGCGATATGACGGGATTTTCAGTGAAGTGGACGACAGTTTGATCAAGCAGCTGCAACAACTGCCCGGACATTGGCTGATTTCGATCAGGCTCAGGCTGGCACAAGGGTTTGACAATGCCTGGCGCCGGTTATCGACGATGGGGTTCGTGTTCAGCGGGCTGGCGCCCGATGACAGAAGTGCAGGATGGCTGGCGCTTTTTCATCGCGGTTTCCAGCCAAAATCCTTGACGCTGCATTGCCCGCAGATGCAGCGGTTGCATGACGGGATGCAGCGGCAGGTCGCCTTGCTCCCAAATCGCCCATAAACGAAAGGGCCCCCCCCCGTTCCCGGGGGGGGCCCCTGTCTATCATGCCTTGGCTTTGACACCTTGATCGGTAGGAGGCTTGCGCTCCCCGCCCTGACCGTAAGTCTGCAGGTTCTGCAGTACGTAAATGGCTTTCTTGTACTCGGGGATCAACGTATTCGCGTACTTGTTGCCCTTGAGATTGTTGTTCTGGATGGTATCCAGTTGTGTCGCGAAATATTCCAGCGCATTGAACTTGGCATCCGGATCCTTCTGGATGCCGAAGCGATCGAACTTGTCGCCGGCATTGAGCAAGGTCATGGACGTGATCTCGGAAATCAGGCCCCGGCCACGCAGCATTGCACTGAGGCTGCCCAGTTGCTTTGCCGAAACATTGGTGGGATCGAAACCCTTGATGTTCTTGTGCAGACCCTGCTTGTCCATCTCCGCGGTACTGATTGCGGTGGGGTCGTTGCCGACCAGGGCCAGCATCTGCTTGACCTTCACACTTTGAGAAACCGGTTTGCTCGAGCTTCCTGTATCTCGAACCAGCAAACCCGCCTTGGGTTGCCAGGCACCGGTATAGCCGATAGTCATGAGCAAGCTCCTTGCGAGGAAAACATGAAAAATTCCTTGTTGAACCACTTTTGAGTTGCCCGGAGTATCGGCCGGCAAACTAATGGCACCAACTCCTTTCTGCACTTTTTTACAATTTTTGTACATTCACGATACAAACCGGCAACAGCCCCGGAAATACAGGACTAGAGCGCATGACAATGTGATGAAAGTGGGTTTGTTGCTCTAATGTTCGGGACGGTTAGTATCGTGTATCAGACCCGATACGTTCCTTTGGTCGGGATCGCCTCTTTTAGGACGAAAGTACCTAAAGCTTCCCGAAGACCCGACGATACGTTAGGAAACCCGCGCTGTTTGTTTCCCCTGCCCACAATAAGAATCCCTGCTCAAGGACCGGTTTCCATGCCCGCATTCCGCACCATTCAGGCTCGTTACACGCTGTTTCTGGTTCTGTTCATTCTGTTGTTGTCGGTGCTCACCGTGGTTGGCATCAGCCAATTGGTCGCGCCCAAGTTGCGCCACACCGAAGAGCAAGTGGTGCTCAACCGCATTGCTGAAGTGGCCGAGCAAATCCAGGGCGAATTGAACAAGGTCCAGGCGCAACAGCGCAGCATTACCCAGACCATCCCGCTGCTCGACAGCGCGGCCATCGACACCGTGTTGCCGGGGCTGGTGGATCAATACGGCGAACTGAAAGTCTTCGGCGGCGGCATCTGGCCGCTGCCCGGTCAGCGTGAGGCCGGACGCAACAAGTTCAGTACGTTCTGGCACCGCGATGCCTCCGGCAAACTGGCGGTGAACACCTTCTGGAACAGCGACGCGGCCCCCAACTATTACGACCAGAGCTGGTACAAGGGCGGCATGCAGACCCCGCGCGGCCAATGCGCCTGGGCCGCTGCCTATAAAGATGACGCCAGCGCCGAACCGCGCACCAACTGCGCCATGGCCATCCAGAAAAACGGCAGCGCCTGGGGCGTCTCGACCATCGACGTGACATTGGGCTTCTTCAACGAGCTGGTGGCGCGCAAGGAAAAAGACCTCAACGCCGAAATGCTGATCGTCGAGGCCGACGGCAAGATCATCAGCAACAGCTCGCGCATCAGCGGGCCGATCGTGCTGAAGAACATCAGCGAACTGGCCGGCGGCTCGACCTTCGCCAGCCAGGTCAAGGCCGGACTGCAAAATCGCGAGCAGGCGCAGCGCGTCGAATTCGACAACCACGGTGAAGCCAGCACCTTCTTCATGCGCCCGATCGAAGGCACCCCGTGGTTCCTCGCCACCGCACTGCCGACCAAAATGCTCACCGCCCAGCGTGACGACGTGCTGAGCAGCCTGAGCCTGCTGCAGATTCCGCTGGTGATCCTGCTGGTGCTGTTGCAGGTCTACGCGATTCGCCAACTGGTTTCGCGCATGAAAGCGCTGAAAGCCAACATCGATTCGCTGTCCAGCGGCGATGCCGACCTGACCCGGCGCATCACCATCCGCGCTGAAGATGAACTCGGTGCCATCGGGCATTCGGTCAATACCTTCATCGCCTACCTGCAGAACATGATCGGCGAGGTCACCCAGGCCACCGGCGCCATGGCCTCGAGCCTCGACAACCTGCAGCGTACCTCGGCGCACACCAGTCAGATTCTGCTGCGCCACGCTTCGGAAACCGACCAGACCGTCACCGCCATCAACGAGATGAGTTCGACCGCTGAAAGCGTCGCCCAGAATGCCGCTGAAACCGCAGCCTTCACCCAGCGCGCCAACGAAAACGCCGACCGTTCGCGAGTGGTGGTTGGCGAAGCGTCAAGCAGCGTGGTCGCACTGATCGACGAAGTGGCCAGCGCCACCCACAAGGTCGAAAGCATGCAGCAGGACGCCCAGCGCATCACCGAAATCCTCGGCGTGATCGGCGCCATCGCCGGCCAGACCAACCTGCTGGCGCTCAACGCGGCAATTGAAGCAGCGCGTGCCGGAGAACAGGGCCGTGGTTTTGCGGTGGTGGCAGACGAAGTGCGTGCCCTCGCCGCCCGTACCCAGGCCAGCACCTCGGAAATCAACGAGATGTTGAGCCGCCTGACCCAGGGCGTCAGCTCGTCGGTCAGCGCCATGGAAAACACCCAGGCCAGTTGTCAGTCAGCCGCGGACGCCACTGCGCGAGTCAACAGTGGCCTCGACGAGATGGCCGGTTCGGTCAGCCACATCAACAGCCTCAGCACCCAGATCGCCACCGCCGCCGAGCAGCAAAGCGCGGTCACCGAAGAGATCAACCGCAGCATGGTGCAGATCCGCCACATGGTTGACGAGCTGGTGGAAAGCGGCCAGGCCAGCGAACTCAACACCCGTCAGCTGCTGGAAGCCAACAGCCGGGTGAGCGCGATCATGGGGCGCTTCAAGGTTCGCTGACGGTTTTGTCATCTTGCGCTCAGTGGCCTGTCAGCTTTGATCTACGATCATGTTGGCAGGCCTGCCCCGTATCACTTGGAAACACTCCGTTGATGCCCGGCAGGAAAAACAGGTCAAAATGCCTTCCTTTTTTGACCGTTCCTCCTTTGATCCGAGAGCCCTCCATGCGAAACCACCTGCGTCTGGCCGCCCTGAGCGCCCTGTTCATCTCCTCCCTGGCGCAAGCCGCCGACCTTATCCCGATCGAAGTCCACCGCGACGCCAACTGCGGCTGCTGCAAAAAGTGGATCAGCCACCTGGAAGCCAATGGCTTCAAGGTCGAAGACCACGTCGAATCCGACATGAGCAGCTTCAAGCAGCAACACGGCGTTCCGCCACGTCTGGCGTCCTGCCACACCGCAATCATCAATGGCAAATTCGTCGAAGGCCATGTCCCGGCGGAACAGGTGCTGGCCCTGAGCAAGCGTGACGACCTGCTGGGCGTTGCCGCACCGGGCATGCCGATGGGCTCGCCGGGCATGGAAATGGACGGCATGAGCGATGCGTATCAAGTGATCGGCCTGAAGAAAGACGGTGCCGATGTGGTGGTGGCGGATTACCCGGCCCATTGATGACGGCGGGTTATCTCGGGCTGTTCCTGGCCGCATTCGGTGCGGCGACGTTATTGCCACTGCAATCGGAGGCCGTGCTGGTCGGGCTGCTGGTCAGCGACCGTTATTGGTTGTGGGGGCTGCTGGCCGTGGCGACGCTGGGCAATGTCCTCGGTTCGCTGGTGAACTGGTGGCTGGGGCGCGGGCTGGAACGGTTTCAGGACCGGCGCTGGTTTCCGGTCAGCCCGAAGCACATGGCGCGCGCCCGCGTTCACTATCAGCGCTATGGTCACTGGTCCCTGCTGCTCAGTTGGCTGCCGGTGATCGGCGATCCGCTGACGTTGATCGCCGGGGTCATGCGCGAACCTCTTGGGCGATTCCTGCTGATCGTCACTCTCGCCAAAGGCGCCCGCTACGGGGTGCTGGCGATGCTCACCCTTGGCTGGCTCGGTTGAACGATCCGGCCCGGGGATTGCCTGTGTTTAACGTCGCCCTAATCCGGCCGTTCCAGCATCGGCCGATTTCTTGTGGAGTTGTCCTATGTCTGTGTCGCTGACCCGCTGGCTGCCCGGCCTGGTGTTGACCGCCGCCCTGCCCCTGCTTGCTCACGCCGAAGGCCCGCAATACGGGCCGGAGCTGCAAGGTTTCGATTATCCCTACACCCTCAAGCACTTTGCCTTTCAGTCCCAGGGCAAGTCGCTGCAGATGGGTTACATGGACGTCGCCGCTGATGGCAAAGCCAACGGACGCACCGTGGTGCTGATGCACGGCAAGAATTTTTGCGGCGCGACCTGGGACAGTTCGATCAAGGCCCTGAGCGAGGCCGGCTACCGGGTGGTCGCCCCGGACCAGATCGGTTTCTGCACCTCCAGCAAACCCGATCACTACCAGTACACCTTCCAGCAACTGGCGGCCAACACCCAGAAACTGCTCAAGGCGCTGGGCATCCAGAAAGCCACCCTGCTCGGCCACTCCACCGGCGGCATGCTCGCCACCCGTTACGCGCTGCAATACCCGGATCAGGTCGAGCAACTGGCGCTGGTCAATCCGATCGGCCTGGAAGACTGGAAAGCCCTAGGCGTGCCGTATCGCAGCGTCGATCAGTGGTATCAGCGCGAATTGAAAGTCACCGCCCAGGGCATTCGCGACTATGAACGCACGACCTATTACGACGGCCGCTGGAAACCCGAATTCGACCGTTGGGTCGACATGCTCGCGGGCCTGAGCAACGGCCCGGGCAAGACTCAGGTCGCATGGAACTCGGCGCTGATCTACGACATGATCTTCACCCAGCCGGTGTACTACGAGTTCAAGGACCTGAAGATGCCGACCCTGCTGCTGATCGGCACTTCCGACACCACCGCCATCGGCAAGGACATTGCGCCGCCCGAAGTGAAAGCCAAAATCGGCCACTACGAGGTGCTGGGCAAGCAGGTGGCAAAACTGATTCCTCAGTCCACGCTGGTGGAATTCCCCGGCATGGGCCACGCGCCGCAGATGGAAGAGCCGGCGAAATTCCACGAGGCACTGCTCGGCTGGCTGGACAAAACCAATCCCGTTCGTTGAAGAGGTAACGCTGATGGCGGTGCAGATTGCGGTGATCGATGACTGGCAGGACGTCGCGCGGGGCGTAGTTGACTGGTCGGTGCTCGACAGTCTCGGCGAAGTCACCTTCGTCCATGAGTACCCGGCGGACAACGCCACGCTGGCCGAACGTCTGGGCCAGTTCGAAGTGATCTGCGTGATGCGCGAACGCACACGCTTCGATGAAGACCTGCTCAAACGCCTGCCGAATCTGAAGCTGCTGGTCACCGGTGGCATGCGCAACGCGGCGCTGGACATGCCGGCCGCTGCTCGCCTCGGGATCAAGGTCTGCGGCACCGACAGCTATAAACACGCGGCGCCGGAACTGACCTGGGCGCTGATCATGGCCGCTACCCGCAATCTGCTGAACGAAGCCAATGCCTTGCGCGCCGGCCAGTGGCAGCAAGGCCTCGGTGGCGACCTGCACGGCAAGACCCTCGGCATTCTCGGGCTCGGCAGCATCGGTCAACGGGTGGCGCAGTTCGGTCAGGTGTTCGGCATGCGCGTGATCGCCTGGAGCGAAAACCTCACCGCCGAGCGCGCCGAGCAGGCCGGCGTCACTTATGTCAGCAAGCAGCAATTGTTCGAACAGGCTGACGTGCTGTCGGTGCACCTGGTGCTCAGTGATCGCAGCCGGGGGCTGGTCGATGCCCAGGCGCTGGACTGGATGAAGCCGACCGCGCTGCTGGTCAACACCGCGCGCGGACCGATTGTCGACGAGGCGGCGCTGATCAAGGCCTTGCAGAAACAGCGCCTCGGCGGTGCAGCCCTCGACGTGTTCGATCAGGAGCCGTTGCCGACCCTGCACCCGTTTCGCACCCTCGATAACGTGCTGGCCACGCCCCATGTCGGCTATGTCAGCCGCCAGAACTATGAGCTGTTCTTTTCGCAGATGATCGACAACATTCAAGCCTGGTCAGCTGGAGAACCGATCCGCCTGCTCAACTGAGCCTCCTCGCCTTCGCGGGCAATTCCTGCCCGTGAAGCAGCATCCGCTGTCCGCCCGCCAACACAACTGTGCGCACCGCAACAGTGCGCTCGCACTTTCCCGACGCCCAAAATCGTGACCGGCCGGTCACCATTTTGCATCATCAACCCTGCCAAACATGCACTTCGTCGGGGCGCCCGCCTTCCCAAAGCCACGGATTTCGTAAGCCCGCAACAGATTGTCGAACAATTCATCCGATTGCCCTGGCCCGCTCTAGGATCTGGCCTAGACTGGTTTTCGCGGGGTAAAACCGGCCGGTCATAAAGTCAAAAATTCGTCGAAACTTTTGCAGATCGCGGCGGGTCATCTGATAGGCAGGGCCAAAGCGACTGGTTCAAGTCTTGCAATGGCCCCCTCACCCATTCTGCTTGCACGTGTTGGGTAGCGTTTGCTCACCGATGCGTGGCGCGTTTGCGCCCGGCCACAGGACCTGGCCATGGACATCGCTTGTTCAAGACAAGAATCAGATCAAAAAAGACGGGAGATTCATATGATCAGTGCGGCATTGGATATTCAGGGAGAACGGGCTCATCAGCCGATGGGTGACTCGAGCACCGTAAGCGTTCCCGGCAGCCGATCGATCAGCGTCCCGGGCACCAAGACGCTGACGCCAGTGGCCAGTCAGAACCCGAACAAGAAGAAAGTGTTGTTCGTGACCTCGGAAATCGCCGATCTGGTGAAGACCGGCGGTCTGGGAGACGTCTCTGCCGCCCTGCCCCGCGCCATGGCGCACCTGCATGACGTCCGGGTGTTGATCCCCGGTTACCCGCAAGTGATGAACAGCGAGAATCCGATCCACATCATCGGCGAACTGGGTGGGCACGCCGCGCTGCCGCCCTGCAAGATCGGGCGCATGGACATGCCCGACGGTCTGGTGATTTATGTGTTGATCTGCCCTGAACTCTACGCCCGTGACGGCGGCCCGTATGGCGCCAACAACGGTCGCGACTGGCCGGACAACCACATCCGCTTCGCCCGTCTGGGTCTGGCCGCTGCCGATATCGCCGCCAACCTCGCACAAATCCACTGGTGCCCGGATCTGGTGCACGCCCACGACTGGCCGGCCGGGCTGGCACCTGCGTACATGCACTGGCGCGGGCAGCGCACGCCGACCCTGTTCACCATTCACAACCTCGCGTATCAAGGCGTGACCAGCCTCGGCTCTTGCCCGGAACTCGGGATTCCCGCCCATGCCCTGCAACAGGAAGGCATGGAGTTCTACGGCAAGATGTCGTTCCTCAAGGCCGGCATGGCTTATTCGAGCCACATCACCACGGTCAGCGCCACTTACGCGCAGGAAATCACTACCCCGGATTTCGGCTGCGGTCTGGACGGTTTTCTCGCCGCCAAGACCCAGCAAGGTTTGCTCAGCGGCATTCCCAACGGCATCGATGAAAGCTGGGATGCCGCCACCGATCCACATCTGTTTGCACCGTTTGCAATCGGCGACTGGGAAGGCAAAGCGGTGAACGCCGCCCATGTGCGCGAACTATTCGGTCTGCAAGATTCCGAAGGCCCGCTATTTGCCGTGGTCTCGCGTCTGGTCTATCAAAAAGGCCTGGACCTGACCGAAGCGGTATCGGAATACATCGTCCAGAACGGTGGCCAGATCGCGATCATCGGCCGTGGCGAACCGGAAGAAGAACAGGCCATGCGTGAACTGGCGCTGCGCTTCCCCGGCCAGATCGGCGTGCGCATCGGCTTCAATGAAACCGACGCCCGCCGCATGTTCGCCGGCAGCGATTTCCTGCTGATGCCATCGCGCTATGAACCGTGCGGCCTGAGCCAGATGTACGCCCAGCGCTTCGGCTCGCTGCCGGTAGCACGCAACACCGGCGGGCTGGCCGACACCATTGAAAACGGTGTTACCGGTTTCCTGTTCAACGAATCGACCGCGGACAGCTACCGCGAAGCCCTGAGCCGCGCGTTCAAGGTGTTTGCTTTCCCCGACCTGCTGCACGCCATGCGTTGCCGGGCGATGGCTGCGCCGTTCAACTGGTGTAAGGCTGTCGAACCCTACGCCGAACTCTACGAACAACTGGTGGCCAAGGCGCTGGGTAAAACGCACCACAAATAACCAGGGAGGTTTTCAACGATGCCGTCACGGACACCTGAAAGCTGGCCCCACGGCGCGATCATGCTGGATGCCGAGCACACCCAATTCGCGCTGTGGGCGCCGGATGCATTTTACGTCAGCGTCGAGCTGGACAACGGCCAGTCCCTGCCAATGCTGCCCCAGGGCGAGGGCTGGTTTGTCATCAAGACCCGCTGCCCTGCCGGCAGCCGCTATCGTTTCAATATCGATGGCGAACTGGAGGTGCCCGACCCGGCCTCCAGGGCGCAGGACGGTGATCTCGACCGCCACAGCGTGGTGGTCGATCCGCACCGTTATTCCTGGCGCAACACCACGTGGCAAGGGCGCCCCTGGAATGAAGCGGTCATTTATGAACTGCATGTCGGCGCGCTCGGCGGATTTGCCGAAGTCGAGCAGCATCTCTCACGCCTCGCGGAGCTCGGCATCACCGCCATCGAGTTGATGCCGATCGCGCAGTTTCCCGGCGATCGCAACTGGGGCTACGACGGCGTGCTGCACTACGCGCCGCAGGCCAGTTACGGCACGCCGGAACAACTCAAACATTTGATCGACAGTGCCCACGGTTATGGCCTGGCAGTGATTCTGGACGTGGTCTACAACCACTTCGGCCCCGATGGCAATTACCTGCATCGTTACGCCAAGGGCTTTTTCCGCGAAGACAAACACACACCGTGGGGCGCGGCCATCGACTTTCGTCGTCGCGAAGTGCGGGACTTCTTCGTCGAAAACGCCTTGATGTGGCTGCTGGAATACCGCTTCGACGGCCTGCGACTGGACGCGGTGCACGCCATACAAAGCCCCGATTTTCTGCCTGAACTGGCACATCGTATCCGTCAGCAGATCGACCCTGCCCGCTACGTTTGGCTGACCATCGAGAACGAACTCAACCAGTCGAGCCTGTTGGAGGAGAACTACGACGCGCAGTGGAACGACGACGGCCATAACGCCCTGCACGTGTTGCTGACCGGTGAAACCGACGCCTATTACGCGGACTATGCACTGCAACCCACCGAACAACTGGCCCGCTGCCTGAGCCAGGGTTTCGTGTTTCAGGGTCACATCACCCGCCACGGTGAACCGCGCGGCGAGCCAAGCGAGCATCTGCCCTCCACCGCATTCGTGCTGTTCCTGCAGAATCACGACCAGATCGGCAACCGTGCCTTCGGCGAGCGCCTGCATCAATTGGCCGACCCGCGCGCGGTGGAGGCTGCGACAGCGCTGCTGTTGTTGTCACCGATGATTCCGCTGATGTTCATGGGCGACGAGTACGCCGCCGAACAGCCGTTCCTGTTTTTCACCAGCCACCATGGCGAACTGGCGAAACTGGTACGTGAAGGTCGGCGTAACGAGTTTGCGGCGTTCAGCGCTTTCTCCGATCCGCACAAGCGCGAGCAGATTCCCGATCCGAACGCCGAGCAAACCTTTCACGCCTCACAACCGCGGCTGGTCGGCAGCGGCACAGCTCGGCAACGGGAGACGTTGGCGCTGTACCGCCAACTGCTGCAATTGCGCCATCAATACATCATTCCCAACCTGTCCGGAACGCAGGCACTCGGCGCCCAGGTGCTGGGGCCCGGGGCGGTCAGCGCGCGCTGGCGGCTGGGCGATGGCAGCGAGCTGCGAATCGACCTGAACCTCAGCGATACGCCAGTGGTCAACCTTCCACAGACTGATTCGGTGTGGCTGTTTCGCCAGCCACCCGACACAGGCCTGTCGGATGAGGGGCAACTGCCCCCGTATTGCGCGCTCGTCAGCCTCACGGCCGCAACCCCTTTGCCACCCTTGGATGGAGAGCGCCTATGAGCGATGCGCAACTGGAAATTCTCGCCAGCCGAGCCGGCCTTGCCGTCGACTGGATCGACGCCAACGGGCGAGCGCAAAAAGTCGCCCCGGCGGTGCTGCGCAATGTGCTGACCGGCCTCGGCCACCCGGCCGGAACGGCCCAGGAAATCGACGCCAGCCTGCTTGAACTGCAACAGGTACAGGAAAATCGCCATCTGCCGCCACTGCTCACTGCCGATGTTGGCGTGGGCGTGGACCTGGCCCGTTATTTCGAACCCGAAACCCCTTGCGAGATTCACCTTGAAGACGGCTCGCGCCTGAGCCTCAAACTGGATGCCGAGGCCGTGCTGCCCGGCGAAATTCCGGTCGGCTACCAGCAAGTGCATATCGCCGATCAACAATTCACCCTGGCCGTGGCACCGGAACGCTGCTTCAGCGTGGGTGACGCGGTGGACAGCCCGATCCCGCGCGCGTGGGGCCTGAGCGTGCAGCTTTATGGCTTGCGCCGTCCCGGCGATGGCGGTTTCGGCGACACTCAGGCCCTGGAAGAACTGGCCCGGGTGGCCGGCGAGCGCGGCGCCGATGCCTTGGCGATCAGCCCGCTGCACGCGATGTTCAGCGCCGACACCGGGCGCTACAGCCCTTACTCGCCGTCCAGTCGGCTGTTTCTCAATCCGCTGTACGCCGCACCGGGCGCGATCCTCGGCGAGCGCGCGCTGCGCGATGCGATTGACGCAGCTGGCCTGAACGATCAGTTCGAACAACTGGAAAACCTGAAACTGATCGACTGGCCGAAAGCCGCCGAGGCCAAACTGAAACTGCTGCAAGCCTTGTACGACGGCTTCATCAGCGGCGAACACCCGTTGCACGCCGACTTCTCCAGCTTTCGTGATGCCGGCGGCGAAGCGCTGGAGAACCACTGCCGCTTCGAAGCCATTCAGGAGATGCGCGCCGCCCGTGGCGAAAGCCTCGACTGGCGCCAATGGCCGGAGCACTGGCACGACCCGCGCGGCGCCGCCCTCGGCGCGTTTGTCGAAGAATACGCCGAGCGCATCAGCTACTTCGCGTTCTGCCAGTGGTTGATCCACCGCTGCCTGGAACGCGCCCAGACCGCCGCTCGCAGCGCCGGCATGGGCATCGGCCTGATCGCCGACCTGGCGGTGGGTGCCGACGGCGCCGGCAGTCAGGCCTGGAGCTTTCAGGACGAACTGCTGGCCTCGCTGACCGTCGGCGCGCCGCCAGACATCCTCAATCGCTCGGGCCAGGGCTGGGGCATTTCCGCGTTTTCCCCGGAAGGTCTGGTGCGTAACGGCTTTCGCGCATTCATCGACATGCTGCGCGCCAACTTCGCCCATGCCGGCGGGCTGCGCATCGACCATGTCATGGGCCTGCAACGGCTATGGGTAATCCCCAACGGCGCACTCCCGGCGGACGGCGCCTACCTGTATTACCCGGTGGACGACCTGCTGCGCTTGCTGACCCTCGAATCCCATCGCCATCAAGCGATCGTGCTCGGCGAAGACCTCGGCACCGTACCCGATGGCCTGCGGGAAAAACTCATCGCCCGCGCCATGCTCGGCATGCGCGTGCTGTTGTTCGAGCAGGACAACACCTATTTCAAACCGATCCTCGACTGGCCGGACAACGCCTTGGCCACCACCAGCACCCACGATCTGCCAACGCTCAACGGCTGGTGGCACGGCCGCGACATCGACTGGAATGCGCGACTGGGACTGATCGACGCCAACGGCGAAATCGACTGGCGCCGTTACCGCGAACGGGAGCGTGAAGGCCTGCGCAACGCCCTGAGCCAGGACCCGCAAAACTTTCGCGAGGAATCCCACGAGGCTGATCAAGTGGTCGATGCCGCTGTCCGCTTCCTCGGCCACACCCGCGCGCCGCTGGTGCTGTTGCCACTGGAAGACGCGCTGGGCCTCGACGAACAGGCCAACCTGCCCGGCACCATCGACACCCACCCGAACTGGTCGCGCCGCTTGCCGGCTACCAGCGAGGCGTTGCTCGACGGTGTCGACGCAGCAAGACGCCTGGAACTATTGGCGTGTGCCCGCCTTCAGGCAGCCGAGCGTGACCAATGAGTGCATTGCCTATCCCGACACTGCGCGCCACGGTCCGCCTGCAATTTCATCGCGGTTTCACCCTCGATCAGGCGGTGCCGCTGGTGCCGTACTTCGCCCGACTCGGCATCAGCCACATTTATGCCTCACCGCTGCTCGCCGCGCGCGCCGGCTCCATGCATGGCTACGACGTGGTCGACCCGACCCGGGTGAATCCGGAACTTGGCGGCGAGCCGGCCCTGCGCCGTCTGGTCGCCAGCCTGCGCGAACACGGCATGGGGCTGATCCTCGACATCGTCTCCAATCACATGGCGGTCGGTGGCGGCGACAACCCGTGGTGGCTTGACCTGCTGGAATGGGGCCGACTGAGCCCCTACGGTGAGTTCTTCGACATTCAGTGGCACTCCCCTGACCCGTTGGTGGAAGGCCAGTTGCTGCTGCCGTTTCTCGGCAGCGATTACGGCGTCGCGCTCCAGGACGCGACCCTGCCGCTGGTTTTCAACGCCGAGAGCGGCACGTTCCACGTCGAGCATTACGAGCATCACTTCCCGATCTGCCCCGGCGATTACGGCGAACTGCTCAAATCCGATGACGCCCCGAACAAAGCGCTCAAGGCCCTCGCCGACCGCTTCAGCGCGCTCAGTTATCAGACCGATGCCCGTTCGCTGGCCATCCCGCTCAAGGAAGAACTTCAGCAACTGGCCAGGGACCCGCAGATCCTCCAGGCCATTCAGCGCAACCTGACGCATTACGATTCGAAGACCGAAGAAGGTTTTCAACGCCTGCACCAATTGCTGGAGCGGCAAAGCTATCGCCTCGCGAGTTGGCGCACGGCGGCGGATGACATCAACTGGCGGCGCTTCTTCGACATCAACGAACTCGGCGGTTTGCGCGTCGAGCGTCCGGCAGTGTTCGAAGCGACCCACCAAAAGATTTTCCAGTTGATCGGCGAGGGATTGATCGACGGGCTGCGCATCGACCACATCGACGGTCTAGCCGACCCGCGCGGCTACTGCCGCAAACTGCGCCGTCGGCTCGACCATCTGGCGCCGGGCCGGCACTTGCCGATCTATGTCGAGAAGATCCTCGGCGACGGCGAAACCCTGCCCACCGACTGGGCCGTGGACGGCAGCACCGGCTACGAATTCATGAATCAGCTGTCGCTGCTGCAACACGATCCGGACGGCGAACATGTGCTGGGCGATTTGTGGAAGCGCCGCACCGAGCGTCCCGCCGCGTTTATCGAAGAAGCGCAACTGGCGCGCCAGCAGATCCTCAACGGCTCGCTGGCCAGCGATTGCGAAAGCGTCGCCCAGGCCATGCTGCAAGTGGCGCGCGATGACCTGATGACCCGCGACCTCACGCTCGGCTCGATTCGTCGGGTGTTGCAGGCGTTGATCGTGCACTTCCCGGTCTATCGCACCTACATCACCCCGATGGGCCGCTCGGCGCGGGACGAGGTGTTTTTCCAGCAGGCCATGGACGGTGCGCGGCAGACATTGAGCGAAGCCGATTGGCCGGTGCTGGACTCCGTAGCCGGTTGGCTTGGCGGCCAGCCGTGGAGGCGCAAACCCCGTGGCCGTTCGCGCAAGATTCTGAAGCATGCATGCGTGCGTTTTCAGCAGCTCACTTCGCCGGCCGCGGCCAAAGCCGTGGAAGACACCGCGCTGTATCGCTCGGCAGTGCTGCTGTCGCGCAATGACGTCGGTTACAACACCGAGCAGTTCAGCGCGCCGGTCAGCGACTTTCACGCGGTGAACCAGCAACGTCTGGCGAGCTTCCCCGATAACCTGCTGGCCACCGCCACCCACGACCACAAACGCGGCGAAGACACTCGCGCGCGGCTGGCCGTGCTCAGCGAACGCAGCCATTGGTATGCCGAACAGATCGAGCTGTGGCGCGCGCTCGCTCGGCCGCTGCGCGATGACGATGAACTGCCGTCGTCGGCGGACGAGTTGATCCTCTATCAGGCGCTGCTCGGCAGCTGGCCGCTGGACCTGCGCGACGACGATCAGGCCGGTTTCGCCGACTACGCCAAACGCGTCTGGCAGTGGCAGCAGAAAGCCCTGCGCGAAGCCAAGCTGCAAAGCAGCTGGAGTGCGCCGAACGAGGCTTACGAAAACGCGGCTCAGGCGTTCACCGAACAACTGCTGCTGGCCCCCGAAGGCGAACTGCTGCGCGGTGCGCTCGCCAAGACCGTCAACAGCATCGCTGCCGCCGGCGCTCTCAACGGTCTGGCGCAAACCTTGCTGCGCATGACCGTGCCGGGGGTGCCGGATCTGTATCAGGGCAACGAGTTCTGGGACTTCAGCATGGTCGACCCGGACAACCGCCGGCCAGTGGACTACGCCGCCCGGCAGCAGGCGCTGGAGGCTCCCGCTCCGGTTCAGGAACTGTTGGTCAACTGGCGCGACGGGCGAATCAAGCAAGCATTGATCGCCCACGTGCTGCGCCTGCGCGCCGACGACACCGAGTTGTTTCGCCAGGGTTCGTACCAGGCCCTCGAGGTACTGGGCAGCCAGGCGCACAACGTGCTCGCGTTTGCCCGTGAGCATGGGGAGCGACGGATCATCGTGATCGTGCCGATCCGTTGCGCAACATTGCTGGAAAACAGTGCTGTGCCGATGGTTGACGCGCTGCGCTGGGGCGATACACGGGTCGTTCTACCGTTCGACGCCTCTGACGAAAATCTGAAGGGACTTTTTTCGAGCACCGCAGTCACAAAAAACAGGGAGCTGCAGGTCAGCACCGCGCTGGGGGATTTCCCGGTCAATCTGCTTATCCAACACGTCTAGCAGCATGAGTTCAGTTCAGGAGCATTGCGATGAGTACCGACGATAAACGCATCCGCGAATTCGCCTATCAGATCTGGGAATCCGAAGGTAAACCCGAAGGCCAGGAATCGCGCCACTGGGAGATGGCGCGCAAACTCGCCGAAGCCGAGGCGCTGGCACCGAAAAAATCGCCAAAGGCTGCCGGCAGTAAAACCGCCGGCAAGACCGCCACCAGCAAAGCCGTTGATGGCAAGGCTCCCGCTGCCAAACCCAAGGCGACGACGGCCAAGGCCAAGCCTGCCGGTGCCGCTAAAGTGATTCCCCCGGGCGAAAAAGCCACCGAGAAAAAGCCCCGCGCGCCGCGCAAGCCGCCTGCGGTCTGACGCCCCCGAACCATTGATTTGAATAACCGTGTGGCGGGTTCGCTCGCCACCGAGGGCTCGTTCGTCCTCGAAAACTCGCCATTCCCTTGTGGGAGCGAGCCTGCTCGCGATTGCGGCTGGACATCCACCGCGGGTGTCAACAGGTACAAAGCCATCGCGAGCAGGCTCGCTCCCACAGAAGATTGATGTTCACCCCGACTTACTGACTTGCAGGAGCACCTATGACCCGTCCAAAGAAAGCCGAGCCCACCGCGCACGCCGAACCCTCGCGCATCCGTGAAGGCCTGCCCTTCCCGCTCGGCGCGACCTGGGATGGTCTGGGGGTGAACTTTGCGCTGTTTTCCGCCAACGCGACCCGGGTCGAGTTGTGCATTTTCGACGATGCCGGCGAAGTCGAACTCGAACGCATCGAGCTCCCGGAATACACCGACGAGATCTACCACGGCTACCTGCCCGATGCACATCCGGGCCTGATCTACGGCTATCGCGTCTACGGCCCGTACGACCCGGCCAACGGCCATCGCTTCAATCACAACAAATTGCTGATCGACCCGTACGCCAAGCAACTGGTGGGCGAGTTGAAATGGTCCGAGGCGCTGTTCGGCTACACCATCGGCCACCCCGACGCCGACCTCAGTTTCGACGAGCGCGACAGTGCGCCCTTTGTCCCCAAGTGCAAGGTCATCGACCCGGCGCACACCTGGGGCCACGACCATCGCGTCAGCGTGCCGTGGGACAAGACCATCATTTACGAAACCCACGTGCGCGGCATCAGCATGCGCCACCCTTCGGTGCCGGAGAACGTGCGTGGCACGTTTGCCGGACTGATGGTCGACGACGTGCTGGAGCACATTCGCAAACTCGGCGTGTCGACTGTTGAATTGCTGCCGATCCATGCCTTCGTCAACGACCAGCACCTGCTGCACAAAGGCATGACCAATTACTGGGGTTACAACAGCATCGCGTTCTTCGCCCCGGATCCGCGCTACCTGGCCAGCGGCAAGATCGCCGAATTCAAGGAGATGGTCGCGCATCTGCACGACGCCAACCTCGAAGTGATTCTCGACGTGGTCTACAACCACACCGCCGAAGGCAACGAGCAAGGCCCGACCCTGTCGATGCGCGGGATCGATAACGCCTCGTACTATCGCCTGATGCCGGACGACAAGCGCTTTTACATCAACGATTCCGGTACCGGTAACACCCTCGACCTGAGCCATCCGTGCGTGCTGCAGATGGTCACCGACTCGCTGCGCTACTGGGCCAGCGAAATGCACGTCGACGGCTTCCGTTTCGATCTGGCGACCATTCTCGGTCGCTATCACGACGGTTTCGATGAACGTCACAGTTTCCTCGTTGCTTGCCGCCAGGATCCGGTACTGCGTCAGGTGAAAATGATCGCCGAGCCTTGGGACTGCGGCCCCGGTGGCTATCAGGTCGGCAACTTCCCGCCGGGCTGGGTCGAGTGGAACGACAAGTTCCGCGACACCGTGCGCGCGTTCTGGAAAGGCGACGACGGCCAGCTCGCCGACTTCGCCAGCCGCATGACGGCCTCCGGGGAAATGTTCAACCAGCGCGGTCGCCGGCCTTATTCTTCGGTCAACTTCGTCACTGCTCACGACGGTTTCACCCTTAACGATCTGGTGTCGTACAACGACAAGCACAACGAGGCCAACGACGAAAACAATCAGGACGGCAGCAACAACAACCTGTCCTGGAACCACGGCGTCGAAGGCCCTACCGACGACCCGGAAATCAACGCGCTGCGCCACCGGCAGATGCGCAACTTCTTCGCCACCCTGCTCTTGTCCCAAGGCACGCCAATGCTGGTGGCCGGTGACGAATTTGCTCGTACCCAGGACGGCAACAACAACGCCTATTGCCAGGACAGCGAGATCGGCTGGGTCAACTGGGACCTGAGCGAAGACGGCAAGGCGCTGCTGAAATTCGTCAAACGCCTGATCAAGTTGCGCCTGGCCTACCCGATCCTGCGACGCGGGCGTTTCCTGGTCGGCGAATACAACGAGGACATCGGCGTCAAGGACGTGACCTGGCTTGCGCCGGACGCCACGGAAATGACCACCGAGCACTGGCATGACGCGCAGAACCGCTGCATGGGCATGTTGCTTGACGGTCGTGCCCAGGAAACCGGGATCCGCCGCAAGGGTGCCGACGCCACGTTACTGCTGGTGGTCAACGCCCATCACGACATCGTCAACTTCACCTTGCCGGAAGTGCCTGAAGGCAGTTTCTGGACGTGCATGATCGATACCAACCAGCCATCGATCCGTGGCCAGGAGCGTTTTGAGTTCGGTCACGAGTACTCGGTCACCGGACGCTCGCTGCTGCTGTTTGAACTGCAACGCGAAGAAGAGGACTGACATGGACTTGCCCGTCTATCTCTCACGGCACGCGCCGGACTACCGCGACACTGCCGCCCTCGGCCTGTGTCTGCGGCAACTGGTCGAGGCCGGCCTCGATCGCCTGCCGTTACCCGGCAGCGGTCGTACGCTGGAGCGCTGGCAACGGCTGTCCGAGGTCGGTGGGCACGATCTGGGGCTGTGCAAACTCTACGAAGGCCATACCGATGCGTTGGCAATCATCGAACAACTCGGTGGCTCGCCGACGCCCGGCAGCACGTGGGGCATGTGGGCGGCCGAACCACCGCAGGCGCGGGTGCGGGTCGGCCGCTCGGGGCAACTGGTGCGGCTGAACGGACGCAAGGCCTGGTGCTCCGGGGCGGCGGTGCTCAGTCATGCCCTGCTGACGGCGTGGGATGAGGACGATCGCCAGCAACTGGTGGCCGTGGCCCTCGACCAACCGGGCGTGACCGTCACCGATCAAGGCTGGCAAGCGGTCGGCATGGCGGCCACCGGCAGCGTCGAGGTGCTGTTCGACGAAGTCGAGGCGCAGGCGATTGGCGATCCTGGCGACTACCTGCAACGTCCGGGGTTCTGGCACGGCGGTATCGGGATTGCCGCGTGCTGGTACGGCGCCGCGAGGGAAATCGGTGAACAGCTGCGCCAGCAATGTGCCCGACGTGAAGAACCCCATTCGCTGGCCAGTCTCGGCGCCGTCGACAGCGCCTTGCACGCCGCAGCTCAAGCGCTGCGCGTCAGTGCGCTGGACATCGACAGCAATCCCCACGCCAACGCCGAGTTGCTGGCCCGCCGTGTACGCGCCGTGGTCGAAGATGCCGCCGAACAGGTCATTCGCGAGACAGGTCGGGCGCTCGGTGCCGGGCCGTTCTGCAAGGATCCGCACTTTGCCCGCCTGGCGGCCGACTTGCCGGTTTACCTGCGCCAGAGCCACGCTGAACGCGATCTGGCAGCACTGGGCCGATTGATTTCGCAGCACCCACGCGAGGGTTGGGCCCTATGAAGCGCAATCCGATTGTCGGCGAAGGCACCTCCCTGCAGGAATGGCAGAGCTCACGTCATCTGGCAGCGGTAGACAGTATCGACATTCTTGATCTGGTACCGCCGGGATCGCGAGCGGTGGTGATTGCGCCGCACCCCGACGATGAAGTGCTCGGTTGCGGCGGGCTGTTGCAACAGCTCGCCGCCGCGGGGCGCACGCTGCAACTGATTTCGGTCACCGATGGCAGCGCCAGCCATCCAGGTTCGGAGCGCTGGCCGGTGGAGCGCTTGAGCGTGGTGCGCCCGCAGGAATCCGCCGAAGCCCTGCGTCGTCTTGGCCTGCCCATGCATCAGGTGCAATGGCTGCGCGGCGGCTTCCCCGACACCCAGGTCGCCGCGCGCGAATCGATGCTGTGTGAATACCTGACCCGCTACCTGCAACCCGACGACGTGATCTTCACCACCTGGCGCGAAGACGGCCACAGCGACCACGAAGCCGTCGGTCGCGCCAGCGTCGAGGCTGCGCGCCGGGTGGGTGCAATTTGCCACGAGCTGCCGGTCTGGACCTGGCACTGGGCAACGCCTGAAGACGCCATCGTGCCTTGGGAACGGGCGCGCAAAATCCTGCTCAGCCCGGAGCAGGTCGCACGCAAACGCCATGCGGTGCACGCCTTCGCCAGCCAGCTGGAGGGTGATCCCGACGCAGGCCTGGCCCCGGTGCTCAAACCCTATGTCATCGATCGACTGCTGCAACCATTCGAGGTGGTCTTTCTATGAGTGTCGAAGATCGCTACTTCGAAGGCCTGTTCGCCGGCAATAACGACCCCTGGGGATTTCGCCAGCGCTGGTACGAGCAGCGCAAACGCCTCGTGACCCTGGCGGCCCTGCCCCGCCCGCATTACCGGACGATTTTCGAACCCGGTTGCGCCAACGGCGAACTGAGCGCCGCGCTGGCCGAACGCTGTGATCAGCTGTTGTGCTGCGACACAAGCGCCGCCGCGGTCAATCTGGCGCGCACCCGGCTTAGCCTGTTCGACCACGCCGAAGTCCGTCAATGTCGGTTGCCTGGCGACTGGCCGGCGGAAAAATTCGACCTGATCGTATTCAGCGAAATCGGCTACTACCTCGACCGGCAGGATCTGACGAAGGTCATCCATCGCATCAGTGATTCATTGACGGCAGACGGGCAATTACTGGCCTGTCACTGGCGCCCGGTTATCGAAGGCTGCCCGCTTAATGCCCGACAGGTTCACGACCTGATTCACGAACAGTTGCACCTGCCGCGAGTGGTCCTGCATCAGGAAGCGGATTTTCTGCTGGAAGTCTGGAGTCGCGAACCTCGTTCGGTGGCCGCGCTGGAGGGGTTGCGATGATTGGCATCCTGATCCCGGCACACAACGAAGAAGAGTGGCTCGATGACTGCCTGCACGCCGCCTTGCGCGCCGCCGGGCATCCGATGCTGGCCGGTGAGCCGGTGGAGGTCCTGGTGGTACTCGACAGTTGTACCGACCGTTCGGCGCACATCGTCAGCCAGTATCCGGTGCAGGCCTTGAGCATTGATGCCCGCAATGTCGGCCAGGCCCGGGCCATCGGCGCGCAACAACTGCTTGATCGGGGTGCTCGCTGGATTTCCTGCTCCGACGCCGACAGCCGCGTCGCCGAAGACTGGCTGGTGGAACAACTGGGATTGGGCACCGATGCGGTATGCGGCACGGTGACGGTCGAGCGCTGGCATGAAACGTTCGATGAAGCCGCGCAGATTCGCTATCACGGTCATTACCAGGCCTGTGAAGGTCACCGGCACATCCATGGCGCCAATCTGGGTGTCAGCGCGCAAGCCTACGTGCGCGCCGGCGGCTTCGAACCGTTGTCCTGTGACGAAGATGTGCAGCTGGTGCGCCAACTGGAGCTTTGCGGGGCCAGCATCGCCTGGAGCCATCGCCCGCAAGTCATCACCAGCGCCCGTCTGGACAGTCGCGCACGCGGCGGTTTTGGCGACTATCTGCGACAGTTGGCACAGACTGAATAAAAAAAAGCGGATCAGGTTGATCTGTGACGCGACGAACTGTCCTTCTTGAGCAATACTCTGCAGCGCAGCAATCCAGGGTTCGGAGCGCTGCAGGGCTATCCACCAGCCTTCACGGGTCGTGCACGCCTCTCATGGCGCGCACGACTGAGGGCGAGACACAACAAGGATGTATCACTCATGAAACCGTTATCCCTCAGCGAGAGCGGCCTGCCGGCGCAGATCTGGAACAGTGCCGCGCAGCTCGACAACATTCCCGTCATCAACACCCACACATTGGTTCCACCCGGTGCCCGCGCCGTGGTCATCGCCCCGCACCCCGGCGATGAAGTGGTGACCTGCGGCGGCCTGCTGCAACTGCTTTCCAGCCTCGGCCATCCCTTGCAACTGCTGTCGATCACCGATGGCAGCGCCAGTCATCCGGGCTCTCGCCAGTGGTCGGAGAAACGCCTGAGCGTGTTTCGCCCGCAGGAGAGTGTCGAAGCCCTGCGCCGTCTGGGATTGCCAATGCACAGCCTGAAATGGGTGCGCGGCGGTTTCACCGACAACGCCCTGCACGATCAGGAATCTCAACTGACCGAATTCATCGCCCGCTATCTGCGTCCTGGTGATGTGGTTTTCAGCACCTGGTGCAACGACGGCACCGCCGATCATGAAGTGGTCGGCCGGGCCAGCGCCAAAGCCGCGCAACAGTTCGGCGCCACCTACCACGATGTGCCGGTCTGGGCCTGGCACTGGCCGGAACGGGATCAGGCGCAGATTCCTTGGCACCGCGCACGCAAGCTGCGCCTCGATACCTGGACCGTCGCGCGCAAGAGCCACGCCACCCATGCCTACGCCAGTCAACTCAATGGCGAACCGGCGATCGGGATCGCGCCGCTGCTGCCCAAGTCGATTCTGGAACGCATGCGCCTGCCCTACGAGATCGTTTTCGTCGATTGACGGTCCGTCGGGCGCGGGCAGCCACTCAAAGTGAACTCCCCGCGCCCGGATCAGTCGCATGAACAGGCAGTCATGATTCAGAGGAGTGAACGTGTCCAGCGATCCCAAGCGTCATGCCGTCGACGCACAGACCTCGACCCCGTCCGCCATCCATCGCCTGCGGGTGCTGACGGTCAATACGCACAAGGGTTTCACCGCGCTCAATCGACGTTTCATCCTTCCGGAACTGCGCGAAGCGGTGCGCAGTACCTCGGCCGATCTGGTGTTTCTGCAGGAAGTGGTGGGCGAGCACGAGCGGCATTCCAGCCGCTACAACGAATGGCCGCAAACTTCGCAGTACGAATTCCTCGCCGACAGCATGTGGAGCGATTTTGCCTACGGCCGCAATGCGGTCTATCCCGACGGCCATCATGGCAACGCCCTGTTGTCGAAATACCCGATCCGCGAATACCGCAACCTCGACGTCTCCATTACCGGCCCTGAACGGCGCGGGTTGTTGCACTGCGTCCTGGATGTGCCGGGGCATGCCGAAGTGCATGCCATCTGCGTGCACCTGAGCCTGCTCGAAAGCCATCGGCAATTGCAGTTGCAGCTGCTCTGCCAGTTGCTCGAATCGCTGCCCGACGATGCGCCGGTGATCATCGCCGGTGACTTCAATGACTGGCAGTTGCAAGGCAACGTCGCCCTCGCCCGCCGCGACTACCTGCACGAAGCCTTCGAACGCCATCACGGCCGCCCGGCCAAGACTTACCCTGCGCGTTTCCCGTTACTGCGACTGGACCGGGTCTACCTGCGCAATGCCAGCAGCCACGACCCGCGGATCCTCGGCAACAAACCGTGGACGCATCTCTCGGACCATTTGCCTCTGGCAGTTGAAGTGCATTTGTAGCGCGATACTGACAGCTGTCTTCACCCTAAAAGCCATGCGAAACCGGTTGCCGCATTCGGTTTCGCAGACCGGCTGTCGGCTATAAAACGTCTCTGCCTCGCGGCTTTCGCAGCCATTGGCTCTACAAACAAGCACTTAGATAAATACGCAAAAACATAAGCTTGCATCACCCGTTTTGACCCGACCACTCATCGTCCAATTTCTTGACGCAAGGGCCCCGGTCTTCTTAGCTCTACCTTACTACCCCCGGAAATACTACTCGGGGCGAACCTCAGGCCACTCGTCAAAACGGGCGGCCTCGGGCTCGCCACGCTCCATTCGGTCGCCCCTCGTTCGGGGTAGGAGAGACGCCAAGGCGAGATACCACATGCGCTAGCAAGGTAGAACTCCATGAAAACCTCACTCACCTCACAAGAGATCAAAGTCACGTTCTGCACCGTTTCAAGTTCTATCTTGCTGTGCTCGTCCATGGAGGCGCAGGCGGGTCCTGTGGCGGACGAGGCGACGCCCTGGTATCGCCAGGACATTCCCGTCATGACCCTCCCCGCCACGGTCGTGACCCCGGGGCCGCAACGGCTGAGCTCACAGCCGGATCTGCGCGGCACAAACCTGATCACCGAAGACCTCGCGCCCTCGGCCTGGGATCAACTCTACGGACAGACGTCCCGCCAGGCGCAAACCGACGTCCTCAGCCCGGGCTTCGCCACGCCCGGCACTGGCGACTTCAAAGGTCCCGCCGTGCTGACCCTGAAAAGCAGCAGCGGCCACACCCAGCAGGTCGGCCTGATCGGCGGGGTCAATCAGATCAAGGCCAATGGCAGCGGACTGATCACCAGCCGCGCCCTCGCCGATCCGAACACCGACACCCTCAACCTGCAAGGCCAGAGCCTGGGTGCCTACTACAGCTTGATCGGCCCGCAGGGCTGGCACGTCGATCTGTCGGCCAGTGGCGGTCGGGTCAGCGGTTTCAGCCGCAACGAGCAAGGCGCACGCCTGGCCACCGAAGGCAGCGCGATGACGCTGTCGGTGGAAGGCGGATTCCCGATCGGTCTGGGTGAAAACTGGGTGGTTGAACCGCAGGCGCAATTGATCAATCAGCGCATCACCCTGGACACGCCCTATGCGGGCTCGGGCAATGCGTCTTCCAGCGACATTTCATCGTGGAGTGGCCGGGTCGGTGCACGCTTGAAAGGCAGTTACGATCTGAACGGTCTGCCGGTCGAACCCTACGTGCGCACGAACCTGTGGCACACGGTTTATACCGGCAACACGGTGACGCTGGATCAGGTGGACAAGATCAGCAGCAGCCGCAAGTCCTCGACGGTGGAAGTCGGACTGGGACTGGTGGCCAGAATGACGCCGACAGTGAGCCTGTACGTCAGTGCCGACTACAGCAGTGATGTCGACGACAACGACCTGAACGGGTTGATTGGCAGCCTGGGGGTCCGGATGCGCTGGTGACTTCTTCTGCATGATCGTTCCCACGCTCTGCGTGGGAACGATCTCGCGTGGGTCAGCCCTCGGGCTTGAGGATCAAAACTGCCAATGGCGGCAAATTCAGCTCCAGCGACAACGCCTGCCCATGACTCGCCACCTCTTCGGTAAACGCCCCGCCGCCGTTGCCATAATTGGAACCGGCATACGTGTCGGCGTCACTGTTGAGCAATTCCTTCCAGCGCCCGGCAAACGGCACACCGACGCGATACGACTGACGCGGCACCGGGGTGAAGTTGGCCACCACCAGCACCGGCGTTCCGTCCTTGCTCCAGCGCAGCCATGCGTAAACGCTGTTGATCGCATCGTCGCCGATCAACCACTGAAACCCTTGCGGCGCATCGTCCTGCTCGTGCAACGCCGGCTCTTCGCGGTAGAGCCGGTTGAGGTCGCCGACCAGCTTCTGCACGCCTTTGTGTTCCGAGTATTGCAGCAGATACCAGTCGAGCTGCTGGTCGTGACTCCATTCGCGCCACTGGCCGAACTCGCAGCCCATGAACAGCAGCTTCTTGCCCGGATGGGTCCACATGAAACTCAGATAGGCGCGCAGGTTGGCGAACTTCTGCCAGCGGTCGCCGGGCATCTTGTCGATCAGCGAATGCTTGCCGTGCACCACTTCGTCGTGGGAAATCGGCAGGATGAAGCGCTCGGACCAGGCGTACACCAGGCCGAAACTCAACTCGTTGTGGTGATGGGCGCGATACACCGGATCCTGCTGGATGTAGTGCAGCGAATCGTGCATCCAGCCCATGTTCCATTTGTAGGCAAAACCGAGGCCGCCTTGTTGGGTGCTCTGGCTGACGCCAGGCCACGCCGTGGATTCCTCGGCGATCACCAGCGCACCCGGAGCCTCCAGCGCTACCACATCGTTCAAATGCCGCAGGAAGTCGATGGCTTCGAGGTTCTCGCGACCGCCATGACGGTTCGGCACCCACTCGCCGGCCTTGCGCGAATAGTCGCGATACAGCATCGACGCCACCGCATCGACCCGCAGACCGTCAATGTGGAAATGCTTCAACCAGTGCAGCGCCGACGCCAGCATGTAGCCATGCACTTCAGTGCGGCCCAGGTTGTAGATCAGCGTGTCCCAGTCCTGATGGAAGCCTTCCAGCGGGTTGCCGTATTCGTACAGTGCCGTGCCGTCGAATTGGGCGAGGCCATGGGTGTCGGTGGGAAAATGCGCTGGCACCCAGTCGAGAATCACACCGATGCCGGCCTGGTGGCAGGCATTGACGAACTCGCCGAACTGCTCGGGCGTGCCGTATCGCGCACTCGGAGCGAACTGCGACAGCAACTGATAGCCCCATGAACCGCCAAACGGGTGCTCCATGATCGGCATCAGTTCGATATGTGTGAAGCCCAGTTCCTTCACATAGGGAATCAGCCGCTCGGCCAGTTCCGGCCACGTGTACTGGCGCGCCACTTCACCGAGATCGTCGAGTTCGCATTGCCAGGAACCGGCGTGCAACTCATAGATCGACAGCGGCGCATTGTGTTGCTGATGTTCGCGGCGGCCGCTCATCCAGTCGTGATCTTGCCAGTCGATCTGCAACGGTGCGGCGACTTTTGACGCAGTGTCCGGCGGCAAACTGGTGGCCAGTGCCATCGGGTCGGCCTTCAGCGGCAGAATACCGTGGGCGCCGAGGATTTCGTACTTGTACAGTTCCCCTGCTTGCAGGCGCGGAATGAACAATTCCCACACGCCAGACGGATGCCGCAGGCGCATCGGATGCCGCCGACCATCCCACACGTTGAAATCACCGACCACCGACACACGTCGGGCATTCGGTGCCCACACCGCGAAACGCACGCCATCAACGCCATCGACGGTTTTCAGCTGCGCACCGAGGCAACTGCTGAGGTCGCGGTGATTGCCTTCGGCAAACAGGTACAGGTCCATTTCACCGAGCAACTGGCCAAAGCTGTAAGGATCTTCCGCGACCTGCTCGCCACCGGCCCAGCGAGTGCGCAACAGGTACGGCCGTGCGCCCTCGAAATGGCCGACAAACAGCCCCGGTGTTTCGGTGGCCTCCAGCGGACCGAGCTCTTCGCCACTGTTTTTATCGACGACAGAAACACTCAACGCGCCGGGCAGATACGCCCGGATAAATTGCCCGCCGGCACCATCGCCGTGGGGGCCAAGAATGGAAAACGGGTCGTGATGTTCTGCGCGCACCAAAGCATCAATGTCTTTTGCAGTGGGCAGCAATCTTTCTTTAGCGTGACCCTGTTCCCTGTTCGAGAAACTCATGACTACTCTCCACCAAGATCGGAAAAGGGTTTGAGCCCCGTCAATAACCCGTACAGACCGTGCAGCGGCACGGGCAGCCAGGTGGGGCGATTTTCGGCTTCATAGGCCACTTCGTAGGCCGCTTTCTCCAGACCGAACAACGCCAGTGCGGCGTCGGCACCTTCAGGATCTTGCCAGGCATGATCAAGACTAGCTGCCGCTTGGCGATATGCCTGGAGAAATGCTTCCCGGGCTTCACGCAGGTAACGCTCCGTGACCCGCCGACGCGCGGCTTCGGCCTCGGGGCTGTTGTCGACGTTGTGCACATTCAGGGCCATGGCCGCGGCGTAATCGAAGGAACGCAGCACACCACTGACGTCCTTGTACGGGCTGTGCTTGCCCCGGCGTTCGGCCAGTGGCCGCGCCGGTTCGCCCTCGAAGTCGATCAGGTAGGCGTCGCCCTTGATCACCAGCACCTGCCCCAAATGCAGGTCGCCGTGCACGCGGATCCGCAAGCCGCCAGCGGACTGTTTGGCCAACTCCTGCACGTGGGCAAGGATGGTTTTCTTGTTGTCGAGCAACCGACCGACCAGCTTCTGATCCGCCGCGTCGAGTTCGCCCTGATGCTGCTTGAGCAACTTCAACGCATGCTCGACCTGCGCCGCGACATCCTTGCCGGTCGCCTGCGCATCCTTGGCCGAACTGACTTGCGGCGCGAAGTCCTGGTTGTCGCTTGGCGCTGCCAGCACCTGATGCATTTCCCCAAGACGCTGGCCGAGCATGCCGGCAAAATCCTTCAGTTCACCCAGGGCGTTGTAGTGTTGCGCCTGCTCGGACACGGCGTCCGCCAATTCATCGCGCAGCGCCCGTTCAAGGTTGTTCTGCGTCCATTCCCAGGCATCGCCCTGATTGCTCAGGTAGCCTTGGGCGATCATCAGCAGGTTGTCTTCGCCCTTCCCGTCCCGGCGAATCACCGAGCCGAGCAGCGGAGAGATATTGGCAAATCCGGCCGCCGTCAGGTAAGCGCTCATCTCCAGTTCCGGGTGTACGCCGGAAGCGACTTTGCGGATCAGCTTGAGCACCAGACTGTTGCCGATCACCACCGAACTGTTGGACTGCTCGGCGGACAGATAGCGCACTTCGGATTCCGCACCGAGGCCGAGTTTTTCCAGTTGCGACGTTGCCTCGAAACGGATCTCGCCCTCACTGGATTCCAGCACCGTTCCGCTCTGCATGCCTTCGAGCACCGCGCGAATAAACGCTTCGAGACTGAACGCATCGGTGATCAACCCGACCTGACGCACCCGACGCACTCGGGCCAAAGCCAGTTGTTGCGGCAACGCCGGCCCGACCTGATCTTCGGCAATGAAGCCGAACGGCAATTGATAACGGCTGGTCTGCCCGCCGCTCTGCACTTCGATTTCACTGAGCAGCACCGGATGCTGCGCGTCGCCGAAGCGCACGCCGTAGGCCAGTTTCACCTGGTCAATCGCAGCGTCCTTGCCGGCGAACCAGCGTCGGTTTTGCAGCCAGCTCGGCAGGATCGCCTGTTCGAGGGTGGCGCGGGACGGCGCTTCGAGCAGTTCTTCCATGCGCTTTTTCAGCACCAGCGTGGTGAAGTCCGGCAGGCTCTGCGCCGGCTCGACGTGCCAGCTCGGCATCTGGTTTTCCGCCGCCAGGCCGAACCAGTAGAAACCGTAAGGCGGCAGGGTCAGCAGGAAACTCAACTGGCCAATGGGCGGGAACGCGTTACCGCCGAGCATTTCCACCGGCACCATACCGACGTAGGCCGACAGGTCGAGCTCCACCGCTTGTGCGCTGCGCGACACGTTGGCCACGCACAGGATGGTTTCGTGCTTGCCGTCCGGCCCGGTGTATTCACGGGTGTAGGCCAGCACGCGACGATTGGCCGGCGAGAGCATTTTCAGCGTGCCGCGACCGAACGCCTTGGACTGCTTGCGCACGGTCAGCAGGCGTCGGGTCCAGTTGAGCAGCGAATGCGGGTCGCCGGCCTGAGTTTCGACGTTGACCGACTGGTAGCCGTATTGCGGGTCCATGATCGGCGGCAGCACCAGACTGGCCGGATCGGCGCGAGAGAATCCGCCGTTGCGGTCGATCGACCACTGCATCGGTGTACGCACGCCGTCGCGGTCGCCCAGATAGATGTTGTCGCCCATGCCGATTTCATCGCCGTAATACAGGGTCGGCGTGCCGGGCATCGACAGCAGCAGACTGTTGAGCAGTTCGATGCGGCGGCGATCACGCTCCATCAGCGGCGCCAAACGCCGGCGAATCCCGAGATTGATCCGAGCGCGACGGTCGGCGGCGTAGTAGTTCCAGAGGTAGTCGCGTTCTTTGTCGGTGACCATCTCCAGCGTCAGCTCATCGTGGTTGCGCAGGAAGATCGCCCATTGGCAATTGGCCGGGATCTCCGGGGTCTGACGCAGGATGTCGGTGATCGGGAAGCGGTCTTCCTGGGCCAGCGCCATGTACATCCGGGGCATCAGCGGGAAGTGGAACGCCATGTGGCATTCATCGCCATTCACACCCTCGGCGTCTGTGTCGCCGAAATACAGCTGAGTATCTTCCGGCCATTGATTGGCTTCGGCGAGCAGCATGCGATCCGGGTAGTTGGCGTCGATCTCGGCGCGGATCTGCTTGAGGACGTCGTGGGTTTCCGGAAGGTTTTCGTTGTTGGTGCCGTCGCGTTCGATCAGGTACGGAATCGCATCCAGGCGCAGGCCGTCGATGCCCATGTCCAGCCAGTAGCGCATCACCGACAGCACGGCTTTCATGACTTGCGGGTTGTCGAAATTGAGGTCCGGCTGGTGCGAATAGAAGCGGTGCCAGAAGTACTGGCCGGCTACCGGATCCCAGGTCCAGTTGGACTTTTCGGTGTCGAGAAAAATGATTCGGGTGCCGTCGTATTTCTGGTCGTCATCCGACCACACATAGAAATCCCGCGCCGCCGAACCGGGCTTGGCCTTGCGCGCCCGCTGGAACCACGGGTGCTGATCGGAGGTGTGGTTGATGACCAGCTCGGTGATCACCCGCAAGCCACGTTTGTGTGCTTCGGCAATGAACCGCTTGGCGTCGGCCATCGTCCCGTAATCGCTGTGCACGCCACGGTATTCGGCAATGTCGTAACCGTCGTCGCGGCGTGGCGAGGGGTAGAACGGCAACAGCCAGATGGTGTTGACGCCGAGTTCGGCGATGTAATCGAGTTTGGCGATCAGGCCGGGAAAGTCGCCGATCCCGTCGTTGTTGGAATCGAAAAAGGATTTGACGTGAACTTGATAGATGACCGCGTCCTTGTACCAGAGCGGGTCTTTGATGAAGGTGGCAGCCTTGGGTTTCTTCGCCATGTGAAACTCCTGTTGAATTCAATAAGGGCGCCCTGCGCAGATCGCTGATCGCTGATCGTTCCCACGCTCTGCGTGGGGAATGCATACCGGGACGCTCCGCGTCCCAAAGCGGACGCAGAGCGTCCATGGCGGCATTCCCACGCGGAGCGTGGGAACGATCAGGAACCGATCAAGTCGATCAGGAAGAAGTGATCCGCCAGATTCCGAACGGCTGGTAAGCCGGGTCGATCCGCATGAACTGGTACTTGCCGTGCCAGTCCCAGCGATGGCCATTCATCAGGTCTTCGCCGTGGGTGGTGGCATCGTCCGGCAGGCCCATTTCCCACAGCGGGAGCTCGAAATTCGCTTCCTGAACGTTATGCGGATCGAGGCTGACGGCCACCAGAATGAAATTGCTGCCGTCCGCGCTGCGTTTGCCGAAATACAGAATGTTGTCGTTCCAGGCGTTGTAGATCTTCAGTCCCAGATGGCTGTGCAGCGCCGGGTTCTGGCGGCGGATGCGGTTGAGCTGGGCGATCTCGGCAATGATGTTGCCGGGCTGGTTGAAGTCGCGGACGCGGATCTCGTACTTCTCGGAATCGAGGTACTCCTCCTTGCCCGGCACCGGCGCCGATTCGCACAGTTCGAACCCGGAATACATACCCCACAAGCCCGAGCCCATGGTCGCCAGCGCCGCGCGGATGAGAAATCCGGGACGTCCCGATTCATGCAGGAACGCCGGGTTGATGTCCGGGGTGTTGACGAAGAAATTCGGCCGGTAGCACTCGCGCCACGGCGATTCATTGAGTTCGCTGAAATAGGTCGCCAGTTCGGCCTTGGTGTTGCGCCAGGTGAAATAGGTGTAGCTCTGGGTGTAACCGACCTTGCCCAGCCGCGCCATCATCGCCGGCGTAGTGAAGGCTTCAGCGAGGAAGATCACTTCCGGGTACAACGTACGGACATCGGCGATCAACCATTGCCAGAACGGCAGCGGCTTGGTGTGCGGGTTGTCGACCCGAAAGATCTTCACGCCCTCCTGCACCCAGCCGACCACGATGTCGCGCAATTCGACCCACAGGCTTGGAATCGCTTCCGGTGCGTAGAAGTCGACGTTGACGATGTCCTGGTATTTCTTCGGCGGGTTCTCTGCGTATTTGATCGTGCCGTCCGGCCGCCAGTTGAACCAGCCCGGATGCTGCTTGAGCCACGGGTGATCCTGGGAACACTGAATGGCGAAATCGAGGGCGATTTCCAGACCATGGTCAGCGGCAGCAGCCACCAGCCGGCGAAAGTCCTCGCGGGTGCCGAGCTGCGAGTGAATCGCTTCGTGGCCGCCCTCCTCGCTGCCGATCGCATAAGGACTGCCGGGATCGTCCGGGCCGGCGGTCAGGGAGTTGTTGCGGCCCTTGCGGTGGCTGCGGCCAATCGGGTGGATCGGCGTGAAGTACAACACGTCGAAGCCCATGTCCTGAATCATCGGCAGGCGCGCGTGCACGTCATTGAAGGTGCCGTGGCGGGCGGGATCGTCGGTGATCGAGCGGGGAAACAGTTCGTACCAGCTGGCGAATTCCGCCAGTTCGCGCTCGACGTCCACCGGGAATTCCGGGCTGAGGCTCAGGTAGGCGCGATGATCGGCCTCGGCCATCAGTTGCGCACTGCGCGAGTGCAGAAACAACGCGACCTGCTCGGTTTCGAGCAGGCCGGACAATTCGTGGTGCAGGCCGGCCAGTTGTTCGCTGAGCTGACCTTCACTGCGCTCGGCGGCCTGTTGCACCATGGTGCGCCCCTCTTGCAGCTCGAGGCTGACCGGGACGGCGGCGGTGTGCTTTTTCTCCAGTTCGTACTGAAAACTGGCGAACTGGTCGATCCAGGCTTCGATCAGAAACAGATAACGGCCCACGCGCTGTGGCTGGAAAACGCCTTTCCAGCCGTTATTGCCCTGATCGGACATGACCTCGGTCTGCCACGACTCATCGCCCTCTTCGCGCCAGCGTATGCGCACCGCCAGTTTGTCGTGACCGTCGGCGAACACCTTGCTGGTGACCACGATCTCCCGGCCGGCAATCGCCTTGACGGCAAACTGTCCGCCGTCGAGGGTCGGCGCGGTGTTTTCAATGACGATGCGCGGCAGCAGCAAGGCCTGCGACAGCGGTATATGCGGGTTGTAGCTCTGTTCCGAGGGTTTTTCAGCAGTCATTGAGCATCTCTCCTTAACGCCCCAAGGACGCTCGTTTGCCTGTTTGGCGGTCACGGCCGGGCCTTCGCCCGATGATGAACTCTCTCAGGTTCCGAGCGGCCGTCGCCGGGAAAAGTTCACAGGGATTTGCCGCGCTACAAAATCGGATCGATTTCGCAGTGAAGTGGTCAATCCACTTAAGCACGTCCCACGCCAAGTGCCACACGGAGGTTCACCCGATGACTATTCCGATTCCCGCTGAAACACCCGATCCGAACATCGATAAACCGACGCTGCCCGAGACCGAGCCGCAGCCGATTCCCGAACAGGAACCGCCTGGCACCACGCCACCACCGAAGGAAGAACCACCCACGACCATGCCGCCGGTAATCGTCTGATCAGCGTAGGTCGCTGTGGTCTTTCTCGATGCGGTCCTTCTCGATGTGATCCTTTTCGAAGACCCTGACGATCCGCGGCATGACACTGAATATTCCCAACGCGAGCAACGTACTGAGCACCGCCGTCGCCTCGCGGCCCAGACCGGCCGCGACGCCGATGGCGGCAGTCATCCACAAACCGGCGGCGGTGGTCAGGCCCTTGACGTGGCCTTCGTCGCCTTCATGATTTTTCAGGATGGTGCCGGCCCCGAGAAAGCCGATCCCGGCAATCACGCCCTGCACCACCCGGCTCATCGCGTCGGCCTGGGAACCGGACAATTGCGGTACCAGCACGAACAACGCCGCGCCAAGGGCTACCAGCATGTGCGTTCGCACCCCGGCAGCCTTGCCCTTGTGCTCGCGCTCAAACCCGAGAATCCCGCCCAATATCGCCGCCATCAGCAGGCGCACGGTGATCCGGGTCAGCTGCGAGGCGTCGCCGATGTCGGCGAATTCCGCTTGCAGGGTTTCCCACACTTCATGCCACCAGGCGTTCATCGGCCAGTCCTTGTTATGAGTTGATAAAGGATGGACAGCGCCGACCATTAATCGGTTGCGTAGAACGATCTGCAGAACCGCGCACCCTAACGATTCAGACTCCCGTGAAAAAAGGACAACCCCATGCCCCTTCGTATCGATGAAAGCAATCCGGAATCGAAAGTCTGTTTTTTCACCGTTGAAAACGGTGAGGAAATCCGGATCTGCGACACGCTGGAAGTCAGGACAGATAGCGAAAAAGCCATGTCGTTCGTCGAAGTGGAAGGACGGCGCATCTACGTCACCGAGGCCGAAGCAGATGCATTGACCGTCGCCGGCGCCAGGGATGGACGCAAACACCTGAAGGCCGACGACAGTGATTCGGTGATTTGACTGACCTCGATCAACAACCGGCGCAGGTGTCTGGGATAGGCGTCTGCGCCTCGGCCCACGGGCTGCTTCAAGTTGTCGCAGGCGTTTGTGCGAAACCCATCTGATACGCTTTTTATTGAAATACCTGAGTCTGTTATGCAAACAGATCGACGCTCATAGTTCCCTGGCCTGATGGAGGCTGATGAGCGAACGACCATGAGCGAACGAATCCCCGTCCGAACCGTAGAAGCATCTCCCCGGATAAAAAAAGTACCGGCGCGCCCAATGAAGGCGAAACACGCCACCAGCGACAACCAGATCTTCACCCGCAGCTTCACCGGCCTTTTCCGCACCCTGCGCATGAGCGGCGCGGGGTTTCTGTTCCTGTTGTTTTTCGGCACGGTGTGGCTGAACTGGGGCGGTCGTCAGGCGGTGCTCTGGGACCTTTCCGAAAGCAAATTCCACATCTTTGGCGCGACCTTCTGGCCGCAGGATTTCATTCTGCTCTCGGCGCTGCTGATCATCGCCGCGTTCGGCCTGTTCGCGATTACCGTGTTCGCCGGCCGGGTCTGGTGTGGTTACACCTGCCCGCAGAGTTCGTGGACGTGGATCTTCATGTGGTGCGAGAAGATCACCGAAGGTGAACGCAACCAGCGGATCAAGCTGCAGGCTGCACCGTGGAGCCTGAACAAACTGGCCCGGCGTGCGGCCAAGCACACGCTGTGGCTAGCGATCAGTGTGCTGACCGGTCTGACCTTCGTCGGCTACTTCACCCCGATCCGGCCGCTGGCCGAAGAACTGCTGACCTTGCAGATCGGCGGCGTCAGTCTGTTCTGGGTGCTGTTCTTCACCGCCGCCACCTACATCAACGCCGGCTGGCTGCGTGAGGCGGTGTGCATGCACATGTGCCCGTATGCGCGGTTCCAGAGCGTGATGTTCGACAAGGACACCCTGGCGATTTCCTACGACGTGGCCCGTGGCGAAAACCGAGGCCCGCGCAAACGCGACATGAAACCGGCCGAAGCCGGCCTCGGCGATTGCATCGACTGCCAGTTGTGCGTGCAGGTCTGCCCGACCGGCATCGACATCCGCGACGGCCTGCAAATGGAATGCATCGGCTGCGCGGCGTGCATTGATGCCTGCGACTCGATCATGGACAAGATGAATTACGCTCGCGGCCTGATTCGCTACACCTCCGAGCGCGAGTTGCAGGGTGGCAAGACGCACTTGTTGCGCCCGAGATTGATCGGCTACGTCGCGGTGCTGGTGGTGATGATCGGCGCCCTCGCCCTGGCGCTGGTCGAGCGACCGATGGTGTCGTTGGACGTGACCAAGGATCGTGGTCTGTTCCGTGAGAACGGTCAGGGCCAGATCGAGAACATCTACACCCTCAAGATCATCAACAAGACCCAGCAGCGTCAGGACTACAACCTGAGCCTGGTGGATGGCAACGGCTTCCAGCTGCAAGGCAAGACTGAGCTGAGCCTGGCGCCGGGCGAAATTGTCGATGTGCCGGTGTCCGTGGCGATGACTACGGAACGTGCGGCCAGCAGCTCGCAGACCTTGAGTTTCAAGATTGCCGACAGTGATGAGCCTGAGGTTTATAGCGTGGCGAAGAGCCGGTTTGTTGCGCCGATGAATCGGTGAGGCTTTAAGATGGCGGCGGTTTCGGGGGGTGTGGTGTGTCAGTACAACTGCCCCTCACCCTAGCCCTCTCCCAGAGGGAGAGGGAACCGACCGCAATGTCTGGCGTTATACATCGACCTGAAAAACCGAGTCGATTATGGATTCACAGCAGAACGATCAGGTCGATGTAACTCTGAAGCATCCCCCGATCAGTCCCCTCTCCCTCCGGGAGAGGGCTAGGGTGAGGGGGCTTTTCCCTGACACTCTACACATTCAACCAGCACCAAGGCCCCCGATGAAACGCTACGAAAAATTCGCCGACGACATCGCTGAACTGATCCGCTCCGGCGTCCTCGGCCCCGGTCAGCGGGTGCCGTCGGTACGCTACGCAAGCCAGACTTACGGCGTCAGCCCGTCCACGGTGTTCCAGGCCTATTACCTGCTGGAACGACGAGGCCTGATCCGTGCCCGGCCGCGCTCCGGCTACTTCGTCAACACCCACGCCCCGAGCCCGTTCTCGGAGCCGGTGATTAGCAGCCAGGTCAACGAGTCCACCAAGGTCGACGTCAGCGAGCTGGTGTTCTCGGTACTCGAATCGATCAAAGACCCGAGCACCGTGCCGTTTGGCTCGGCATTCCCCAGCCCGACCCTGTTCCCGCTGCAACGCTTGTCCCGCTCACTGGCCAGCGCCGCCCGGGAAATGGACCCGCGCATGGTGGTCACCGACATGTCGCCGGGCAACCCGCAACTGCGTCGGCAGATTGCGCTGCGCTACATGGTCGGCGGGCTGATGCTGCCGATGGAAGAACTGCTGATCACCAACGGCGCCCTCGAAGCGCTGAACCTGTGCCTGCAAGCGGTGACCGAACCCGGCGATCTGGTGGCCATCGAAGCCCCGGCGTTTTACGCCAGCCTGCAAGTGCTCGAACGCCTGAAGCTCAAAGCCGTGGAAATCCCCGTGCACCCGCGCGACGGCATCGACCTCGGCGTGCTCGCCCAGACACTCGAGCGGCACCCGATCAAGGCCTGCTGGTGCATGACCAGTTTCCAGAACCCGATGGGCGCGACCATGCCCGAGGCCAAGAAACAGGAGCTGGTGGAACTGCTGAAACAGCATCAAGTGCCGCTGATCGAAGACGACGTCTACGCCGAACTTTATTACGGGCAGCAGGCACCGAAACCGGCCAAGGCCTTCGACACCGAAGGCTTGGTGATGCATTGCGGTTCGTTCGCCAAAAGCCTGGCCCCCGGCTACCGCATCGGCTGGGTCGCCGCCGGCCGCTACGCGCAAAAGATCGAACGGCTGAAACTGATGACCTCGCTGTGCGCCTCAATGCCCGCGCAAGCCGCCATCGCCGACTACCTGCAACACGGCGGCTACGACCGTCACCTGCGCAAACTGCGCTACGCCCTGGAAGAACAGCAAAGCGCGATGCTCGCAGCCATCGCCCGCTACTTCCCGGCGCAGACGCGCGTGAGCCAACCGGCCGGCGGCTACTTCCTGTGGCTGGAACTGCCACCGCAGATGGATTCGTTGAAGTTGTTTCAGATGGCGTTGGCGCAGGGGATCAGCATCGCGCCGGGGCCGATTTTTTCGCCGACCCAAAGATTCAGGAATTGCATTCGATTGAACTACGGCAGCCCGTGGACCGAGGATGCGGAGAAGGCAATGGAGACGTTGGGGCGGATTGTGCGGTCGTTCTGAAAGAACGCTGATCGTTCCCACGCAACCAGTTCAACGCCTAGACGATGATCGTTCCCACGTCGAGGCGTCGAACCGTCCGCGTGGGAATGCCTCAAGGGACGATCCTCGTTCCAGCTCTGGAAGGGACGCGGAGCGTCCCGGGCTGCATTCCCACGCGGAGCGTGGGAACGATCATTAACGGCCGCCGCCGAGATCGACAAAAGTCCCGGTGGCATACGAAGCCTTGTCCGACAGCAACCACACAATCGCCTCCGCCACCTCATCCGGCCGGCCGCCCCGGGCCATCGGAATTGCCGACTCCAGCTTGCTGACCCGATCCGGGTCGCCGCTCAACGCGTGGAAATCGGTATAGATGTAGCCCGGACGCACCGCATTCACGCGAATCCCCTCGCCCGCCACTTCCTTGGACAGGCCGATGGTGAACGTATCCAGCGCGCCTTTGGACGCTGCGTAATCGACGTATTCGTTGGGCGATCCCAGCCGCGCGGCGACCGAGGAAACGTTGACGATGCTCCCGCCCTGCCCGCCATGTTTGGGCGACATGCGCAGGATCGCGTGCTTGGCGCAGAGAATCGGCGCCAAGACGTTGGTTTTCATGATTTTGAGGATGCGGAATTCGGACATTTCGTCGACCCGGGATTTTTGCCCCACGGTGCCGGCGTTGTTCACCAGGGCAGTGACGCGGCCCAGTTCGCTGTCGACCCGGTTGAACAGCGCGATCACTTCGTCTTCGATACTGACATCGGCGCGCACAGCGATGGCCGTGGCGCCGCGCTCACGCACCTGATCGAGCACGTGGTGAGCGGCCTGTTCGTCCGTCTGGTAATTGATGCAGATCCGGTAGCCTTGCTCGGCAGCCAACAATGCAGTGGCGGCGCCGATTCCTCGACCGCCGCCGGTGATCACAATGACTTTATCCATGCTGGCCTTTCCCCCGATGCACACGTGACAGTCGGGGCAAGAATAACCGTCATTGCAGGGTTTTGCATGACCTGCGATTAGCGGCTCAGCTCACCGCCAATGGTTTGCCGCGCGCGATGTCCTGCAGAAAGCGATCCGCCGGCATCGGGTGACCGAGCAGATAACCTTGCAGTGAATCGCAGCCCAGTTGCGTCAGGAAATCCTGCTGCGAGTCGGTCTCCACACCTTCAGCCACGATGCGCAGCCCCAGTGCCTGACCGAGGGCGACGATCGCCGAGACGATAGCCGCGTCATCGCTGTCGTGTTCCAGATCGCGGACAAAACCGCGGTCGATTTTCAGCTCGTTGGCCGGCAGACGCTTGAGATACATCAGGCTCGAATAGCCGGTGCCGAAATCATCGATGGACAGGTCGACGCCCATGTCGGCCAGCTCCTGCAACACCGTCATGCTCGCATCGGCGTCGCTCATGGCGGTGGTTTCGGTGATTTCCAGGGTCAGGCTGTTGGCCGGCAAATGGTGGGTGGCCAGGGCCTTGGCCACGCTGCGCACCAGTCCTGAGTGGCAGAACTGCAATGCCGACAGGTTCACCGCAATCCGCCAGTCGGTGTAACCCAGCACGTACCATTCGCGCATCTGCCTGCAGGCTTCGTTGAGCACCCATTCGCCAATCGGAATGATCAGTCCGGTCTTCTCCGCCAGATCGATGAACTTGTCCGGCATCAGCATGCCTTGGGTCGGATGTTCCCAGCGCACCAGCGCCTCGGCACCGACCGGACGACCATCGGCCGCATGGAATTTGGGTTGGTAATGCAGGCTGAACTCGCCGTGCTCAAGCGCCGCCCGCAAGTCCTGCAGCAATTGCAGCTGCTTGCGGGCGTTGCTGTTCATCGAGGCGTCGAAGAAGCTGTAGCCGTTCTTGCCGCCGCCCTTGGCGTGATACATCGCGGCGTCGGCGTTCATCAGCAGTTCCTGCGCGTTCTGGCCGTTGCCCGGATACAGGGCGATGCCGACGCTGGCGGAAATCTGCAGTTCATGTTCGGCGACCCGGAACGACTGCGCGATCAGGCCGACCTGACGCGCCGCCAGACCCAACGCATCGTTGGGCTCGGTCAGGCGCACCAGCAAGACAAATTCATCGCCGCCGATCCGCGCCAGCGTGTCGAGGCTGCGCAAGTCCTCACGCAGTCGCACCGCCACTTCGCGCAGCAACTGGTCGCCCATGTGGTGACCGAAAGCGTCGTTGACCGGTTTGAAGCCGTCCAGATCGATGAACATCAGCGCAAAACAGCCGCCCTGTTCGTTGACCTTTTTCATCGCCTGATTGATCCGGTCGTCCAGCAACATGCGGTTCGGCAGGCCGGTCAGGGTGTCGTGCAAGGCCAGTTGGGTGAGTTCGCGGTTGGCGACGGTCAACGAATGGGCCAGATCAGCCGTGCGGGCTTCCAGACGCGCGTCGAGAATCGAGGTCAGCAGCGCGATGGCCAGCACCGCCAGCGTGGTGATCAGCACCAGATTGTCGAGCCCATTGCCGTTCAGGCCGCTGAGCGCCGCACCACAGAAACTGCCGTCGGGAAACCGCGCCGCCGCCATCCCGGTGTAGTGCATGCCGACAATCGCCACGCCCATGACAATCGCCGCCCCGGCACGGAACAACCGCACGTAAGGCGAGTGTTGACGCAGTCGGAAAGCGATCCACAGCGCTGCCGCGGACGCGCCGACAGCGATCAACAACGAGGCGCCGAACAGTGTCGGATCGTAGTCGATGCCTGGCTGCATGCGCATCGCGGCCATACCGGTGTAGTGCATGGCGCTGATGCCGGCGCCCATGATCAACGCGCCAAAGGCCAGTTGCCAGGCTGGCAGTTTCGGCTGGCTGACCAGCCACAGCGCAAAACCGCAGGACAGCACGGCGATCAACAATGAGAGCGCCGTGATCGAAATGTCGTAACCGAGGCTGATCGGCAGCTTGAACGCCAGCATGCCAATGAAGTGCATCGACCAGACGCCGATGCCCATGGCAAACGCCCCGCCGGCCGTCCATAAATGCACGGCGCGGCCCTTGGCAGTGGCAATGCGCCCGGTGAGATCGAGCGCGGTGTAGGAAGCGAGGATCGCCACACACAGCGAAATGAAAACCAGCGTGAAGGAATAGCTACCGATGAGCATGAGAATTCTCGTGACCACCCCGCCGTACTGCGTCCGTTCTCGGCGGGGCCAAATGCGCCGATTGTACTGATTGCGTAAAAGAATTCACTGACAAAGTAATCAAATGGCCATCAACCCGATGAAACGCTTGTTTGATCGTCTGACAGGGCTCTAATTCAGGGTCTTGAGAAGATCGTTACCAGCTCGGTTTCAGCGGTTATCAGTGGTTTCCAGCTGCCCGTCCCAACCACCGCCCAGCGCTGCGATCAACTGCACGCTGGCAATCAAACGGCTCTGCAGGATATTCAGGACAGTGCGTTCATTACTCAACGCCGTCGCCTGCACCGTCACCACGTCGAGATAAGCAATCACCCCGGCCTTGTACTGGTTTTCAGTCAGACGCAACGAGTCCCGCGCCGCATCGAGGGCTTCCTGGCGGACGGCCGCTTCGTCTTCGTACACCTTCAATTGCACCAGATAGTTTTCCACTTCGCGGAAACCGTCGAGCACGGTCTGGCGGTATTTGGCCACGGTCTGGTCGTACACGGCTTCGGTGCGGTCGACTTCGGCCGAGCGGATGCCGCCGTCGAACAGCGGCAGGGTCATTTTCGGCCCCACCGACCAGAAGCGGTTCGGCAGGCTGATCAGGTTCTGCGAGGTACTGCTGCTGTAGCCGCCGCTCAGGCTCAGGCTGAAGTCCGGGTAGTACGCGGCCTTGGCCACGCCGATGTTGGCGTTGGCCGCAATCACCGAGCGCTCGGCCGAGGCGATGTCCGGACGGCGCTCGAGCAACTGCGACGGCAGACTCAGCGGGATCTGCGGCAGCTTGGGAATGTCCTGGGTTTCGGCAATGTTGAATTCGGCGGGCGGCTGGCCGGTCAGTACCGCGATGGCGTTTTCGAACTGCGCCCGTTGCCAGATCAGGTCGACCAGATCGCCCTGAGTGGTTTTCAGCTGGGTCTGTGCCTGCGCCACCGCGTCACGCCCGGAAACCCCGGCGTTGTACTGGTTCATGGTCATTTTAAGCGAGCGCTCATAGGCGGCCACTGTCGATTCGAGCAAGCGTTTCTGCTGATCGATCACCCGCAGTTGCAGGTAGTTCTGCACCAGTTCCGACTGCTGGCTCAAGCGCATCGCCGCCAGATCGGCGTAGCTCGCCTGGGCGCTGGCTTCATTGGCTTCAAGGCCACGACGCAACTTGCCCCAGACATCCGCTTCCCAACTCACGCCCAGTTGCGCGTTGTAAGTGTCACGGATACCGCTGGAGGAACTGCTCAGGCTCGAACTGCTGCTGCCGGTGCCCTGGCTGGAACGGGTCTTGCCGGCGCTCAGATCGACACTCGGGTAAAACGCCCCGCGCGCGCTGCGCACCAAGGCCTGGGCCTGACGGTACTGGGCTTCGGACTGGGCGACGGTCTGGTTCGAGCTGTTGAGTTTCTCGATCAGCTCGTTGAGCTGACGGTCGCCATACAGCTCCCACCAGGCACCGCGTGCCAGGGAATCGCTCGGGTTGGCCTGACGCCAGCCTTCGGCTTCCTTGTACTGGGCGATTTCGGCGGTCTGCGGGCGCTGGTAGTCCGGGCCGACGGCGCACGCACTGAGCATCGCCACGCACAGCGACAGGCTCAGCAGACGCGAGCCGCGAACGGTAGCCAGATTGATAAGCGAACGGTCAGTCATAGCGGAGTTTCCAGAGCGGCATCGGTGCGCACGCCACGCCATTTGTTGAAACGATGGCGCAGCTTGTCGAGATAGAGGTAAACCACAGGCGTGGTGTAAAGGGTCAGCACCTGGCTGAAAACCAGCCCGCCGATGATGGTCAGGCCCAGCGGCTGGCGCATTTCCGCGCCTTCGGCCCGGCTCAGCAGCAACGGCAAGGCGCCGAGGATCGCTGCCAGCGTGGTCATCAGGATCGGCCGCAAGCGTTGCAGACAGGCGCTGCGGATCGACTCCAGCGGCGCCATGCCTTGATGACGCTCCAGTTGCAGCGCCAGGTCGATCATCAGGATCGCGTTCTTCTTCACCACACCGATCAGCAGGAACAGCCCGAGCAGCGAGATCAGGCTGAATTCGCCGCCCAGTACATAGATCGACAGCAACGCACCGACCCCGGCCGACGGCAATGTCGACAGAATCGTCAACGGATGAATGTAGCTTTCATACAGCACACCCAGCACCAGATACACCGCCAGCAGCGCACCGAGGATCATGAACGGCTGGCTCTTCTGAGTGGCGGCGAAAGCGTCGGCTGTACCGGCCATTTTTGCGATCACGTCTTCGGGCAAGCCAACCTTGGCAATCGCCCGCTCGATGGCCGCACTGCCCTGCTCCACTGTCACGCCTTCGGCCATGTCGAAGGAAATGCTCTCGGAGGCGAACTGGCCTTCGTGGCTGACCCGGTCGTCTTCCAGGCTGTTTTCATAATGGGCGAAGGTCGACAGCGGAATCCGCGCACCGTCGGCGGTGATTACCTGAACCTGCTTGAGTGTCACCGGATCCTGAGCGTATTTCGGATTGACCTCCATCACCACCTGATACTGGTTGAGGCTGTCGTAGATCGTGGAAATCTGCCGCTGACTGTAGGCGTTGTTGAGCACGGCCGTGACCATGTTCATATCCACGCCCAGGCGCTTGGCCTGATCGCGGTCGACGATCAGCGTCACCTGCTGCGCACCGCGTCCTTCACGGGCGTCGATGGCAGTCAGTTCCGGCAAGGCGCGCAGCGCGGTGACCACTTTCGGGTACCACTCGCGTAAGGCGCCCAGATCACCACTTTGCAGGATGTAGCTGTACTGCGAAGTGGTCTGCTCGCGACCGCCGCCGAATTGCAGGTCCTGGTCAGCCATCAGCATCAACTGCGCACCGGCCACCTTGGGCATTTCCTTGCGCAGGCGCTCGATGACCTTCTGCGCCGAGATATTGCGCTCCTTGATCGGTTTCAGGCGCACCAGCATGAACGCGTTGTTGGTGCCGTTGGTGCCACCAATGAACCCGGCCACACTCTCGACCGCTGCGTCCTTGAGCACGGCGCGGCGGAACACTTCCATTTTCGGCTGCATCACGCTGAACGACAGACCGTCGTCACCGCGCACAAAACCAATCAACTGGCCGGTGTCCTGCTGCGGCATGAAGGTTTTCGGCACCACCACATAGAGAGCGACGTTGACCCCGACGGTGATGATCAGGCTCAGCAAGGTCAGTCGACGGTGGCGCAACACCCAGTCGAGGCTGGTGGCGTATTTGCCGACCATCCAGTCGTTGGTGCGGCGGCTCCAGCGTTGCAGGCGGTTTTCCTCACCCGGAGTATGGGGTTTGAGCCAGCGGGCGCAGAGCATCGGGGTCAGCGTCAGGGAAACCACCAGCGACACCACGATGGCTGCGGCCAGGGTGATTGAAAACTCGCGGAACAGGCTTTCGATGATCCCGCCCATGAACAGGATCGACAGGAACACCGCCACCAGCGAGACGTTCATCGACAGCAAGGTGAAACCGACTTCCTTGGCCCCGAGGTACGCGGCCTTTATCGGTTTGACACCTTCGTCGATGTGCCGGGAAATGTTCTCCAGCACCACAATGGCATCGTCCACCACCAGCCCGGTGGCGAGAATCAGCGCCATCAGTGACAGGTTGTTCAGCGAGAATCCGTAGAGGTACATCACCGCGAAGGTGCCGACCAGCGACACCGGCACCGCCAACGTCGGAATCAGGGACGCGCGGAAGTTACCGAGAAACAGGAACACCACCAGAATCACCAGCGCCACGGCGATCAGCAGGGTCATTTCCGCTTCGTGCAGGGTGGCCTTGATCACCGGCGAACGATCCATCGCCAGGTTCAGTTTGACGCTGGCCGGCAGCACCGCCTGCAACGCCGGCAACTGGGCCTTGATCTCGTTGACCGTCTCGATGATGTTGGCACCGGCCTGGCGGTTGATCACCAACAGCACCGCCGCGTCATCGTTGAAGAAACCGCTGTTGTAGCGGTCTTCCACGTCGTCGCTGACCTTGGCCACGTCTTTCAGACGCAGGGCCGCGCCGCCGTTGTAGTGGATGATCAGCGATTCGTAATCCTTGGCTTTCTCCAACTGGTCGTTGGCCTGGATCTGCCACAGACGCTGGTCGTCCTCGACCGAACCCTTGGGCCGGCGCACGTTGGCTTCGGCGATGGTCTTGCGCACATCGTCCAGCGCCACGCCGTACTGGTTCAGCGCCTGGGGTTCGAGTTCGATGCGCACCGCCGGCAGGGAACTGCCGCCGATCTGCACTTCGCCGACGCCCTGCACCTGGGACAGGCTCTGGGACAGAATCGTCGACGCCAGGTCATAGAGCTGGCCTTTTTCCAGCACGTCCGACGTCAGCGACAACACCATGATCGGTGCCTGCGACGGGTTGACCTTCTTGTAGGTCGGCATGCTGCGCATCCCGCTCGGCAGCAGGTTGCGCGAGGCGTTGATCGCCGCCTGCACTTCCCGCGCCGCGCCGTTGATGTCGCGGTCGAGATCAAATTGCAGGATGACCCGGGTCGAGCCCTGGCTGGAACGACTGCTCATGGTATTGACGCCGGCAATGGCGCCGAACGAGCGCTCCAGCGGCGTGGCCACGGTGGACGCCATGACTTCCGGACTGGCGCCGGGCAGGCTGGCCTGCACCACGATCACCGGGAAGTCCATTTGCGGCAGCGGCGACACCGGCAGCAGGCCGAAGCTCACACCGCCCAGCAGCATGATCGCCAGGCTCAGGAGCATGGTCGCCACCGGACGCTTGATGAAAGGACCGGACAGGTTCATGGCTGTTCCACCGGCTCCACGGCCGAAGGAGCACGACCCCAGCGCCGGCCGAGACGATCGAAGTACAGGTAGATCACCGGCGTGGTGAACAGCGTCAGCACCTGACTCACCAGCAACCCGCCGACCATCACCAGACCCAGCGGTTGACGCAATTCAGCGCCGGAACCGGTGGCCAGCATCAACGGCACAGCGCCGAACAGCGCAGCCAGCGTCGTCATCAGAATCGGCCGGAAACGCAACAGCGCCGCCTGATAGATCGCCTGCTCCGGCGCCATACCCTGAGTGCGTTCGGCGTCGAGGGCGAAGTCGATCATCATGATCGCGTTCTTCTTCACGATACCGATCAGCAGGATGATGCCGATGATCGCGATCATCCCCAGGTCATTGCCACTGAGCAGCAACGCCAACAAGGCCCCGACCGCCGCCGACGGCAAGGTCGACAGGATGGTGATCGGGTGAATGTAGCTCTCGTAAAGCACGCCCAGCACGATGTACATCGTCACCACCGCCGCCAGAATCAGCAGCAAGGTGCTCGACAGCGATGCCTGGAACGCTTCGGCGGCGCCCTGGAACTGGGTCTGCACGCCGATCGGCATGCCGATGTCCTTCTGCACCTGCTCGATGATGTCCACCGCATGCCCCAACGCCACGCCGGGCGCGAGGTTGAACGACATCATTACCGCCGGGAACTGGCCGATGTGGGTGATCGCCAGTTGCGCCTGCCGCTCCTCGACGTGGGCCAGACTCGACAACCGCACCTGACCGCCATCGGTGGTCTTGACGTGAATCTGATCCAGCGCCTGCGGGCCGATCTTCTCCCCGGCCTGTGCTTGCAGCACCACGCGGTACTGGCTGGCCTGGGTGTAAATGGTCGAAATCTGCCGTTGGCCGAACGCGTCGTACAGCGCATCGGTGATGTTCGACACCGACACGCCCAGCCGTGAAGCAGCGTCGCGGTCGATCACCAGGAACACCTGCAAACCCTTGTCCTGCAAGTCACTGGCAACGTCGGTCAGTTCCGGCCGCTGAGCCAGGGCCTCGACCAGACGGCCGCTCCACAGGCTGAGCAATTCGGAATCCGGCGAGGACATGCTGAACTGGTATTGGGTACGGCTGACGCGGTCTTCGATGGTCAGGTCCTGCACCGGCTGCATGAACAGACGGATGCCGACAAGCTTGTCCAACTGCGGTTGCAGGCGGGCAATCACTTCAGTCGCCGTCAGATCACGCTGGCCATGGGGTTTGAGATTGATCAGCAGCCGACCGCTGTTGAGCGTGGCGTTGTCGCCGTCGACCCCGATGTAGGACGACAGGCTTTCCACCGCCGGATCTTCCAGAATCACCTTGGCCAGCGCCTGCTGACGCTCGCCCATCGCCGCGAAGGAAATCGACTGCGGCGCTTCGGAAATGCCCTGGATCACCCCGGTGTCCTGCACCGGGAAGAAGCCCTTGGGCACCACCATATAAAGGAACACGGTCAGGGCCAGCGTGCCGATGGCCACCAGCAGGGTCAGCGGCTGGTGCTTGAGCACCCACTGCAACTTGCGCCCGTAAGCGGCGATCATCCAGTCGATGAAGGCACCACTGGCACGGTAGAAACGGCCCTGTTCATGTGCTTCCGGCTCACGCTTGAGCAGACGCGCGCACATCATCGGCGTCAGGGTCAGCGAGACCACCAGGGAAATCAGGATCGCCACCGCCAGGGTGATGGCGAATTCGCGGAACAACCGCCCCACGACGTCGGCCATGAACAGCAGCGGAATCAGTACCGCGATCAGCGACAGGGTCAGGGAAATCAGGGTGAAGCCGATCTGCTTCGCGCCCTTGAGCGCCGCCTGCATCGGGCTGTCGCCCTCCTCGATGAAACGCGCGATGTTTTCCAGCATCACGATCGCATCGTCGACCACAAAACCGGTGGCGATGGTCAGGGCCATCAAGGTCAGGTTGTTGACCGAGAACCCGGCCAGATACATCACGCCGAACGTACCAATCAGCGACAGCGGCACGGCCACCGACGGAATGATCGTGGCACTGGCACGCCGCAGGAACAGGAACGTCACCATCACCACCAGCGCGATGGCGATCAGCAGTTCATGTTGCACGTCGGTGACGGAGGCGCGGATGGTCTGGGTGCGGTCGGTCAGTACGACCACGTCGAGACCGGCCGGCAGGTTGTCGGTGATGCTCGGCAGCAGCGCCTTGATCCGGTCGACCACTTCGATCACGTTGGCGCCCGGCTGACGCTGGATGTTCAGCAGAACAGCCTGATTCTGGTTGGCCCACGCCGCCAGACGCTCGTTTTCGGCGCCGTCGACGATCTGCGCGACATCCTTGAGCCGCAGCGGCGCGCCGTTGGCGTAGGCCAGGATCAGGTTGGCGTAATCCTTGGGCGAGGTCAGCTGGTCATTGGCGTCGAGCATCGACACCCGGGTCGGGCCGTCAAAGTTGCCCTTGGGCTGGTTGACGTTTGACGCGCTGATCAGCGTGCGCACGTCAGACAGGTTCAGGCCGTTGGCCGCGAGAGCTTCCGGGTTGACCTTGATCCGCACCGCCTGACGCTGGCCGCCGGCAATGCTGACCATGCCGACGCCGCTGATCTGGGCGATCTTCTGCGCCATCCGCGTATCGACCAGGTCATTGAGCTTGGGTAGCAGCATGGTTTTCGAGGTGATGGCCAGGGTCAGCACCGGGGTGTCCGCCGGGTTGACCTTGTTGTACACCGGCGGCGCCGGCAAGTCGGTCGGCAACAGGTTGGTCGCGGCGTTGATCGCGGCCTGCACCTGCTGTTCGGCGACGTCCATGTTGATGTCGAGGCTGAAACGCAGGGTCAGCACTGACGCGCCGCCAGAACTGGTCGACGCCATCTGCGTGAGACCCGGCATCTGTCCGAACTGGCGCTCAAGCGGCGCGGTGACGGCGCTGGTCATCACGTCCGGACTGGCGCCCGGATACAGGGTCATGACCCGGATGGTCGGGTAATCGACCTGCGGCAAGGCCGAAACCGGCAGCAGGCGATAGGCGATCAGACCGGCCAGCACGATGGCCAGCATGCTCAGCGTGGTGGCGACCGGGCGGAGGATGAACAGACGCGAAATGTTCATGCGCCCTTCTTGGCCTTGTCGGTGACGGCGGCGTCAGGCGCGGTGGCGGCGGACTTGCCTTGCAGGTGTTCGGTCGGAGTGGTCGGCACATCCTTGCTGTCGTTGACCACTTCCACTTCACTGCCTTCCTTCAGACGGTCGGTGCCTTCCAGCACCACCCGGTCGCCGGCGGCCAGGCCTTCGGTGACCACCGTGTTTTCGCCGTCGCTGGCACCGATCTTCAATTGGCGGATGGTGACTTTCTTGTCGCCGTCCAGCGCGTAGACGAAGGTGCCGTTGGTGCCGAACTGAATGGCGGCCGATGGAGCCAGCACCACACCTTTCAAGGTGTCAGCCAGCAGGTGAACGTTGACGAACTGGTTGGGGAACAGCGACTGATCGCGGTTCTCGTAGCGCGCCTTGAATTTCAGGGTGCCGGTGGTCACGTCGATCTGGTTGTCGAGACTTTGCAGTACACCGGTGGCTTGCAGTTTCGTGTCGCCACGATCCCAGGCCTCGGCCGGCAGTTTGGCGCCGCTGCGGTAGCGGGCGAGTACGGTTTCCAGGCTGTTTTCCGGCAGGGTGAAGGCGACGCTGATCGGCTGGGTCTGAGTGATGACCGCCAGGAACGTGGTGTCGTTGGCCGCCACGAGGTTGCCGACGTCGAGCTGACGCAGGCCGACGCGACCGGCAATCGGTGCGCGGATCTTGGTGAATTCGAGATTGAGCTTGGCGTCGTTGACCGCCGCCTGATTGGTCTTCACGGTGCCGAGGTACTGGCCGACCAGCGCTTCAGCGGTGTCCAGTGTCTGCTTGGCGATGCTGTCTTCCTTGTAAAGACCGCGATAACGCTCGACATCGACCTGGGCGTTCTTCAACTGCGCCTGGTTCTGCAGCAAGGTGCCTTCGGCCTGAAGCAAGGCGTTCTGGTAGGGGCGCGGGTCGATCTCTGCCAGCAGGTCGCCGGCCTTGACCATTTGCCCTTCCTCGAAATAGATCTTCACCAGTTCGCCACCGACCCGGCTGCGCACATTGATGGTGTTGAGCGCCGTCACCGTGCCCAGGGCCTTGTAGTACAGCGGGAAGTCCCCGGTGACCGCCGGCGCCACGCGCACTGGAATCGGCCCTGCCGCCCCGCCGAAGCCCGGACGCATCATCCCCGAACGGCCGGTGTGACCGGCCTGCGCCTTCTCGCCGCCCTCCTTGTGGGTCGAGCCGGCGGGCCAGAATTTCCAGCACAGACCGGCAATGACCAGCAGGACAAGCAGGCTCAACAGCCAGCGACGGGAATTTCGGGAAGACGATTGCATGGAGTGATTAACCATTGGGCGCGTGGGCTTCTTTTACGGGAGGCTGAACGATAAGCACTGGTGGGGATTTAGCAAAGCAGCTTTACCGGCAATTTACCTTCCACTTACGTTTCAAGGTGTGAGGCAAAACACTGATACACAAATGAAAACGGCCTGGACAGAGCCAGGCCGTTAACAATTGTAAAAGCGCTTACTTGAGAACGGACAGCGCCGCTTCGTAGTTAGGCTCTTCAGCAATTTCCTTGACCAGTTCGCTGTGCAGGACGTTGTCGTTTTCGTCCAGTACAACCACCGCACGGGCGGTCAGGCCTTTCAGCGGGCCGTCAGCGATGGCCACGCCGTAGTTCTCGAGGAACTCGGTGCCGCGCAGGGTCGACAGGTTTTGTACGTTTTCCAGGCCTTCGGCGCCGCAGAAGCGAGCCTGGGCGAACGGCAGGTCAGCCGAGATGCACAGCACTACGGTGTTGCTGATGTCGTTGGCCTGAGCGTTGAACTTGCGCACGGAGGTGGCGCAGGTCGGGGTGTCGACGCTTGGGAAGATGTTCAGCACTTTGCGCTTGCCGGCGAAGTCTTTCAGGGTGACGTCGGACAGATTGCCGGCTACCAGGGAAAAGGCTGGCGCCTTGGAACCGGCTTGTGGCAGTTGGCCGTTGACTTGAACCGGGTTGCCTTTGAGCGTGACTTGAGCCATGAACGGAGTCCTTCTTAACGTTGTTGGGAAAGCATGCAAGAGGCAGAAGTTAACCACGAAATTGTCCGACGACCTATGCCTGGACTGAAATTGTCATGTGCTGGCACGCAAAACTGGATACACATTCTCCAGTAGCCCCACATCCCCGCCCTCAAAGAGGGTGATGCTTGTTAAAACGCAAGTCTGCGTCTTTTCTTTAACGACCTGTCGATTCAGACCCCGGCCGTTCGACTAAGCCATGAATCCCTCACTCACCTGCGGAGAAACACCATGCGCTTCATGATCATTGTCAAAGCCAGCCACGACTCCGAAGCCGGCGTGATGCCCAGCGAACAATTGCTGACCGACATGGGCAACTACAACGAACAACTGGCCAAGGCCGGCATTCTGGTGTCCGCCGACGGCCTGCACCCCAGCAGCAAGGGCGCCCGTGTGCGCTTCAGCGGTGAAAACCGCAGCGTGATCGACGGCCCGTTCGCCGAAACCAAGGAGCTGATCGCCGGTTACTGGATCTGGGACGTGAAGTCGAAAGAGGAGGCCATCGAGTGGGTCAAGCGTTGCCCGAATCCCATGCCGGGCACTGAATCGGAAATCGAGATTCGCCAGGTCTTCAGCCCGGAAGATTTCGGCGCCGAGTTCACCCCGGAACTGCGCGAGCAGGAAGAACGCATCCGCGAACAAGCCAAAAAACACTGAGGCCCCGAATCGGGAGCGTGAGCATTTTCTGCATGGCCGATGACGACTGAGCGAGACACGAGGACTTTTCGACGCGAAACAGGTAGGGTGCGCAACATCACAATGCCACCACTGGATCGCGTCGCGGTTGTTATGGAGTTGTCATCGCAATGAGTTGCTGGACCGTCCTTGGCCTGTCGGCCGACGCCGATGTGCGCACTATCAAACGCCAATATGCCGTCCTGCTCAAACAGACCCGCCCCGACGACGACCCCGAGGGTTTCCAGCGGCTGCGTGATGCCTATGAGCAGGCGCTGGCGTACAAGGAATGGCAGCAGTATCACGAGCAGAATCAGGATGAAGAGCAGGAACAGGGTATTGAAGAATCCTGGGACCTGAGCGGCCTCACCGTGGTCGAGGTCGATGCCCTGCAACTGGCGACCCGCTCGCTGGACGGGCTCAGCGTTGAAGAGCTGAATCATCGCCATGCCGTCACCCTCGAACAGGGTTGCGCACATTTCTTCGAAGACACGGTGCTGCATCATTGCATTGAACACCCTGAGACTTCGCAGACGTTGGTGGACTGGGCCATCCCGACCTTCTTCTGGTTCAGCGCCTGGCAACGCCTGGAGCTGGACGAAATATCGATTGACCTGTTGCTGGATCAACAACGCGCGCGCATTGCGCAACCGATGCGTGATGCGCTCGAACGGGAAGACGTCGACGGATTTCTCCAAGCCTATGCCCGCTGCGCGGATTTCAACTGGTTGGCGATTCAGCAACATCAGGAATGGTTCAACCGTGCCCTGAGCCATTTGCTGCTGGATGCCCCGGTCTGGTTTCCCGAGATTTTCGAACGGGTGCGCACCGGTCAGGGCTGGCACGGCTGCACCGGAAATCCCTGCCCTGACGGCGAATGGCAACGCCTGCTGGCTCGCCAGAATGCGCCGCTTTTCCTGGCTCACCAGCAACAACTGGCCACGGAGCCCGCCGTCACCCCCGGACACCGCGCCGCCCGCCTGCTGCTGGGCACCGGCTCGTTCAGCGCCCGCCGCGCACTGGCCCGACGCCTGAGCGAAGACGACTGGGCGCAGTGTCGCAAGTTGAGTTCCGAGTTGTACGCCAATCACCCCAAGGTCTGCGCACAGATGCCCGGCGGCACGGCGTTTTTCTGGCGTGACTGGGAGCTGAGCTTCAACGACTGGCCGACCTACGTGGGCGTGGTATTGGCCTGCCTGATCGGCGCGTTCACTCATTACATTCCGCTGGGCGTGCGGCTCAGCGGGTTGATCAACATCGTCATGATTTCGACTGTGGTGTTCGGCGTGATCGTGGCCGGGCTCAATTGGCTGGTGCACAACCTCGCCCATCGCGTATGGCGGCTGGATGACCGGCTCAGCGCTGCTCTTTGCCCCGGAGTTTTCAAAGACTCGCCGCCGTTCGGCGTGCTGCGTGACCTGGTGCCCGGCGCGTTGATGGTGGCCGGGCTCGGCTGGTTTTTCGGCCCGATTGCCGGCGGGGTGTACGCCGCGACCCTGACGACCTTCGGACTGGTTCGCCGCTGGCAGTCCAGGCCCCGGGTGTCCTGGGAAGAGAGCCGAACAGCCGTGAAAGTCGGCGTGACGATCCTCGGGATTGTGGTGCTGTCCCTCGTGCTCGGCGTATTCAAAGTGGTCGCCAGCCAAGGCACGGTCAATCGCAATCAGGGTCTGCAACCCTGGACCGAACGTTTGTGCAGCCGCTTGCCGGCCACCACCGCCGAATGCAGCGCACCGGCCACCGTTGAACAGTGGTACGGCAAGGAGGCGCACCCATGACCACGAGAGTGATGTTTTGCGTCGGTATTTTCTTCGCGCTGGTGGTGATGGCGCTGACGAGTGCGACCCGCCCTTTCCTGCAACTCGATCTCTGGCTGGATGGGCGCGATGCACCGATCACCGCCCAGGCCAATGCCCTGAGCCCGGTGATCGCCTGCGTCAACCGGATCGACGTGCAATGGCGAGTGGCCTACGACCGCTACAAGAACCCTCAACCGCCCTTGCCCCGCGACCAACGCTGGCTGAAGAGCCTCAAGGATTTCGACGACAGTGACGCGTTCAATGTGCGCGACATTCAGCGCGATGTCTGCGGTCAGGGCCTCACGGAAAAACTCGATCTTCTGGCGTGGCAACCTGAACTGGCGCGACAGGCGAACGAGTACGTCCGGGCGCTGAGTCACGTCACGACCACCATTGCCCCCACGCGTTTTTACCGAGAGGCGAGTTTCACCTCCGGGTCGCAACAGCCTTCCCCTGGAGAACTCGCCGCGATCGAGCGCGTTTCACAGGAATACATCGGCGCCTCGGCGGCTCTGCGGCAAAGCCTGCTGCCGCTCGACGCCGCGCAACGTCCTGAACAGCTCAAGCTGATCGAGGCGCGTCTGGGCAGGGACATTCATTGGGACTTGCTGGCGTACATGATTCAGGCGCGGGAGACTGTCGACGTGCTCGACGAAGCGATGAAAAACCGCACTCTGACCCCAAAATTGCTGGCCGACACCACCGCGAAGTTGCAACAGGCGTGGAACCGTCGCGAACCCTGGCTCGCACCGCGCACGGGTGGATTCCAGAACAAGACCGATGCCGCACGGGATCTGTGGCTGCGCATCGGCGAGCCGGGGCAAAGCTATCTCGAGGCGTTGAACACCCTGCAAGCAGACTGGCACAACCACGCTAAGCCCGAACGTTTGAGCGAGGACTACTACGCCGTGACCCGCCGTTACGACGGTTTGCTCAGCCATTACAACCGACTGGCGCGCGCCAGTTTCTGACGCCGTGCGCACGCCGGATCGCCCTCAGGGACGACCCGGCGTGCCGGTCTTACTTGGCCTTGAGCTTGAGGTAGGACTGATGCAGGTCCGACGCCCAGCCATCGATCACGCTTTTCACGTCATCGGCCTTCATCACCTGCGAATCGTTTTCCAGCGGTTTGCCAGTGCCCTTGCGCACCACCTGCGCCGCCACCTTGTTGGTGCCGCCATCGAGGAACACCGCTTCGGTCGCCAGCGTGGTTTCCTGATCGCGAATACCGCTGGCGGTGCTGACCGCTGCCGCCACCAACGCCACCGGAATCACTTCATAGGCATGCAGGCCTTCGGTCTTGCTGCTGACGGCGGTAATGGCCGCGCGCACCACAATCACGCCCGGCCCGGGGCCCGAGGCCAGCGGCAGGGATTTGCCCAGTTCACGCTTGAGCGCCTGATCGTAGTAGCTGGTGATGCCGTTGAGGGTCTGCTGCGGAATCTTCACGGTGGGTTGCGGTTTGGGATAGAGCTGGGTCGGTTCGACGTAGAAGCTGGTGAATTTGCCGATGTCGACTTTCGGGTCGATCCAGCGCATCACTTCGGCCCCCGACGGGGATTTGGCCTCCCTCAGCTGGCTGTAGTCCTTGAGGAAGCCTGAGTACTCGTCGGGTGCGACGGTTTTGCTGGAGCAGCCCACCACGCCCAGCGTGGCAATGCACAGGGTGCTCATCATTACGGCTAGCTTCATGCTGTAACTCCTGTCGGAAGGCCGAATTTATTGCGTCGGGGGAGTTACAGGTATAGCTAAATTCGCGCCGTTTGCGATCAGAAACCCCAACATTGCACAACGTCGGGTCCGGACCTTTGAAAGGTCCGGACCATCACAGGTGCTCAAGGCTTTCTTCTACCAGCTCGAAGTCTCACCACTTCTCAACGCCATCTCCCGCCGACTGTTCGCCCGCATCGCCTTGATCAGCGACACCGTGCCCACCAGCAAAATCGCCGCGCCAAACAGAAAATCAATGTTGTACAGCTGGAAATCCTGCACCGGCCCCACCAGCACCGTGCGCACCACGCCAATCCCCACCAGCGTGGCAAGGAAGTCGATTCCCGGCTCATCGCGGTAGAACACCAGCAGCAACGGCAGGCACAGCACCAGCAGCATCAACAGCACCACAACCTTGAACGAGCCTTTGCGCTCGACGCTGAACGCGCATTCGTGGGGGCCGTAGGCCTTGTAGTCCTCGTCGCGGATCATCGAGTTTTTCTCGTTGATGTAGTCGGCGCGGTTGTATTTCTGGATCGGCGTGAAGGTGTTGGACATCTCCATCAGCGTGGTGATGTTCTTGAAGCGCAGGTCGATGCGCTCGCTGCCCTTGAGGTAATACAGCACCGGTTTGTAGCCGTAGCGATAGGTGTCGAAGGGAAATTCGGTGACCCGGCCCTGAACGCTGATCGGGCGCGATTCGAGTTCGGCGAAGGCGCTCTTGTCGGTCGAGGCGAGGTTGCGGCTCAGGGGCAGGACTTTCACCTGTTCGAGGAAGATCGGCGTGACGCCAAACGACCACTGCAACGGTTCCAGGCGCAGACGCAGCTCGTTGCGGCCCAGGTCATAGCGGTTGAAGGTACGTTCGGAGACCACCACCGCGCCGCTGAGCATGAACTCGCCGCGCAGGTTGTTGGTGATGCGCAGGGTCAGTTGATCCTTGCCCAGCAGCGCCGCTTCGGTGTTCGGCGGCGTGCCGCACCAGGCGGTGCTTTCGCCGACGCCGCCGAGCTGACCGCCACGGTTTTCGTTGAACACATAGATGTAACCGGCCCACAGCGTCACCATCAGCAGCAACGCGGTGATGCCCAGAATTTTTTTGCCCGGACTCACTGATCAGACTCCCTTCTTCGTTCCGTCGTCCAGCCGAAAACCCGCTGGCGACGGGGACTCTACCAAAAGGCCACCATCGACCCAAGGAAAAATCCCCGATTCATCAGGGTTCTAAGGGTTTCCCCTGCATCACCTGCGCCGGAACAACGGTCGCGGCTCGATCACCGAGCGCCCGTACAACACGCTCATCCCGGCCAGGCCCTTGAGCGCATCCTCGGCGGATTTGTCCTCGCGCACCGCGAAGCTGTCGAAACCGCACTGGCGCATGTGGCTCAGTTGATCGCGCAGCACATCGCCGATGGCGCGCAACTCGCCTTTCCAGCCGAAACGTCTGCGCAGCAGATAGGCCTGGCTGTAGGCGCGGCCGTCGCGAAAGCTCGGGAAGTCGAGGGCGATCAGCGGCAGCGAGGTCAACCATGGCAACAGGCTTTCGACGCCGTCGTCGGGGCCGAGCCAGACCGCATGGGTCGAGGGCGATTCGAGCCAGTGGGCCAGCGGCAGAATCAGCATTTCAGTGCTGTCAGACGTTTCAGGCGAGCGGATCAGCGTCCACGGATCATCCAGCACGATGCGCGCCCCGCTCTCCTCCATGCGCAACAAATTGTTCATGCCGACACCTCCTGCGCTTTCGGATAAACCCGCTCCTTGAACGGCTCCAGTCCGATGCGCGCCACGGTATCGACGAACAGTTCTTCAGCCTCGCGATAACGGACGAAGGTGCCGATGATCCGCTCGATCACCTGCGGCACTTCGGCGGCGCTGAACGAGGGGCCGATGACCTTGCCCAGTGCGCTGTTCTTGCCTTGGGCGCCGCCAAGGGTGATCTGATACCACTCGCTGCCGTTTTTATCGACGCCGAGAATCCCGATGCTGCCGATGTGGTGATGGCCGCAGGCGTTCATGCAGCCGGAGATGTTGAGGCTGATGTCGCCCAGATCATGCAGGTAATCGAGGTTGTCGAAACGCGCCTGAATCGCTTGGGCAATCGGGATCGATTTGGCATTGGCCAGCGCACAGAAATCGCCCCCGGGGCAGGCAATGATATCGGTCAGCAGGCCGACGTTGGCGGCGCCCAGCCCCTGCTCTTTCGCCTGCTCCCACAGCGCATACAGCTGCGACTTGGGCACATCCGGCAGGACGATGTTCTGCTCGTGGGCGATGCGGATTTCGCCGAAACCGAAACGCTCGGACCAGTCAGCCACGGCCAACATCTGCGCATCGGTGACGTCCCCCGGCGGCGAGGCCAGGCCCGGTTTGGTCGACAGCACCACGCTGGTATAGCCCGGCACTTTGTGCGGTTGCACGTTGCGCGCGACCCAACGGGCGAACGCCGGGTTGTCGGCCAGGTGCGTGCCGAAATCCAGATCGGTGCCCGCCAGCGTGCGGTAGCTCGGCGGCACAAAGGCACTGGCGACCCGCTGGTATTCATCCTCGGTCAGTTGCGCCGGGCCGTCCTTGAGGTGTTGCCATTCCTCTTCGACTTCCTTGGCGAACGCCTCGATGCCCAGCGCCTTGACCAGAATCTTGATCCGCGCCTTGTACTTGTTGTCGCGCCGGCCGTGGCGATTGTAGACCCGCAGCACGGCTTCGACGTAGGACAGCAGGTGCTGCCACGGCAGGCCGTCGCGGATCTGCAATCCAAGGATCGGCGTGCGCCCCAGACCACCGCCGACGATCACTCGCAGCAGCATCTGGCCGTCACGGCCGGGGTAAAGGTAGAGGCCGATGTCGTGCATCATGATTGCCGCGCGATCCTGCTTCGCCGAGCAGATGGCGATCTTGAACTTGCGCGGAAGGAACAGGAATTCCGGGTTGATCGTCGACCATTGCCGCAGGATTTCCGCCAGCGGACGCGGGTCGATCAGCTCGTCCGCCGCGACCCCGGCGAAGGCTTCGGTGGTGATGTTGCGCACGCAATTGCCCGAGGTCTGGATCGCATGCATGTTGACCTGCGCCAGACGTTCGAGAATGTCCGGCACTTCTTGCAATTCGATCCAGTTGAACTGCATGTTCTGCCGGGTGGTGAAGTGGCCGTAGCCACGGTCGTAATCCCGGGCGATGCTCGCCAGGGTGCGCATCTGTTCGGCACTCAGCGTGCCGTAAGGAATGGCCACCCGCAGCATGTAAGCGTGTTTTTGCATGTACAGGCCGTTCTGCAGGCGCAGCGGCAGGAATTCCTCTTCGCTCAACTCCCCGGCCATGAAGCGCTCGACCTGATCGCGAAACTGCGCAACGCGCTCGAACACCAGCGCCCGGTCGTAATCATCGTATTGATACATGCAACTGCCACCTCATCAGGAGTTTCCTGTGGGAGCGAGCCTGCTCGCGATTGCGGTGTGTCAGGCAACTGCAATGTTGGCTGACAC
>NZ_POHV01000258.1:0-252 GCF_002884345.1 Pseudomonas sp. GW456-12-10-14-LB2
AACCTGCGATATGCCCCAGGCCTCGGCGATGTCCGCACGGAGCATCCCGGCGACATCGGTGCCCTCGACCAGGCGCGGCATCTGCGCTTGCGTCAGCCCGCAGGCCGCCAGCAGCGTATCACTCCACCGCCGCCCGGCGACGTCAAGCCACAAGGTGCCGGCGGAATCCGACATGTCGGACGCCTTCTCGCCGGTCATGCGCAGCCGGACATAATCCTTTGGCAACAAGACGGTGGCGACCTGTGCAAAAAC
>NZ_POHV01000259.1:0-251 GCF_002884345.1 Pseudomonas sp. GW456-12-10-14-LB2
GTGGTCTGGTCCTCCGGCGGCGCAGTCTTCGGCAAGGCGCCCGCGCCCTTGGCCGGCCTGATCGAGGTACGCGGCGTCGGTATCGTAGACGCGGCGCAGGTGCTGCCGATGGCGCCGGTCGCCCTGCTGGTCGATCTGATTGCGGGCCCGGCGATGGCGGCGGTCGAGCGCATGCCGGAGCCCGAAACGGTGATACTGTGCGGCGTCGCCCTCCCCCGCCTTCGCCTCGCCGTGGACGACCCGCACGCGAT
>NZ_POHV01000260.1:0-251 GCF_002884345.1 Pseudomonas sp. GW456-12-10-14-LB2
CATCACGCGCCGCACATCGATCCCTTGGTCGACGGGCTCACGCGTTCCCAGCGATCCATCCCGCACGAACGCGACCCGGTCGGCGGCGTGATCGACCACGTTGACCTTCTCACTGTAGGTCCGCGCCTCTCGGAACAGGCGTTCCAGCACCATCGCGTCGGTCGCCGGCATCCGCGCATCTTCTTGCCGTTGCCGGCACAGGGCATCGAGCCGATCGCGCTCGACCACTACCCTGGCCTCGTGTCGGTGCC
>NZ_POHV01000261.1:0-251 GCF_002884345.1 Pseudomonas sp. GW456-12-10-14-LB2
GTTCTGGAATTTCAGGACGGTGGCGACATTGCCGGTCGGATTGCCGGTCTTGGGGTCGACCGTGGTGCCCATCAGATAATAGCCGGCGCCGTTGACCAGGTTGCCGTTGGCGTTGAGCTGGAAGTCGCCACGGCGGGTGTAGTAGGTGACGCCGCTGAACACCGGCACGTTATCGACGACGCCGGTCGCCTTCTGGATCGAGAAGAAGCCGTCGCCGGTGATCGCCATGTTGGTGGCGACGGTGGAGGATG
>NZ_POHV01000262.1:0-250 GCF_002884345.1 Pseudomonas sp. GW456-12-10-14-LB2
GCACATAAGAGCGCAGCATTAGCACGCCGACCGTGCCCTTGGGCGCGCGGTGGCGCGGCAGCTCGGTGACGGTGTGGGCGATGCGATCGGGCAAAGCCGGGTGATAAACGCCGATCTCGGGGTAATCGCGCGGGGGCTGCGCCTTCATCGTGCCGCGCAAGGCCCGGCGTGGGCCATCGGCATAGCGGTCGATCAGGCCGCGCACCATGTCGACGACATTGTCGTCCGACGCGGCCGGCCAATATTGCAT
>NZ_POHV01000263.1:0-250 GCF_002884345.1 Pseudomonas sp. GW456-12-10-14-LB2
GAAGTGACGCGCGTCGCGCGCGAGGTCGGCACCGACGGCAAGCTCGGCGGCCAGGCCATCGTGCCCGGCGTCGCCGGCACCTGGAAGGATCTGACGGACTCCGTCAACGCCATGTGCGGAAATCTCACCGCGCAGGTCCGCAACATCGCCAACGTGACGACCGCCGTCGCGCGCGGCGACCTCTCGCGCAAAATCACGGTGGACGTGCGCGGCGAGATCCTGGAGCTGAAGGACACCATCAACACCATGG
>NZ_POHV01000264.1:0-250 GCF_002884345.1 Pseudomonas sp. GW456-12-10-14-LB2
GTACCGGACAAGGTGCGCTTGCATCGTTGGGTTATGCACAGCGGATTCTGATCGGTGCCGGTAACCTCGTCATCCTGGGCCCCTCGGCGATCGCCGTGCCGATGCTGGCACGGATCGCAGCGCATGGTGACGTCGCACAGTTCCGGCGGACCCTGGCGCTGATCGTCCTAGGCATCGGCAGCGGCGCGGGGCTGATCGCGCTCGGCATCTTCGGCTTTTCCGGCAAGATTGTCTCGCTGCTGTTCCAGCG
>NZ_POHV01000265.1:0-250 GCF_002884345.1 Pseudomonas sp. GW456-12-10-14-LB2
GGGTCGGAGTGCTCGCCGGTGGTGACGGCGAGCGTGCCGTCGGGCAGCGGCACCACGCGCGAGCCGTACTGGGAGGGGGAGTAGGACAGGGGGTACTGCACGAAGATGTCGCGCACCTCGGTGAGCTCGGAGCCGGCCGCGCTCAGGGCGCCGCGCGCGGCGGCGGTGGCCACGCGGTCGCGGCCCATGGGCTTGGCGTAGGTCCAGAACACGGTGCGGTCGGTGGCGAAGCCGGGGCCCACGGCCACGT
>NZ_POHV01000266.1:0-249 GCF_002884345.1 Pseudomonas sp. GW456-12-10-14-LB2
CCGTAATGTAGTTCGGAACCGGAGCGCGTTTGACGCCGGTCGCGGCTTGACTCAGGCTCATGGAGGCGTATTTTCCAGTCGCGGACACGACCCACGATCCGTGGCGAAAGCCGGCGGGAATCTTCACGCTTGGGGGAGCAGGGAACTTCGACGCGGTGGGAAACGCGGCGCGCACAGTTCGATTTTGGCCGCGAAATCGTTGGACTCCGCTCGGGTCGACGCGCGCATCGACCTCATCCTCCTCTGTTG
>NZ_POHV01000267.1:0-249 GCF_002884345.1 Pseudomonas sp. GW456-12-10-14-LB2
GTGAGATCTCGCTAGGTAGGGCTATCTGCGTCTCTTCCACGTCCCCTGGAACGCCTCGCGTGGGTCGGCTCGTCAGGGCGCGACCGCGTCGTCGTGGAAGCCGCGGGCATCGAAGATGCGCCGGACGACCCCGGCGCGCTTCGCCTCATCCATCCACGCCGTGACGCGGGCGAGGGCGGCGGGCCGGCCCTTCGGAACGGCGACGGCGACCTGCGTCTGCTGGAAGCCGCCCGCGACGATGCGGGAGCC
>NZ_POHV01000026.1:0-94363 GCF_002884345.1 Pseudomonas sp. GW456-12-10-14-LB2
CCTCTAAACCGGCCCTCCCCCCGTTGGCACAGCTCCTGCTATAGCCCTCGCAGGCTGCGTTTCAACGCGCTCCACAAAAACAATTAAATGAAGGATCCTTCAATGGATAACTCCAACGCCCTGCCTCTTGGGTCGGCTGCCGTGCCGGCTAAAGAACGAACCACCGCCAGTCGCATCAAGTCGATCTTCAGCGGTTCCGTCGGCAACATGGTCGAGTGGTACGACTGGTACGTCTATGCCGCCTTCTCGCTGTACTTCGCCAAAGCCTTCTTCCCCAAAGGCGACACCACCGCCCAACTGCTCAACACCGCCGCGATCTTCGCCGTGGGCTTCCTGATGCGCCCGATCGGTGGCTGGCTGATGGGCCTGTACGCCGACAAGGTCGGACGCAAAAAAGCCCTGATGGCCTCGGTTTACCTGATGTGCTTCGGCTCGCTGATCATCGCCCTGAGCCCGGGTTATGAAACCATCGGTGTCGGCGCGCCGATCCTGCTGGTGTTCGCCCGCCTGCTGCAAGGCCTGTCGGTCGGTGGCGAATACGGCACCTCGGCGACTTATCTGTCGGAGATGGCGACCAAGGATCGTCGCGGCTTCTTCTCCAGCTTCCAGTACGTGACCCTGATTTCCGGCCAGCTCATCGCGCTGGGCGTCCTGATCGTGCTGCAACAGTTCCTGACCACCGAAGAGCTGTACGCGTGGGGCTGGCGTATTCCGTTCGCCATCGGCGCGCTGTGCGCAATCGTGGCGCTGTACCTGCGTCGCGGCATGGAAGAAACCGAGTCGTTCACCAAGAAAGAGAAGTCCAAGGAAAGCGCCATGCGCACCTTGCTTCGTCATCCGAAGGAACTGCTCACCGTGGTCGGCCTGACCATGGGCGGTACGCTGGCGTTCTACACCTACACCACCTACATGCAGAAATACCTGGTGAACACCGTCGGCATGAGCATCTCCGACTCCACCACCATTTCTGCCGCCACGCTGTTCCTGTTCATGTGCCTGCAACCGATCATCGGCGGCCTGTCCGATAAAATCGGTCGTCGTCCGATCCTGATCGCCTTCGGCGTGCTCGGTACGATCTTCACCGTGCCGATCCTGATGACCCTGCACACCATCCAGACCTGGTGGGGCGCGTTCTTCCTGATCATGGCGGCGCTGATCATCGTCAGCGGCTACACCTCGATCAACGCCGTGGTGAAGGCCGAGCTGTTCCCGACCGAAATCCGCGCCCTGGGCGTCGGCCTGCCGTACGCACTGACCGTGTCGATCTTCGGCGGCACCGCCGAATACATCGCGCTGTGGTTCAAGAGCATCGGCATGGAAACCGGTTACTACTGGTACGTGACCGCGTGCATCGCGGTGTCCCTGCTGGTGTACATCACCATGAAAGACACGCAGAAACACTCGCGTATCGTCACTGACTGATCGCAAAAAAACGCGCGAAGGTGCAAGACCTTCGCGCGTTTTCTTTTCTGTCCGATTTCCCGATCAGGACAACTCGGCAACGCCCTGTTTGCTGCCATAACGCTTCTGCGCATACGACGCCCCGACGATCATCACCAGCAGAATCCCCGCCAGCACCGCCGACGAACCGATGGTGCCGAAATCCAGTCCGCCCTTCTCATGGGACTTGGTCATCAAGTCGCCCAATGTCGCGCCAAACGGCCGGGTCAGCACGAACGCCACCCAGAACAGCGCCACCGACGAAATCTTCGTGAAGTACTTGAGCAGCACGACCACACCAATCGCCGAGCCGATCAACAGCGCGCCACCGGCAAAGCCCAGGCCGGAGTCGTCCGCCAGGTAATCGCCGAGTGCGGTGCCCAGGGTGTTGGAGAACAGAATCGCCATCCAGTAGAACATCTCGCCGCGAAAGCTCTGCACCTTGGTGACGTTGAGCGAGTCGCCGCTCAGGCGCCAAGCCGCGAAGATCGCCAGCAGGATCGCGATCAGGATCATGGAACCGGTGGCGTAACCCAGTTCCAGCGTGCGGTCCATGAAGTCGGACATGGTGGTGCCGGCGGTGCTGGTCGACAGGATCACGATCCAGTACAGCAACGGCTTGTAAGTCTTGGACATCAACTGCGCGACCAGCGTCAGGACAAACACGCTGATCAGGATCAGCGAGCTGATGGCGTAGCCGACGTTAAGGGTCATCGACAACAAATCCCCCGCGGTTTCCCCCAGGGTCGTCGCGCAGATTTTCATGACCCAGAAGGCCAGGGTGATTTGAGGCAGTTTATTCATCGCAGGCAACGCTCCAGTGTGTGACGGCCGGTTTTTGGCTTTATGGCCGTGGGCAGACTGGCGTTGCGCGGGTGAAAAACCGGTCGGGAATCCATGAAAATTCTGTCACACACGCAAAAAACGGCGATTAATCACCGGTTAATGCCCCTGCCGCATCCTGCACCTACCTGATCGATTAACTGCGCGACGCTCGCTCCGACGACGAAAGCGAATTGAATGTGTCGCCCTTAATATCAATTTAATCGATTGTTTCTAGCATTATTTTGCGCTTTTTAATCAATTTAGTTGGCGTAGCATGAACCCCATGCGAAACACATCGCCAACGAATTTCGAATCTGGAGAACGACCATGAAAACCAAACTGATCCTCGCCCTGACCCTGTCCGTACTGGCCGCCAACACTTTTGCCGCCGACGGTTCGGACAAAACCAAATCCGCCGACTTCATTTCCGGCGCCAGCGCTGCCATCGAAACCAGCCACACCGGCGCCTACGCTGCCGATGGTTTCGATAAAACCAACGTTGGCAAAGCCGTTGCTGCCGATGGTTTCGATAAAACCGGCACTGCCAACGCCATCGCTGCAGACGGTTTCGATAAAACAGGCACCGCAAACGCCATCGCCGCCGACGGCTTTGATAAAACCGGTACCGCCGCTGCCATCAACTGATTGCCAGAATGCAGACACCAAAGCCCGGCCATTGCCGGGCTTGTTCATTTCCAAAGGTCGGTATTTGATCTTCGCGGATCGGACTTGCACTATTGGTCGCTTATAGAAGCCTTCAGGATCACCCCGCCATGCCCGATGACATCCATTTCTACGAACCGGCCAACGGCCACGGCCTGCCCCACGATCCGTTCAACGCCATCGTCGGCCCGCGTCCCATCGGCTGGATTTCTTCGCAGGATGCCGAGGGCCGGCTGAACCTGGCGCCCTACAGCTTTTTCAACGCGTTCAACTACATTCCGCCGATCATCGGGTTCTCCAGCGTCGGTCGCAAAGACAGCCTGAACAACATCGAGCAGACCGGCGAATTCGTCTGGAACCTCGCCACCCGACCGCTGGCCGAGCAGATGAACCAGAGCTGCGCGATGGTCGGGCCGCAGGTCAACGAGTTCGAACTCGCAGGGCTGACGCCGGTGGCGTCGAAGGTGATTGCCGTGCCGCGCGTGGCCGAAAGCCCGGTGTCCTTCGAGTGCAAGGTCACCCAGATCATTCAGTTGCAACGCGCCGACGGCGAGACCGTGCCGAGCTGGCTGGTGCTCGGCGAAGTGGTCGCCGTGCATATCGCCAAGTGGCTGTTGAAGGACGGGATCTACGACACGGCCGCCGCCGAACCGATACTGCGGGGCGGCGGGCCGGCGGACTATTTCCAGCTGGGGCCGGAGGCGTTGTTCAAGATGTGGCGCCCGGGGGCAACGAAGTAAGCGCTTACCAGATCAGCTCGGCGTCGTCGGTAACGCCCTTGAGCTTGTCCAGCTCATTGATCGCGGCTTCATCGGCCGCGATGGCGCCGGGGAAAACCTGATCGTTCAGCAATTTGTGAAAGCGCGGTGCACCGCCGTCGACCAGGGCCTTGACGGCGATCGCCGCGTGATAACCCTTGTTGCCGCCCAACTCGACGGGGACTACAGCGGAAACCGCTTCGAAGTGTTCGAACTCTTTACGTGCCATATCGCAGGTCCTGGCTCAATCGGATAAGCCCGACATTAAACATTCAACCGGCGAGTTTGTGTATCGGCGCAGTGCATTGCCCTACGGCCTGTGCGGCCGAGACTTCCTTGAAGGTGTGGAAATCCAGGCTGTTGACCACCAGGTCCTGCACCAGCTCGGCAAAGATTTCCATCGACGGGCTGCTGAAATACGCGGTCATCGATTGCTGGTTGTTCCAGAAACCGGAGACCAGCCACAACTCCGGATCACACTGCGAATGCTGCAAGGCGAAGCTCAGGCAACCGGGGGCGGCACGGGACGGTTCGATCAGGGCGCTCAGGCGCATGCCGAGTTCCGCCGAGCGTCCGGCGCGCGCTCGAACGAAGGCCATATGACTGACGGGAATCTGCTTGGACATGTTCAACCCTCCCAGGGAGTCGCGTGGCAGCCGGGGACGGGCTGCGACAGGATTCAAGGTTAAGGGCCGCCTCCCGTTCGCCGTTAGTCGATTCCTGCCGTCGCGTTGCACAATCCTGCGAGACTGTCGTGCAGACCTGTAACAAGTCGTGAATTGCTGTCACCGTCCTGTCACACCGGTTTCGGGCAACTCTGACGATCTGCGTCCTGCTATGGCTGGACGAGTCAACAAACCCATGCAGGATCAGGCAAGCATTTCGCAGGATGTGTCTACCGCTTGCGCTTGCACAAACTTATGCTCTGCTCCCATTCCATCCCTTGCCGAGGAGGCTGTGCATGACGTCGTTCGATCGTTTTCAGGCGCCGCCCGATGCCGACATGGAAAAGCAGCGCGCGGAACTGGCGGCCATCATTCGCCGCAACACATCCGAAGATGGCAGTTATGCCACTGCCGTCGGCTCGCTGTTCATGTCGCGCCACACCCAGTCCCATGACTTCGCCCCGGTGCTCGCGCAACCGGCGCTGTGCATCATGGCCCAGGGTCGCAAAGAGGTACGGCTGGCGGACGAATTCTTCAATTACGACCCGCTTAATTACCTGGTGGTATCGGTCTCGATGCCGTTGAGTGGTCGGGTGGTGAATGTCTCGCCCGAAGAGCCGATCCTCGCCGTGCGCCTGGACATTGATCCTGCGGAAATCACCGCGCTGATCGCCGATGCCGGCCCGATGGGCGTGCCGACCCGTCCGACCGGACGCGGTTTGTATGTGGAGAAGATCGACAGCGCCATGCTCGATGCGGTGCTGCGTCTGGCCCGCCTGCTCGACGCGCCGAAAGACATCGCCATGCTCGCGCCGCTGATCCGCCGGGAGATTCTCTATCGCCTGCTGCGCAGTCCGCAGGGCCATCGGCTGTACGAAATCGCCATCGCCAACAGCCAGAGCCACCGCATCAGCCAGGCGATCAAATGGCTCAACGGCAACTTCGAACAGCCGCTGCGCATCGATGATCTGGCGAAGGAAGTGAACCTCAGCGTCTCGACCCTGCATCACCGTTTCAAGGCGATGACGGCGATGAGTCCGTTGCAGTATCAGAAGCAGCTGCGCCTGCAGGAGGCGCGGCGTTTGATGCTGGCTGAAGGGCTGGAAGCGTCGGCGGCGGGGTATCGGGTGGGGTATGAAAGTCCGTCGCAGTTCAGTCGCGAGTACAGCCGGTTGTTTGGCGCGCCGCCGTTGCGGGATCTGGCGCGCCTGCGATTGAGTGTCTGATCAGGCGCCGAGCACCCGACACGCCTCACTCGGCAACGTCACCGACACCGGATGCCCGATCCCCAGACCGAAGCCCTGACACGGCGTACTCAGCGCCGTAAACGTCACGCCGGAACACTCCACCGTAGTCTCGATGGTCGCGCCGATGTCGCGCACAAACGTCACCTTGCCCAGCAGGCGATTGCCCGCCGTGGCCTGGGGCGCCGACAGTTGCAGGTCTTCGGGACGAATCAGCATCTTCACTTTCTGCCCGACTACGATGCTGCTGCAGATCGGCACTTGCAGGGCATCGCCGCCCGGCAGCACGACCTTGCCATCGCCCAGTGCGGTGGCCGGGAAGATATTGCCGGAGCCGATAAAGTCCGCGACGAATTCGTTGGCCGGGTGCCGGTAGATTTCAATCGGCGTACCCACCTGCTGCACCCGATGCTCGCCCAACACCACCACGATATCGGCCATGGTCATGGCTTCACGTTGATCGTGGGTAACCATGATGGTGGTGATGTTCAAGCGTTGCTGCAGCTGACGGATTTCCACCTGCATCGACTCGCGCAACTTGGCATCCAACGCCGACAGCGGTTCGTCGAGCAGAAGGATTTTCGGATGCGAGGCAATCGCCCGGGCAATCGCCACTCGCTGACGCTGGCCACCGGACAGTTTCGCCACCGGACGATCAATCATCGGTTGCAACTGGATCAGCTCCAGCAACTCCACCACCCGCGCCTGTTGATCAGCCTTGCTCACACCGCGCAGTTTCAGCGGATAGGCGATGTTCTCGCCCACGGTCATGTGCGGGAACAGCGCCAGCGACTGAAACACCATGCCGAAGTTGCGCAGATGCGCCGGGGTGTGGCCGATGTCCTCGCCGTCCAGGCGGATCTCGCCGCCGGTGAGGGTTTCCAGCCCGGCGATCATGCGCAGCAACGTGGTCTTGCCGCAGCCCGACGGGCCGAGGAAGCACACCAGTTTGCCCTCGGGCAAATGCAGGTTGACGTCTTTTACCGCGCAGGCCGAGCCGTAGTGTTTCTCGACGTTTTCCAGAATCAGACCAGACATAAATCACCTCAAGAAATCAGAACGAAACGCCGCCCTCACCGACCAGCTTCTCCAGCGCCCAGATCAGGACGAAGTCGATCAGCACGATCAGCACGGCAAACGAGAACACGGTTGGGTCGAGCGAAGACACGGTGCGGCTGTACATCCAGATCGGCACGGTCATGACGTCGATGGTGTAGAGGAAATAGGTCACGGTGAATTCGTTGAACGAGACGATGAACGCCAGCAGCATCCCCGCCAGAATCCCCGATTTCATCAACGGCACCACCACATCGACGATGGCCCGCAACGGCGAAGCGCCGAGCATCTGCGCCGCCTCTTCGACTTCGCTGCCGATGGAAAGCATGGCCGCCGTGCAGTTCTTCACCACGAACGGCAGCGCCAGAATCACGTGAGCAATCACCAGCCGCGAGGTGGTCATGTGGAACGGCAGGCTGTCGAACACCAGCAGCAACGCCAGCCCCAGCACCACCATCGGGAACACCAGCGGCAGCGACATCAGCTGCAGCGCCACACCCTTGCCACGGAACTCGCAACGGGTCAGCGCGTAGGCCGCCGGCACCGCGATCAGCGTGGCGAAAATCATCGTCAGGCACGCCACCAGCAAACTGGTGCCCATGGCCTGGCCGAGGCTCAGCACATCGCTGGCATCGGGCGAAACGAAGGTGTGCCACGCCGCTTTGTACCACTGCAGGCTGTAGCTGCTCGGCGGGAAGTCAAGGTTAGACGCGCCGCTGAACGACATCACGATCATGGTCAGGATCGGCAACACGGCCAGGAACAAAATGATCCCGGAAAGAATGCCGGCGAACTTGCCGGTGTCGCCCGGCAACAGCGACTGACGCTTCTTGATCAGGGCACTCATTGCGAAGCCTCCAGCAGACGGCGACGGCGGCCGGTGATGTATTCGGACAAGGTCATGATGGCGAGCGTGGTGACGATCAGCACCACACCGGCGGCGGATGCGGCGGGCCAGTTCATCAGCGGGGCGATCTGGTCATGCACCATCACCGCGAGCATCGGCACGCGCCGACCGCCGAGCAAAAGCGGCACCACGAAGCTGCTGGCGTTGTAGGCGAACACCAGGGTCGCGCCGGTGATGATCCCCGGCAGACTCATCGGCAACACCACCTGACGGAACACTTGAAAGCGGCTGGCACCGAGGGTCGCGGCGGCTTCTTCATAGCTGCGAGCAACACCGCGCATGGCGCTGGCAATCGGCAGCACAGCCAGCGGGAACGCGGTCTGCACCAGGCCCATCAACACGCCGTTCTGGTTGTACAGCAACATGATCGGACGCTTGATCAGACCGAGGCCCATCAGGGTCTGGTTGAGCATGCCGCCAGGGCCGAGGATCACCAGCCAGCCATAGCTTTGCAGCAGCAGGTTGACCAGCAGCGGCAGCAGCACCGCCGCCAGAAAAATCCGTCGCACGAATGGCGAAGTCAGGCGCGACATGGTGTACGCCACCGGGATCGCCAGCACCACGGCGATCACCGCGCTGATCAGCGCCAGACGCAAGGTCAGCAGCAACGATTTGAGGTAGTAGGGTTCGAGCAACTGGGCGTAACTGGTCAGGCTGAAACCGGACCACTCCGCACCCTTGGTACCGACACTCATGCGCAGCACCAGCAGGCTGGCGGCAATCAGCACGCCGAGAAACAGCATCGACGGCGTGAGGAAAAACCACGCCCGCGCGGTCGGCGAAACACCGCGCGCCGGGCGCGCGTCACCCGCGCCGACCGGTTGGGTCAGGGATTGATGTTCCATAGCAATGATCTCGTCAATGGAAAAACAACTGACAGACACTGCCTTCAAATCCACCGAGAAACCTGTAAGAGCGAGCTTGCTCGCGATAGCAATCTGTCAGTGACATCACTGTCGACAGGTAGGCCGTCATCGCTGGCAAGCCAGCTCCCACAGGGGTTTGCGGTGTTCTGAAGGTTTGTGTTTGCGTCAGGAAGAAAAGATTTCCGTGTAGCGACGAATCCACTGGTCATGCACGGTCGCCAGGAAGGCGTTGTCGTGCATGATCGCCTTCTCCGCGATCTGCTCCGGCGTGAGGATGAACGGGCTCTTGCGCGCTTCGGCGGAGATGATCGCCTTGGCGTTGACCGGACCGTTGAAGATGTCTTCGGCCATCTTGCCCTGCACCAGCGGGTCGAGGGAGTGGTCGATGAAGGCGTAGGCCAGGTCGGTGTCGCCCGGACGGTTCTTCGGCATTACCGAAAGCATCAGGTCGGTGTAGAAACCTTCCTTCATGCCGAACGTGGCGCCGAGGCCATAGTTCGGGTCGCGGATCTGCTTGGGGAAAAACGCCGGGGCATACAGGCCGCCCATGTCCAGGGAGCCGGTGCGGAACAGCTCGGCGATCTGGTTCGGGTTTTCGCCCAGGGTCACCACGCGGTCTTTCAGCTCGGCGAGTTTCTTGAAGCCCGGCTCGATGTTGTGCTCGTCACCACCGGCCAGTTTGGCGGCGATGATGATCAGGTCCATGGCCTCGGTCCAGTTCGGCGGCGGCAGGAAAATGTTCGGTGCCAGATCGGCGTCCCACAGTGCCGCGTAACTGTCCGGCGCGGTGGTCTGGGTGCGAGTGCTGTAAACCAGACTGTTGCACCACAGCAGGTAACCGATGCCGTGACCGTTGGCCCCGGTGCGGTATTTTTCCGGTACGTCGACCAGGTTGGGAATGCGGTTGAGATCGGGTTTTTCCAGCAGTCCGGCAGCGGCCAGACCTTCGGCGCCGACGCCAGCCAGGGTGATGATGTCGTACTGCGGGCGGTCACCACCGGCCTTGAGCTTGGCGACCATTTCCGAGGTGCTGCCGGTACGGTCGGCAATCACTTTGGCGCCGGTCTTGGCTTCGAACGTTGCAGCGATGTTGCGCAGTGCGGCGAGGCCCGTGTCATCGGACCAGGTCAACAGGCGCAGGGTCTTGCCGGCAAAGCGGGTGTCGCTGGCACTGGCCCGGATGAAGGGCATGCTCATGGCCGCCGCAGCCACCGAGGCCACACCGACGGTTTTGATGAATTGACGCCTGTTCAGATCGTGCTCGCCCATTTAGGACTCCCATTATTCTTGTAAGTATGAGACTGATCGCAACCCTTGCATCTGCCTGACCGAAATTGCTCAAGCGCCCGGTTTCAAAGGGCTTGAGCGTGGTCTGCGGGTTCATCCTGAGGTCGTGCAAAACACCTGACTATCGATAAAAACTCATTGGAGCCATGACGCCGGCGCATGCCTCGTTGCGAGGCATGCGCTGACCTTTTTCGGGCATTCAGAGCGCGCGAATCACGTGCTTGATTTCCTGAAATGCCGCCAGGCCCCATGGCCCCAATTCGCGGCCGATGCTGCTCTGTTTGTAGCCGCCCCACGCGGTCTGCGGGAAGATCACCTGCGGCGCGTTGAGCCACACCAGCCCCGCCTGCAGGGCGTTGGCGACCCGATCCGCGGTCTCGGCATTGCGCGTGACGACACTGGCGACCAGCCCGAACTGACTGTCGTTGGCCAGGGCAATCGCCTCCGCTTCCGAAGCGAAACTGCGCACGCAGATCACCGGGCCGAAAATCTCTTCACACCACAGCGCACTGTCGAGGGGCACTTCGGTGAAGATCGTCGGCTGCAAGAAATATCCGCGCGGCAGATCGGCCGGACGATTACCGCCACAGATCAGCTTGGCCCCGGCGCTGAGGCCACGGTCGATGTGACCGAGCACACGCTGGTACTGCGCCTGATTGACCAGCGCGCCCATCTCGACTTCAGGATCGAACGGATCGGCCACCCGGATTTTTTCCGCGCGGGCCTTCAGACGAATCAGGAATTCATCGGCGATTTCATCGGCAACCAGCACCCGGCTGGTGGCCGAGCACATCTGCCCGGCGTTGAAGAAACCGCCACCGCAAGCCAGCTCCACCGCCAGATCCAGGTCGGCATCTTCAAGAATCAGCAGCGAGGATTTGCCGCCCAGTTCCAGGCTAACGCCCTTCACGGTTTCAGCGGCGCGCTGCATCACTTGCACACCCACGGCGTTGCTGCCGGTGAAGGAAACCTTGGCGATGCGCGGATCCGCTGACAGCGGTGCACCGACTGCCAGACCGGTGCCGCACACCAGGTTGAACACGCCTTTGGGCAGACCGGATTCGGCGATGATGGTCGCCAGTTCCAGCTCCGGCAGCGGCGTGACTTCCGACGGCTTGAGCACCACGCAGCAACCGGCAGCGAGAGCTGGCGCGAGTTTCCACGCGGTGGTGACCATCGGGAAATTCCACGGCACGATCAGCCCGACCACACCGCACGGCTCGCGGCGCAGACGTGCGCTGAAATCGTCGCTGGGCAGCGGCACGTCGCTGTCGAGTCTGGCGTCGAGGCCTTCGGCGAGTTCGGCGTAATACTCGAACGTGGCGATCACGTCGTCGACATCGATGCCCGCTTCGAACTGCGGTTTTCCGTTGTTGCTCGACTGCAACCTCATCAGATGTTCGCGGCCGTTGCGCACGCCATTGGCGATGTTGCGCAGTATCGCGGCGCGCTCGGCACCGGTGGTTTTCGACCAGCCCTTGAAGGCTTCGGTCGCCGCCGTTACAGCCTGGTTGACGGCGCTTTCGTCACCGCCATTGACCGTGGTCAGCAGCGCTTCGGTGGCCGGGTTGATGACGCGCAGGTGTTCGCGGCCGGCGGACCATTGGCCGTTGATGTACAGGCCGTCGAGTGTGGTCGGGAAATTGATCATTGGGCCACCGCCTTCATCCATTGGGTCTGGTCGATTTCGATCAGGGTCGGGCCCTGACGATCGGTGGCGGCGCGCAGTGCACCGCGCAGGTGTTCGGCCGAGCTGATCGCTTCTGCTGCGCAACCCAGTGCCTTGGCCACACCGATGAAATCCGGGGTATAGATATCCACGCCCACCGGCTCGATGGCGCGGTTGACCATGTACTTCTTGATCTCTTCGTAACCCTGGTTATTCCACAGCAGGATGATCACCGGGGTGCGCGCTTCGACGGCGCTGGCCAGTTCCGGCAGGGTGAATTGCAGACCGCCGTCGCCGATCAGACACACCACCGGCGGACGTGCGCCGTGTTCGAGGTTGCCACCGAGCCACGCGCCGATCGCTGCCGGCAAGGCGTAACCGAGGGTGCCGTAACCGGTGGACGAGTTGAACCAGCGGCGCGGGCGCTCCGGGTTGAACGTCAGGTTGCCGGTGTACACCGGTTGCGTGGAGTCACCGACGAACACTGCGTTCGGCAATTCGTGCAGCACGGTTTCGAGGAAACGGGTCTGGGCCAGCGTCGGGGCATCCCAGGTCGCAGCCAGGTCTTCACGCAGACGCGCGGCACGCACCTGACCCCAATCGTTGCGGCGCTCGGCCAGCGGTTTGTGCGACAGCGCGCTCAGCAATGCTTGCGCAGCGTTGCGCGAGTCGGCCACTAGCGCCACGTGCGGCGGGTAGTTGCGCACGGTCTGGTCGGGATCGATATCGACGCGAAGCAACTTGCCGGGGATTTCGAAGCCGCCGGCGAAGGTGACGTCGTAGTCGGTTTCCGCCAGCTCGGTGCCGATCGCCAGCACCACGTCGGCATCGGCCACCAGAGCGCGAGTCGCCACCAGGCTCTGGGTCGATCCGATCAGCAGAGGATGGCTGGACGGCAGCATGCCTTTGGCGTTGATGGTCAGGGCCACCGGTGCGTCGAGCAGCTCGGCCAGTTCGGTGAGTTCGGCCGCTGCGTCGATGGCGCCGCCCCCGGCGAGGATCAGCGGACGCTGGGCGCCGGCCAGCAGTTCAGTCATGCGGCTCACGGCGGCCGGCGCAGCACCGGCGCGGTCGATGTTGACCGGCACGCTGGTCAGCAGTTCGTCGGCTTCTTCGACCAGCACGTCCAGCGGAATTTCGATGTGCACCGGACGCGGACGCCCGGCCTGGAACAGCGCAAACGCACGGGCCAGTACGCCCGGCAATTCGGACGCCGACATCAGGGTGTGGGAGAACGCCGCCACGCCGCCGACCAATGCGCTCTGGTTCGGCAGTTCATGCAGCTTGCCGCGACCGCCGCCCAGTTGGCTGCGCGACTGCACGCTGGAGATCACCAGCATCGGGATCGAATCGGCGTACGCCTGGCCCATGGCGGTGGTGATGTTGGTCATGCCTGGACCTGTGATGATGAAGCACACACCCGGTTTGCCGCTGGTGCGGGCATAACCGTCGGCCATGAAGCCGGCGCCTTGCTCGTGGCGCGGGGTGACGTGGTTGATGCTCGAACGGGCCAGCCCGCGATACAGCTCCACGGTATGCACCCCGGGAATGCCGAACACCTGCTCGACCCCATAATCTTCGAGTAACTTGACCAGTACTTCGCCACACGTCGCCATGTCTTTGCCCTTCTTGTTCGTTGAGGCACCGGGCTTTAAAGGAACCGGTGATTGGCCTCATTGAAACGGGCGACCCGTAGCCGCAACAATCGATAAAAGCTCATACTAGCCATGTCCTCACGTCATACCTTGGATCCACATGAAACGACTGCCTCCCCTGCCCGCCCTGCACACGTTTCTGATTACCGCGCAGTGCTGCAACTTCACCCGGGCCGCCGAGCAGTTGCACATCACCCAGGGTGCGGTGAGCCGGCAGATCGCCGGGCTTGAGGAACATCTGGGTTATGAGCTGTTCATTCGCCTGGCCCGGGGCCTGGAGCTGACGGCTGAAGGTCGCGAATGGCTGCCACGGGTGCAGCAGGTGTTCAGCCTGATCGGCGACTCGGTGGAGCAGATCGGCGCCAAACGCGAGACCCTGCAACTCAAGGCGCCGAGCTGCGTGATGCGCTGGTTGTTGCCGCGCCTGCTGCAATGGCAGCGCGAGCGCCCGGACGTGCCGGTGAAACTCACGGCGTCGTTGCAGCACGGGGTGGACTTTCATCGCGAGCAATTCGACGCGGCGGTGATCTACGGCACCGCGCCCCACGACTCACCCGCGACCCTGCATCTGTTCGATGAGCAACTGACGCCGGTCTGCTCGCCGACACTGCTCAACGGTGGGCCGGCCCTGCTCACACCGGCAGATCTGCAACAGCATCTGCTGCTGCACCCGACTCACACGGATGACGACTGGACACTCTGGCTCGAAGCCGCCGAACTGCACTTGAGCAATATCGCCAGCGGTCAGCATTTCGAGACGCTGGATCAGGCGATGTCGATGGCGTCCCACGGGACGGGGGTGGCGATCGGCGACTGGTCACTGATCGGCGACGACCTGAACGCCGGGCGACTGGTGATGCCGTTCGATCTGAAGGTGAAGACGGGACTGGGCTATTACATCGTGGCGCCGGCGTCGGAGCCGTCGGCGAAATTGCAGGAGTTGATGGGGTGGTTGGTTGAGCAGGCTCATACGCGGTGAGGCCTTGCCCTCACCCTAACCCTCTCCCGGAGGGAGAGGGAACTGACCGAGGTGTCTTACGTAATACATCGACCTGAAAAATCTGGGCGATTATGGATTCAATACATCCCGTTCAAGTCGGCGTAATTTTCAAGCATCCCACGATCGGCTCCCTCTCCCTCCGGGAGAGGGCTGGGGTGAGGGGCTTTTCAGTACTTAATAACCGACGGTAAACCGCTGACGCGAATGCTTCGGCGTTTCCACTTCGTCGATCAACGCAATCGCATAGTCGGCAAAGCTGATCGAGCTCTGACCTTCAGCACTCACCAGTAAGTCATCCTTGCCGACGCGGAACTTGCCGGTGCGCTCGCCTTCGAAGAACAGCGCCGACGGCGACAGGAACGTCCAGTCCAGTTCCTTTTCCTGACGCAAGGCATCAAGGAACGCCGCACCGGCGCTGGCCTCAGCCTTGTACTCGGCCGGGAAACCGGCGCTGTCGATCACGCGGGTGCCGTCCGGCAGCAACAGCGAACCGGCACCGCCCACAACCAGCAGACGTTTCACCCCGGCCTGTTTCACCGGGCCGATCAGCGCGCTGGCCGGCACCGTGGCGAAATGCGCTGCGCTGATCACCACATCGTGACCGGCGACGGCGTCCTGCAACGCGGCGGCGTCCAGCACGTCGACATTCTTGCTGAGCACACCGGCGCGGGCGCCGATCTTCGAGGTATCACGGGCGATGGCGGTGACGCTATGGCCGCGACGCAGGGCTTCTTCCAGCAGTTGGCTGCCGGCACGGCCGGTGGCACCAATGATTGCGATCTTGCTCATGACATTCTCCAGTTGGCTTGAGAGTGCTGCGTTTTTCAGAATCGGGTTACCACTGCATTTCGCCCTTGGCGACTTTGGCGCTCAGCTCCAGCGAGCTTTCTTCGCCCAGTGTCGGGTAGCGTTTTTTCATCGCGGCGATCAGCGCGGCAGAGTCCTTGGCCTTGGCGGTTTCGGCATCGAACGCCTTGATGTAGTCGGCGGTGAATTTCACGGCCGCCAGCGAACGGGCGCTGTCACCCAGATAGTGACCCGGCACCACGGTTTTCGGTTTCAGGGTTTCGATCGAGTGCAGGGTTTGCAGCCAGTCGGCGTGGGATTGCGCAGTCTGGGTGTCGGCCATCCACACGTGAATGTTCTCGGCGACAACCACACCACCGACCACGGCTTTCAGCGAAGGAATCCACACGAAGCTACGATCCGGTTGCTTGCCGTCCAGACCGACCACCTGCAATTTCTGACCTTCGAGCATCAGGCTGTCGCCCTTGAGCACGCCCGGCACGATGGTTTTGGCCGGCACGTCGGCGCCCATTTTCGGACCCCAGAACGCAAGCTTGCCGTCGACGGTTTTTTTGATGTGATCAACGGTCGGTTGCGAAGCCAGCACCTTGGCGTCCGGGAAGGCTTTGGTCAGGGTGTCGAGACCGAAGTAGTAATCCGGGTCACCGTGGCTGATGTAGATGGTGGTCAGTTGCTTGCCGCTGGCGCGGATCTTTTCCACCACTTGCTCGGCCTGGGATTTGCCGAACTGCGCGTCCACCAGAATCGCGTCCTTCTCGCCGCTGACCAGCACCGAGGTCACCGGGAAGATCGCATGGGTGCCCGGGTTGTAGACATCGAGGGTCAGGTTCGCAGCCGCTGCGTGGGCAGCAAAGCCGAGGGTGGCGGTGGCCAGTAAAACGCGCTTGAGGGTGGTGAAGCCGATCATGGGTTGCTCCGCTGTTCGAATGCCGTGCTTGGCGATGGGGACAGAGCTTAGTTGCCAGACTCGTTACAAAAAATGCGATGCTTGAACATAGTTTGTTTCTGAAAGCGGGCAAATCATGGATCGTCTCCAAGCAATGCGGGTGTTTGTCACGGTGGTGGATCTGGGCAGCCAGTCGGCGGCGGCCGATCAACTGGACCTGTCACGGCCGGTGGTGTCGCGCTATCTGGCGGAACTGGAAGACTGGGTCGGCGCGCGCCTGATGCACCGCACCACGCGCAAGTTGAGCCTGACCGCCGCCGGCAACGAAATCCTGCCGCGCTGCCGGCAGATGCTGGAGCTGTCCGGCGACATGCAGGCCGCCGTCAGCGAACCTGCCGATGCGCCACGGGGTTTGCTGCGGATCAGCGTCAGTACCTCGTTCGGCCAGGCGCAACTGGCCGATGCCATGGCGGCGTTCGTCAAAGCGTATCCGGGGGTGAACATCGACCTGCAAATGCTCGATCGCACCGTGAACCTGGTGGACGAGCGCATCGACCTTGCGATCCGCACCAGCAACGATCTCGATCCCAACCTGATCGCCCGGCGACTGACGGTCTGCCGTTCGGTGGTCTGCGCGGCGCCCGCCTATCTGCAGGAACATCCGCAGCCACAACGGGTCGAGGATCTGAGCCGGCACAACTGCCTGACCCATTCCTATTTCGGCAAGAGCCTGTGGCACTTCGAGGAAGATGGCGAACCGGTTTCGGTGCCGGTGCAGGGCAACATCAGCGCCAACGAGGCCAGCACCCTGCTGCGCGCGACTCTGGCCGGCGCCGGGGTCGCGATGCTGCCGACCTATCAGGCCGGGGTGCATGTGCACAGCGGTGAACTGGTTCGCCTGCTGCCCCACGCCGAGCCTCGGCAGATGAACATCTACGCCGTCTATGCCTCGCGCAAGCACATGCCGGCGGCGCTGCGCTGCATGCTGGATTTTCTGGTGCAGCGCTTTCCCGAAAACCCGCAGTGGGATCAGCTTTAAGCTGCAAGCTGCAAGCTGCAAGCGGAGAGCTCCAAGCGGAGAGCGGAGAGCTCCAAGCGGAGAGCGGAGAGCCTGCGTCAATCTTGAAGCTTCAATCTTGAAGCTCGAAGCTTGCAGCTGCTCCCCTCTGGCCTATGCTGAAAGTAGTACCCAAGGGTATTCGTTCAGAGGTCAACGCCATGAACACCAGAACAAGAAGATACCTCGCGATTTTCATCACCTGCGCGGCCACGCTGGCGCTGTACGGCACCGCGGCGTGGCGCGTGGAGCAGTTGCGGCAACTGCCCCGTGAGTACGCGAGCTGCAACTTCGAGCGCTGCATCCCTCACAACGCCACCCTCAACGCCCTGCGCTGATACACAGTTCAGGCGTCGTCGTTCTGCTCGGCCTTCAAGCGGTCGCGGAACGCCTTTGGCGAGATCCCCACCCGGCGCCGGAACAGGCGCGTGAAGTTGGTCGGATCGGAAAACCCCAACACCTCGGACATCTCGTAAATGGTCATGCTGGTGTAAGTCAGCAGGCGCTTGGCTTCCAGCAACTGACGCTCGTGCATGATCTGCAGCGCCGGCTGCCCCGCCAGTTCACGGCAGGTGCCGTTGAGGTGCGAGACGGAAATCCCCAGCCGATGGGCCAGGTCTTCGACCTTGACGTGCTGGCGGTAGGTTTCTTCCACCAGCTGAATGAACCCGTTGAGGTATTCGCGCTGACGCTGCGGGCGTTGCGTGGCGTTGTGACGGTGGATCGCCTGACGGCTGACCCAGACCATGATCACGCTGACCAGCGAATGCATGAGCATTTCCCGCGCCGGTTGATGGCCGTTGTACTCGGCCTGCAACGCGGCAAACAGACTGTTGAGGTACTCCGCGTCCTTGCCCGCCGGATAACTTTCGGCCTGGGCCAGGGCCTGCACCGCGCTACCCAGTTGCGCCTGCAAATGGTTGATCAACGGTGTGGCGAGGGTAACGACAAATCCTTCGACGTCCTCGGAAAAACGGAATCCATGCACCGATAACGGCGGCAGGATCTGGATCGCGGCTTCGTTCAGTTGCGTGCGTTGGCCTTCGATTTCAAGCTCTGCCTGACCTTTGAATACGAAGAGCAACTGGCACAAATCGGCGTGGCGGTGGGGTTTGATTTCCCATTGGTGTTCGCGACTGCGTTTGGAAATGGTTTCACAGTGCAGCAAGTCAGGGGTCGGCCAGTCCAGGCTTTCACCGTAGAGCTTGAACACCGGAATCGAAGGCAGGTCAGGCTTGTTCATCACTTCAATCCAGGCCTCGAGGTTTGCGGGCGATAATCGCACCGATTGGCAGAATGTACAGGTATCGGCTCAGTTTTCACCTTCAATTGACAGACCCGCAAGGGAAAAATGCAAGCACTCGAATCCTGAAAATCATTCACCGGCCGTTGTCGCGTGAAGCTTGCGAGTCATAAAAACAATGAAAACGCTGAAAACCCAAGTCGCCATCATCGGCGCCGGTCCGTCCGGATTATTGCTCGGCCAACTGCTGCACAACGCCGGCATCGACACCCTGATTCTGGAGCGCCAGACACCTGACTATGTGCTCGGCCGAATCCGCGCCGGCGTACTTGAACAAGGCATGGTAGAGCTGTTGCGCGAGGCTGGCGTAGGTCAGCGGATGGACGCCGAAGGTCTGGTGCACGGTGGTTTCGAACTGGCCCTCGACGGGCGCCGGATCCACATCGACCTGCAAGCCCTGACCGGCGGAAAAACCGTGATGGTCTACGGTCAGACCGAGGTCACTCGCGACCTGATGGCCGCTCGTCGGGAGACCGGCGGACAGACAATCTATGAAGCCAGCCATGTCGTTCCCTGTGGCATGAAAAGCGACGAAGCCTATGTCACCTTCGAAAAGGATGGCGAAACCTGGCGCGTCGATTGCGACTACATCGCCGGTTGCGACGGTTTCCACGGCGTAGCCCGGCAGTCGATTCCCGAGGACTGCCTGAAAGTCTTCGAACGGGTGTATCCGTTCGGCTGGCTGGGGATTCTCGCCGACACACCACCGATTCATGATGAACTGGTCTACGCCCGCCACGAGCGCGGCTTCGCCCTGTGCAGCATGCGCTCGGCGACCCGCACCCGTTATTACCTGCAAGTGCCGGCCGAGGAAAACGTCGACGACTGGTCGGATCAGCGTTTCTGGGATGAGCTGCGCAATCGTCTGCCGGAGGATCTGGCGCAGAAACTGGTGACCGGTCCGTCGATTGAAAAGAGCATCGCGCCGCTGCGCAGTTTTGTGGTCGAGCCGATGCAATACGGGCGGATGTTTCTGGTCGGGGATGCGGCGCACATCGTTCCGCCGACCGGTGCCAAGGGCTTGAATCTGGCGGCCAGCGATGTCAGCACGCTGTTCAGGATTTTGCTGAAGGTTTACCGCGAAGGTCGCACTGACTTGCTGGAGAAATACTCGGAGATCTGCCTGCGCCGGGTGTGGAAAGCCGAGCGGTTTTCCTGGTGGATGACTTCGATGCTGCACCGCTTCGACGAGCATGATGATTTCAGCCAGCGGATCTGCGCTTCGGAACTGGACTACTTTGTCAGCTCGGAGGCCGGTCAAAAAACCATTGCAGAAAATTACGTCGGGCTTCCTTATGAGGCTATCGAATAGCCTGCTACCGACTTACACTGGCGAGCACTCACCCGCTCGCCGTGGCACTGCGGGTCAATCACTGCCCGCAGGTTCGCCCGTGACCAATCTCAACCATCCCGAAACGCCCAAACCGGCCATTCGCAGCGTGCTGGTCGCGCTGATGATGGCGATCTTTCTCGGTGCGCTGGACCAGACCATCGTCGCCGTTTCCATGCCGGCCATCTCCGCCCAGTTCAAGGACGTCAGCCTGCTGGCCTGGGTGATTTCCGGCTACATGGTGGCGATGACCGTCGCGGTGCCGATCTACGGCAAGCTCGGTGACCTGTACGGGCGGCGCAAACTGATGCTGTTCGGCATGGGCCTGTTCACCCTCGCCTCGCTGTTCTGCGGCATGGCCCAGAGCATGGAGCAACTGGTGCTGGCGCGGATTTTCCAGGGCATCGGTGCCGGCGGGATGATTTCGGTGAGCCAGGCGATCATCGGCGATATCGTCCCACCTCGCGAACGCGGGCGTTATCAAGGCTATTTCTCCAGCATGTACGCGGTGGCCAGTGTCGCCGGCCCGGTGCTCGGCGGTTACATGACCGAGTACCTGTCGTGGCGCTGGGTGTTCCTGATCAACCTGCCGCTGGGCCTTGGCGCTTACTGGGTGGCGCGACGCAATCTGATCGGCCTGCCGATTCCCCAGCGCAAACCGATCATCGATTACCTCGGCACGCTGCTGATGATCATCGGCCTGACCGCGTTGTTGCTGGCGATCACTCAGGTCGGCCAGGGCCATGCTTGGCGCAGCAGCGAAGTGCTCGGTCTGTTCGCTTGTGCGGTAGCGGTGCTTGCGGTGTTCGTCTGGCATGAGCGGCGCGCCCGGGAGCCGTTGCTGCCGATGCACCTGTTCACCAACCGCAGCGCCCTGCTGTGCTGGTGCACGATTTTCTTTTGCAGCTTCCAGGCGATTTCCCTGATCGTGCTGATGCCGCTGCGCTTTCAGAGCGTGACTGGCGCGGGGGCCGACAGCGCGGCACTGCACTTGCTGCCGCTGGCGATGGGTTTGCCGATCGGCGCGTATTTCGCCGGACGTCGTACTTCGATCACCGGGCGCTACAAACCGCAGATTCTGACCGGTGCGCTGCTGATGCCGATCTCGATCCTTGGCATGGCCTTCAGCCCGCCCGATGCCACGCTGCTCAGCAGCCTGTTCATGCTGCTCAGCGGGATCGCCGGTGGCATGCAGTTCCCGACTTCGCTGGTGGGTACGCAGAACTCGGTCGAGCAAAAGGACATCGGCGTCGCCACCAGCACCACCAACCTGTTCCGCTCTTTGGGCGGTGCGGTCGGTGTGGCGTTGATGTCGGCGCTGTTGCTGGCGTTGTTGCAGGACTCCAGTTTCGCCCACCTGACCGGCAGCTCGCTGATGAGTGAAGGGCATTCCGGCAACGTGCTGCTCGACGGTCTGAACGCCGCGCCCGGCGATGCGCAGAATGCCTTGCGCGCTGAGCTGCTGGTGACGTTCCGGCATTTGCTGATGGTCAGTGCGGCGGTGTCGCTGCTCGGGCTGGCGGCGGCGATTGCGATGCCCAACCGGTTGCTGCGGGGCCGTGAGCACGGCGCCCGCTGATTGATGCCGATGGCTCCCACGCGCCGCGTGGGAGCTTTCAGCAATCAAGCACTGTAATAACCGACCGCCACCAGCATGTTCCCGACCTTCTTCAGGTAGGCATGCTTGTTCTCGACCTTGCCGGTCACCGGATTTTTCCAGCGGTATTCATACTCGCCCTCATCCTGTTTGCCGATCAACGACAGAATCGGCTCGCCCACCGGTTTGCCTTCCGGGTCGTCGACCTTGGCGAAATCGGTGTTGATCAGCCGCAGGTTGGTGCCGTGGGCGACGTAGCGGTGGTTGTTGAGATTGACCACGAACACATACAGGTCGTCCTGCAGGTAACCGCCCTTGAGCGAGTTGATCGCGGACAGCGTGCCCTTCTCGTCCTTGGTCAAATCGCTGGCCGCTTTGTCGAGCAACGCTTTTGCCTGCTCCGCCGACGCCCGCGGCAAGTAATAACCCACCGCCAGAATCCGCTGACCGATGCGTTGATAGTAAACGTGCTTGCGCTCGACCTTGCCGTCGGACCAGTTCTGCCAGCGGTATTCGGCCTGCTGGATGCCGTTGCCTTCCGGCACTTTCAAGGCGTCCTTGAAGGACTTCTGCAAGTCCGGCCCGAGGACTTCGCTGACGTCGCGACCGATCAATGCCGACGACGGCCCGCCGCTGGCGAGCATCACGCCCTTGGTGTCGACCACGAACACGTAACGGTCCTTGTCGACGAATTCGCCCTGGCGGCTGAACGCCGCGAACGCCTTGTCGCCGTTGTCGTGGTAATAGGCCAGAGCCTTTTCCAGCAAGGCGATGGCGGCCTTGCTGTCGTCTTTTTCCGTGGTGGCCGCATTGGCCTGACCGAAACTCAACAGCAGCACCGCGCCGAGCCAGGCCAGCTTGTGCACAAACCCCATGACGCATCCCTCGTTCTTGTTGGTGTTTCAAGAGCGTAGACGGCCTGAAGGCATGTATGGATATTCAGAAAGCTTCTGAATGTTGCTGTGGCGAGGGCGTTCGCGCCCTCGCCACACAAGAGGCTTACGGACGGGCGTTGAGTTGCTGTTGCAGGTTCTGGATCTGCGCTTGCAGGGTGTTGATGTTGCGGGTCATCTGCGCTCGGAACGCATCGAACTCGGCGGTGTTGGTGCCTCCCTGCGCAGCGGCCGGACGGTTGTCCTGCTCGCTCTTGAGGATGACGATTTCCTGCTCCAGACGATCGATCGCCGGGTTCGACCCACCTTGTTTTTTCAAAGCCGTAATGTCGGCACCGAGGCTCTTGAACTGCGCATCGAATCCCTTCACCTGTGCATCAAAGCTCTTGAGCTGAGCATCGAGCTTGCTGGTGTCGGCCGAGGTGCTTTTCAGCGTGGCCAGTTCGGCGCTCAGGGCTTTGACCTGGGCCTGCAACTGAGTGTTGGCGTTCTGTTGTTCAGTGGTCTGGGCGGTCATCTGCGCCAGCCGCTTGTCCAGATCCGTCGCCTGCCCGGCCACGCCCTGCTGCTGTTTGCTCTGATCCTGAAGCGCACTTTGCAGCTGTTTGATCTGCAGCTTCAACGCTTCGCTGTCGGTGGTGACGTTGGTCTGGCTGGCCACGACCTTGCCGGAAATGTCCTGCAGGCGCCCCGCCGCTTCCTCACTGATGCGCGCGAAACTTTCCTGGGTCGCCACCAGTTGCTGCTCCATCAGCGAGATCTGCTGGAAGCTCCACCAGGCAAGACCAATGAAGGCGAAGAACAATGCGCCGACCAGTGCCCACAACGGCCCGGTGCTGGCGGCCTTGACCTTGACCACCGGCGGCGTGCGCGAATGCACGGTGGTGCGGGCGGTGACCGGAAAATCGTCGTCATCGAGGGTGTCGGCGCGCAGGCTCGGTACATCGTCGAAATCGTCGTGGGCATCGTTACGCATGGACATTGAGGCAACCTTTGTGAAACGCGGTGATGGCAGAGTGGGGCGAAGTATAAACCCCGCGGCCGCTGGGGTTGACCCTCAAGCCGTGGCGCGGTTCAGTGCCGGCCGGCAGATTCGTATCAACGAATGTCCTGGGCCTTCCACCAGCCACAGAACTCATCGAGGGCCGTCCACAGACTGACTTTCGGATCGTAGTCCAGATAATGCCGGGCGCGACTGATGTCGAGGGTGAAATTTTTGTTCATCACCTGCATGCCCAGGCGCGACAGGGTCGGCTCGGGACGCCCGGGCCAGAGCTTGCACACCCCTTCGTTGAGCGCCGCCACGCTGTAGGCCAGACCGTAGGAACGGTACTTGGTGACCTGTGGGACTTCCATCTTGCGCATCACGTAATTGACCACATCCCACAGCGGCACCGGAGCGCCGTTGCTGATGTTGTAGGCTTTGCCCAACGCGGAGGCGTCGGCCAGCAGGCTGCTGAGCAACGCTTCGTTGAGGTTGTGTACGCTGGTGAAATCGACCTTGTTCAGACCGTTGCCGATGATCGCCAGACGGCCCTTGCGCTGCATGTTCAGCAAGCGCGGAAAGATGCTCATGTCGCCGGCGCCGGTGACGAAACGCGGGCGCAGGGCGAGGGTTTCGAGGCCGAATTCCTGGGCGCCGAAGACCTTTTGCTCGGCCAGGTATTTGGTCGCGGCGTAGTGATGCTTGAAGCGCTTGGGCACTTGCTCTTCGGTCAGGCCGAGATGGTCGCGACCGTCAAAGTAGATCGAGGGCGACGACAGATGCACCAGCCGCCGGACCCGTTGCTTCAGGCAGGCCTCGACCACGTTTTCGGTGACTTGCACGTTGCCCTGATGGAAGTCCTGATAACGGCCCCACAAACCGACCGCGCCGGCGCAATGCACCACGGCTTCGACATCGCTGCACAGCGCACGCACCAGATCCGGATCGCTCAAATCGCCTTGAACGAACTCGGCACCGCGACGCACCAGATGCTCGACACCCTCGGCCCGGCGACCGTTGACCCGCACGTCCAGGCCCTGCTCCAGGGCGAAACGCGCAAAGCGTCCGCCAATGAAGCCGCTTGCGCCGGTGACCAGAATTTTCATGTAGAGCTCCAACAAAACCAGCTGCAAGCTTCGAGCTTCGAGCTTCGAGCTGCAAGGTAAATACAGTACGCAAGCGCTTTACTTGGCGCTTGCAGCTTGACGCTCGTAGCTGCTTTCAGGCCACCAGCCATTGCGCCGACGAGCGCACCAATTGCTCGGTCAACAGCCCGAGCAACTGACCGCCATTGCGCCAATGATGCCAATACAAGGGCACGTCGATCGGTTTATCTGGCAACAGTTCGCGCAGTACGCCGCGCTCCAGCTGCTCGCGCACCTGCAATTCCGGCACCAGTCCCCAGCCAAGCCCGGCTTCGGTCAGGCGGATGAAACCTTCGGACGACGGGCACAGGTGATGTTCGAAACCGCCATCGACGCCGAGGGAGGCGAGGTAACGATGCTGGAGAAAATCGTCCGGGCCAAACACCAGCGCCGGGGTGCGCGGCAATTGTTCGGCCCGCACGCCGTCGGGAAAATGCCGCTCGATGAACGCCGGACTGGCCAGCGCCCGATAGCGCATCGCTCCGAGCAGCACGCTGCGCGCGCCTGCCACCGGACGCTCACTGGCGCACAGGCAACCGGCCACTTCACCGGCGCGCATGCGCTTGAGGCCGACGGTCTGGTCTTCGACGATCAGATCGAGCAATAGATGTTGTTCGGCGCAGAAGTCGCCCACCGCCTCGGCCCACCAGGTGGCTAGGCTGTCGGCATTCAGGGCGATGCGCAGGCGTTCCGGCAGGCCCTCTTCGTCCAGCGCCGGCACCAGCGTCTGCAAATCCCGTTCGAGCAGGCGCACCTGCTGCACATGGTTGAGCAGACGCCGGCCAATTTCGGTTGGCGACGGCGGTGTCCCGCGTACCAGCACCGGTTGGCCGACCCGAGCTTCCAGCAGTTTGATCCTTTGGGAAATCGCCGATTGCGAAAGGCCCAACACCTGCGCCGCGCGTTCGAATCCGGCCTGCTCGACCACAGCGGCCAGAGCGGAAAGCAATTTGTAGTCGAACATCAGTTTTCCTAATGAGCGATCAGCACTATTGGTTTTTCTTATACCGCGTCAACCGGGAGAATAGCCAGCAAGCACTCTTTATCAAGGACCACCATGATGGCTGGCGAAACCTCATTGACCACCCTGCTGCGCAGCATGAGCCCGCAGCTCAATGCCGGCGAATACGTGTTCTGCACCTTGCGCGACGGCCAGTTGCCGAGCGGTCTGGAAATCGTCGGCAGTTTCCGCGAACAGGAAGGCCTGACGGTAATTCTCGAACGTTCCCGCGCCGAGCGCGCCGGTTTCAGCTTCGACTACGTCGCAGCCTGGATCACCTTGAACGTGCATTCGGCGCTGGAAGCCGTCGGCCTGACCGCCGCATTCGCCACCGCACTGGGTAAGGCCGGGATCAGTTGCAACGTGATTGCCGGCTACTACCACGATCATTTGTTCGTCGGTCAGGCCGACGCCGAACGCGCCATGCAAGTGCTGCGCGATCTCGCAGCCAACGCGGAGTAACCGTCATGTGGCAAAGCTATACCAACGGCTTGCTGGTGGCGTTCGGGCTGATCATGGCGATCGGCACCCAGAATGCTTTTGTCCTGGCGCAGAGCCTGCGGCGTGAACATCACCTGCCGGTCGCCGCGCTGTGCGTCGCCTGTGATGCGTTGCTGGTGGCGGCCGGTGTGTTCGGTCTGGCCACGGTGCTGGCGCAGAACCCGACCTTGCTGGCGGTTACCCGCTGGGGCGGCGCGGTGTTCCTGATCTGGTACGGCAGCCAGGCGCTGCGCCGGGCCTGTTCGAAACAGAGCCTGCAACAGGGTGAAAACCAGACCGTACGTTCGCTGCGGGCGGTGATGCTCAGCGCTCTGGCGGTGACCCTGCTCAACCCACACGTCTATCTCGACACCGTTTTGCTGATCGGCTCCCTCGGTGCGCAACAGTCGGTACCCGGCGCTTATGTGGTCGGCGCGGCGAGTGCTTCGCTGCTGTGGTTCTTCACCCTGGCGTTCGGCGCGGCATGGCTCGCACCGTGGCTGGCACGGCCGAGTACGTGGCGGATTCTGGATCTGCTGGTAGCGGTGATGATGTTCACGGTGGCGGGGCAATTGATATTGGCTTCCTGAATTATTCCAAAAGGCTCTGGAACCTCTATCCCACACAGTTGTTGCGTGGTTAAGCCGCACCCCCGGTGCTATGATCCGAACCCTGCGCCGCAAAGAGTAAAAACTCGCCGGTGCATTTCTGGCCGCCCGTGATCGGCCTTGCGCTCACCGCAACAGACCTGATTAGGAGAATCATCATGGCTTTCGAATTGCCGCCGCTGCCTTACGCACACGATGCCCTGCAGCCGCACATTTCCAAGGAAACCCTGGAATTCCACCACGACAAGCACCACAACACCTATGTCGTGAACCTGAACAACCTGGTGCCAGGCACCGAGTTCGAAGGCAAGACCCTGGAAGAAATCGTCAAGACTTCCTCGGGCGGCATCTTCAACAACGCCGCTCAGGTCTGGAACCACACCTTCTACTGGAACTGCCTGGCGCCAAACGCCGGCGGTCAACCAACCGGCGCCCTGGCTGAAGCCATCAACGCGGCTTTCGGTTCGTTCGACAAGTTCAAGGAAGAGTTCAGCAAAACCTCGATCGGCACATTCGGTTCCGGCTGGGGCTGGCTGGTGAAAAAGGCTGACGGTTCCCTGGCTCTGGCCAGCACCATCGGCGCCGGCAACCCGCTGACCAGCGGCGACACCCCGCTGCTGACCTGCGACGTGTGGGAACACGCTTACTACATCGACTACCGTAACCTGCGTCCTAAGTACGTCGAGGCGTTCTGGAACCTGGTCAACTGGAAGTTCGTGGCCGAGCAGTTCGAAGGCAAGACCTTCACCGCTTAAGCTGCACGCCAGAAAAAAAACCCGGCTATTGCCGGGTTTTTTTTCTGCCCGCAGAAATCATCACGGATGCGTCGCATCACCAACAGGGCCTTTTCCCACACGTAAAGCAGCCCTTCTCGCCTTGCCCCCAAGCCACGGCGAACTACCATCAAAAGAGGAAAAATTGTCCGACGCCCCTCAAGTTGGAGGCCAAAACTACCGACACAGTACAAATAGGGCAAATACTCCAGACAGCAGCATTTCGGCCAAGGCCACGGACAAATTTTCCGCGGCTCGATTGTCCCTTTGACTGCCAACACGGGATTGCCAATACTCATGGCAACTTGACGCTACCCGCACGGAACAAGGAATAACCCTTTGAAGCTGGAACTCAAGAACAGCTTGTCGGTGAAGTTGCTCCGGGTCGTGCTCCTGTCGGCATTGATCGTCGGCGTGGTCTTGAGCTGCGCGCAGATCGTTTTCGATGCCTATAAAACACGCCAGGCCGTCGCCGGCGATGCCGAACGCATCCTCGACATGTTCCGCGATCCCTCCACCCAGGCGGTTTATAGCCTGGACCGGGAGATGGGCATGCAAGTGATCGAAGGCCTGTTCCAGGACGACGCTGTGCGCCAGGCCTCCATCGGCCATCCCAACGAAGCGATGCTCGCGCAGAAATCCCGTGAGCTGCAGCATTCCAACAGTCGCTGGCTGACCGACCTGATCCTCGGCCAGGAACGCACGTTCACCACCCAACTGGTGGGACGCGGCCCCTACAGCGAATATTACGGCGACCTGAGCATTACCCTCGACACGGCCACCTACGGTCAGGGTTTCATCGTCAGCTCGGTGATCATCTTCATTTCCGGCGTGTTGCGCGCCTTGGCCATGGGGCTGGTGCTGTATCTGGTCTATCACTGGCTGCTGACCAAACCGCTGTCGCGGATCATCGAACACCTCACCGAGATCAACCCGGACCGCCCCAGCGAACACAAGATTCCGCAGCTCAAGGGCCACGAGAAAAACGAACTGGGGATCTGGATCAACACCGCCAACCAGTTGCTCGAATCCATCGAACGCAATACCCACCTGCGCCACGAAGCGGAAAACAGCCTGCTGCGCATGGCCCAGTACGATTTCCTCACCGGCCTGCCGAACCGCCAGCAATTGCAGCAGCAACTGGACAAGATCCTGGTGGATGCCGGCAAGCTGCAGCGCCGGGTTGCGGTGTTGTGTGTCGGACTGGATGACTTCAAAGGCATCAACGAACAATTCAGCTACCAGACCGGCGACCAATTGCTGCTGGCACTCGCCGACCGCCTGCGCGCCCACAGCGGTCGCCTCGGCGCCCTCGCCCGTCTTGGCGGCGACCAGTTCGCGCTGGTGCAGGCCGATATCGAGCAACCCTACGAAGCGGCGGAACTGGCGCAAAGCATTCTTGATGACCTGGAAGCGCCGTTCGCCCTCGATCATCAGGAAATCCGTCTGCGCGCGACCATCGGCATCACCCTGTTCCCGGAGGACGGCGACAGCACCGAGAAGCTGTTGCAGAAAGCCGAGCAGACCATGACCCTGGCCAAGACCCGCTCGCGCAACCGTTATCAGTTTTATATCGCCAGCGTCGACAGCGAAATGCGCCGCCGTCGCGAACTGGAAAAAGACCTGCGCGACGCCTTGCTGCGCGATCAGTTCTACCTCGTCTATCAGCCGCAGATCAGCTACCGCGATCATCGCGTGGTCGGCGTCGAGGCATTGATCCGCTGGCAGCATCCGGAACACGGTCTGGTGCCGCCGGACCTGTTCATCCCGCTGGCCGAGCAGAACGGCACCATCATCGCCATTGGCGAATGGGTGCTGGATCAGGCCTGCAAGCAACTGCGCGACTGGCACGATCAGGGCTTCGTCGATCTGCGCATGGCGGTCAACCTGTCCACCGTGCAACTGCACCACGCCGAGCTGCCGCGGGTGGTCAACAACCTGTTGCAGATGTACCGCCTGCCACCGCGGAGCCTGGAACTGGAAGTCACCGAAACCGGCCTGATGGAAGACATCAGCACCGCCGCCCAGCACCTGCTGAGCCTGCGCCGCTCCGGCGCCTTGATCGCCATCGACGACTTCGGCACCGGCTACTCCTCGCTGAGTTATCTCAAGAGTCTGCCGCTGGACAAGATCAAGATCGACAAGAGCTTCGTCCAGGACCTGCTGGACGACGACGATGACGCGACCATCGTTCGCGCCATCATTCAACTGGGCAAGAGCCTGGGCATGCAGGTGATCGCCGAGGGCGTGGAAACCGCCGAACAGGAAACCTACATCATCTCCGAAGGCTGCCATGAAGGTCAGGGCTACCACTACAGCAAACCGCTACCGGCGCGCGAGCTGAGCATTTATCTCAAGCAGGCCCAGCGCAGCAACGCGGCCATCCTCTGAAATCTCCCTGCGAAGCCCGGCAAACCCCTTGATCCGCCGGGCGTGCTCTACGCTGTTGATCCAGCGCAACCCCCGCGCAAATAAGAAATATTTCCAGCTACAACCCTTTACACATAATGCGAAAGATTTGCATTATGTCGCAGCTTTTGCGCACCCCCGCGCCTGTCCACTCAATTACCGAAGCAGGATGTTCGCCATGATTCGTATGCCTCTGGCTACCGCCAGTCTGCTGGCCATCGCTATTTCCCTCGCCGGTTGCGGCGAAGGTAAAGACAAAGACAAGGCCGCCGCTCCTGCGCCGACCCCGGCTGCCAGCACCGCTGCACCGGCTGCGCCTGCTGCCGCCGGTAAAGTCGACGAGGCCGCCGGCAAAGCCGTTGTCTCGCACTACGCCGACATGGTCTTCGCCGTTTACAGCGATGCCGAATCCACCGCGAAAACCCTGCAAACCGCCATCGACGCGTTCCTCGCCAAGCCGAACGCCGACACCCTGAAAGCCGCCAAGGCTGCCTGGGTCGCCGCCCGCGTTCCTTACCTGCAGAGCGAAGTGTTCCGCTTTGGCAACACCATCATCGACGACTGGGAAGGTCAGGTGAACGCCTGGCCTCTGGACGAAGGCCTGATCGACTACGTCGACAAGTCCTACGAACACGCACTGGGCAACCCGGGCGCCACCGCCAACATCATCGCCAACACCGAAGTACAGGTCGGCGAAGACAAGGTCGACGTCAAGGACATCACCCCGGAAAAACTCGCCAGCCTGAACGAGCTGGGCGGTTCCGAAGCCAACGTTGCCACCGGCTACCACGCCATCGAATTCCTGCTCTGGGGCCAGGACCTGAACGGCACCGGCCCTGGCGCCGGCAACCGTCCTGCGTCGGACTACCTGGAAGGCGCCGGCGCCACCGGCGGTCACAACGATCGTCGTCGTGCCTACCTGAAAGCCGTGACCCAGCTGCTGGTCAGCGACCTGGAAGAAATGGTCGCTAACTGGAAGCCGAACGTGGCCGACAACTACCGCGCCACCCTGGAAGCCGAACCGGCTGAAAGCGGCCTGCGCAAAATGCTGTTCGGCATGGGCAGTCTGTCCCTGGGCGAACTGGCCGGCGAGCGCATGAAAGTGTCCCTGGAAGCGAACTCCCCGGAAGACGAACAGGATTGCTTCAGCGACAACACCCACAACTCGCACTTCTACGATGCCAAGGGCATTCGTAACGTGTACCTGGGCGAGTACACCCGTGTCGACGGCACCAAAATGACCGGCGCCAGCCTGTCGTCGCTGGTGGCCAAGGTCGACCCGGCTGCCGACACCGCGCTGAAAGCCGGTCTGGCCGCCACCGAAGCCAAGATCCAGGTCATGGTCGATCACGCCAACAAGGGTGAGCACTACGACCAGTTGATCGCGGCCGGCAACACCGCCGGCAACCAGATCGTCCGCGACGCCATCGCTTCGCTGGTCAAGCAGACCGGTTCGATCGAAGCCGCTGCCGGCAAGCTGGGCATCAGCGACCTGAACCCGGACAACGCCGATCACGAGTTCTGATCACAGCGTCCGCGTTAAAAAAGGCGACCTTCGGGTCGCCTTTTTCGTTCTGGCTGACCTGACGTGCATCAAGCAAACGATAATTCCTCTTATTCAAACCCCCTCGCCCTGTTAGACTTTGCGCCTTTAAATTCGCCCCTCTTGCAGGAAGTCTGATGCCCTCGCTGCCTCTTCGCTTGTCCGCACTGTTTCTGGCCCTGGGCCTGAGTGCCTGCGATGACGCCCCGCGTTTCACCAAGGCCGAGCCGGGTGAGGCCCGTTCCGGCGGCGCGGCGACCGTGCGCAAGAGCGATCAGAACGCGTTTTCCCTGCCGTCGGCCAACCTGCCGCCTTCGCGGCGGGTGGACTTCAGCGTCGGCAACAGCTTCTTTCGCAGCCCGTGGGTGATCGCGCCATCGACCACCACGGCCCGCGATGGCCTCGGCCCGCTGTTCAACACCAACGCCTGCCAGAACTGCCATATCAAGGACGGCCGCGGCCATCCGCCGACGCCGGATGCGGCCAACGCGGTGTCGATGCTGGTACGCCTGTCGATTCCCGATGCGCCGGCCTATGCCAAGGTCATCGAGCAAGTGGGCGTGGTGCCGGAGCCAGTCTATGGCGGCCAGTTCCAGGACATGGCCGTCCCCGGCGTCGCGCCGGAAGGCAAGGTGCGGGTCGATTACACGCCGGTGCCGGTCCGCTTCAAGGACGGCACCGAGGTCGAGCTGCGTAAACCGGTCCTGCAGATCACCCAGCTCGGCTACGGCCCGATGCACCCGGACACACGTTTCTCGGCCCGCGTTGCACCGCCGATGATCGGCCTGGGCCTGCTCGAAGCGATCCCGGAAGAAGCGATCCTCGCCAACGCCGCCGCGCAGGCCAAAGAGAACAACGGCATCAACGGCCGGCCAAACCGGGTCTGGGACGATGAGCAGCAAAAGACCGTCATGGGGCGATTTGGCTGGAAAGCCGGCCAGCCGAACCTCAATCAACAAAATGTTCACGCGTTTTCTGGTGATATGGGCCTCACCACCAGCCTGAGACCGTTTGATGACTGCACCGACGCGCAAACCGCCTGCAAACAGGCACCGAACGGCAATGGCCCGGACGGCGAACCGGAAGTCAGCGACAACATCCTGCGCCTGGTGCTGTTCTACAGCCGCAACCTTGCCGTTCCCGCCCGCCGTGGGGTCAACGATGCGCAAGTGCTGGCCGGCAAGAATCTGTTCTTCCAGGCGGGTTGCCAGTCCTGTCACACACCGAAATACACCACCGCCGCCAACGCGGCCGAACCTGAACTGGCCAATCAAGTGATTCGCCCGTACAGCGATCTGCTGCTGCACGACATGGGCGAAGGCCTGGCGGACAACCGCACCGAATTCCAGGCCTCCGGCCGCGACTGGCGCACCCCGCCGCTGTGGGGTATCGGCCTGACGCAGGCGGTCAGCGGCCACACCCAGTTTCTGCATGACGGCCGCGCCCGCAACCTGCTCGAAGCCGTGCTCTGGCACGGCGGCGAAGCGAAGGCGGCGCAGCAACAGGTTTTGTCTTTCAACGCCGAGCAGCGTGCCGCGCTGCTGGCGTTCTTGAACTCACTTTAAACACTTAAAAGAATCGGGAGCCCGACATGTTCCGTCCCAAGCTGTTGTTCACCAGCCTTGCCGCACTGGCCCTCGGCGCGTGCTCGCCGCAGGATCCGCAAGCCGTCACCTCGGCGGCCATCGCCAAATCGGTGATCCTGCCGACCTACACCCGCTGGGTCGAAGCCGACAAGCAACTGGCCGTCAGCGCCCTCGCTTACTGCCAGGGCAAAGAGTCGCTGGACACCGCCCGTGCCGACTTCCTGCACGCGCAGAAAGCCTGGGCCGAGTTGCAACCGCTGTTGATCGGCCCGCTGGCCGAAGGCAACCGTTCGTGGCAGGTGCAGTTCTGGCCGGACAAGAAAAACCTGGTCGGCCGTCAGGTCGAGCAACTGGTCACCGCGCAGCCGCAGATCGATGCCGCCGCACTGGCCAAGTCCAGCGTCGTGGTTCAAGGCCTGTCCGCTTACGAGTACATCCTGTTCGACGCCAAACCTGACGTCGCCAACGACGCGCAGAAAGCCAAGTACTGCCCACTGCTGGTGGCCATCGGCGAGCGTCAGAAACAACTGGCCGAAGAGATTCTCAGCAGCTGGAACAACACCGACGGCATGCTCGCGCAGATGAGCAAGTTCCCGAACCAGCGCTACGCCGACTCCCACGAAGCGATCGCCGATCTGCTGCGGGTACAGGTCACCGCCCTCGACACCCTGAAGAAAAAACTCGGCACGCCGATGGGCCGTCAGAGCAAGGGCGTACCACAGCCGTTCCAGGCCGATGCATGGCGCAGCCAGTCGTCGATGGAGTCGCTGGAAGCCAGCCTCGCAGCGGCCAAAACCGTCTGGGAAGGCGTCGACAACAAAGGCCTGCGCGGCCTGCTGCCGGCTGAGCAAAAGCCGCTGGCGGACAAGATCGATGCAGCTTACGCGGCGTCGCTCAAACTGTTCGGCAGCACTCAGCGCTCGCTGACCGAAATGCTCAACGATGACGCCGGTCGCCAGCAGCTCAACGACATCTACGACAGCCTCAACGTCGTCCACCGCCTGCACGAAGGCGAGCTGGCCAAGGCGCTGGGCATCCAACTGGGCTTCAACGCCAACGACGGTGACTGATGAGGGCACGTGCCATGCTGCGACGCCAGGCTCTGACTTTAGGTAGTTTGCTGCTGGGAGCAGTGACACTGGGCGGCTGGACGCTGTTCAAACGCAAGGACCAAAGCCCGCTGCTGTTGTCGGCGCGGGACGACACCGACGGCAAGCATTACGCCGTCGGTTATCGGCTGGACGGCACCCAGGTGTTTGCCACCGAAGTCGGCCATCGCTGCCACGACATCATCAATCACCCGACGCTGCCGATCGCGCTGTTCGTTGCCCGCCGGCCGGGCACCGAGAGCTACCTGATCGATCTGCGCAACGGTGCATTGCTGCAAACCGTGACGTCGCAGCCGAACCGGCATTTCTACGGCCACGCGGTGATCCACCACAGCGGCGATTACCTGTACGCCACCGAAAACGACACCACCGATCCGGGCCGTGGTCTGCTCGGGGTGTACAAGTTCGAAGGCGAACGGCTGGTGCACAGCGGCGAGCTTTCCACCCACGGTCTCGGCCCGCATCAGGTGTCGTGGATGCCCGACGGTGAAACCCTGGTGGTGGCTAACGGCGGGATCCGCACCGAGGCCGAAAGCCGGGTCGACATGAACCTCGACGCCATGGAGCCAAGCCTGGTGCTGATGCAGCGCGATGGCACCCTGCTGAGCAAGGAAACCCTCGCCCAGCAGATGAACAGCGTGCGGCACCTGGGGATCGCCAGCGACGGCACCATCGTTGCCGGCCAGCAATTCATGGGGCCTTCCCACGAGCGCTCGGAGCTGCTGGCGATCAAGCGACCGGGCCAGCCTTTCGTGGCGTTCCCGGTGCCGGAGCATCAGTTGCAGTCGATGGGTCATTACACCGCCAGCGTCGCCGTGCACAGCGACCTGCGTCTGGTGGCACTGACCGCACCGCGCGGCAACCGTTTCTTCATCTGGGATCTGGACAGCGGCGAAGTGCGCCTCGACGCACCGTTGCCCGACTGCGCCGGCGTCGGTGCGGTGAAGGACGGGTTTGTCGTGACCTCCGGTCAGGGACGCTGCCGATACTACGATTGCCGCCAGGACGATCTGCTGGCCAAGCCGCTGGATTTGCCCGCAGGGCTCTGGGACAACCATCTTCATCTGATGGCCTGAAATTCGCCGCCGACCGCTCGGTCGGCGGTCCCGCTTTCCTCGACCTTCTTCCCTAACACCCGGTAAAAACTGGCAGTTGGAATCCCTGCCGGACTCGGGGTAATGTGCCCGCCTGTCTCGCCTGATTTTCTCCAAGGAACTGGAAATATGCTGCGTCGCCGCATGCTGATCATGTTGGGTGTTGTACTGCTGATCGTTCTGCTTCTCGCCGGTTACAAGGCCTTCTCGATCTATACGATGATCCAGGGCTTTTCCAAACCGAAGCCGCCGATCAGCGTCGCCGTGGCCACCGCCGTCGAGCGCCCGTGGCAGATGCGTCTGCCCACCGTCGGCACGCTGAAAGCGCTGCAAGGCGTCGACCTGAGCCTGGAGAACGCCGGCACCGTCACCGAGCTGAAGTTCGAATCGGGGCAGAAGGTCAAGGCCGGCCAGCCGTTGCTGCAACTGGACAGCGCCGTCGAAGCCGCCTTCCTCGAAACCGCCAAGGCCGATCTCGGCCTCGCGCAGCTGGATTACGGTCGCGGCAGTCAACTCGTCGGCAGCAGCGCCATCTCCAAAGGCGAATTCGACCGGCTCTCGGCGCAGTTGCAAAAGAACAAGGCCACGGTCAATCAGCTCAATGCGGCGCTGGCGAAAAAACGCATCGTCGCGCCCTTCAGCGGCACCATCGGCATCCGCCTCGTCGACATCGGCGACTACCTCGCCAGCGGCACCAAGATCGCCACCCTGCAGGACCTGAGCAGCCTCTACGCCGATTTCTACGTGCCCGAACAATCGGTGCCGAAACTGGCTATCGGTCAACCGGTACAGATCACGGTCGCGGCGTATCCCGGCCAGCATTTCACCGGCGCCATCAGCGCCATCAACCCGATCGTCGAAAGCACCACTCGCAACATTCTGGTGCGCGCCACCCTGGCCAACCCCGATGGCAAGTTGCTGCCGGGCATGTTCACCAGCGTCGAAGTGCTGCTGCCGGATCCGCAGAAACACATCGTGGTCCCGGAAAGCGCGATCACCTACACCCTCTACGGCAACTCGACGTACGTGGTCACCCAGAAGAAAGCCGAAGATGGCACCGTCGAAAAAGACGACAAGGGCCAACCGGTGCTGATCGCCGAGCGTCGGTTCGTCGAGACCGGCGAACGCCGCGATGGCCAGGTGATGATCAACAAGGGCGTGCAGAGCGGCGAACAGGTGGTGACGGCCGGCCAGATCAAACTGGACAACGGCGCCCACATTGCCATCAGCGACGACAAGACCCTCGGCGAGCAGAACAGTCCGCCCCGCGCCGACTGATCAAGGAAACCCCATGGCTTTTACCGATCCGTTCATCCGCCGCCCGGTGCTCGCCACCGTGGTCAGCCTGCTGATTGTGCTGCTGGGCTTCCAGGCCTGGAGCAAGCTGCCGCTGCGCCAGTACCCGCAAATGGAAAACGCCCTGATCACGGTGACCACCGCGTACCCCGGGGCCAACGCCGAAACCATCCAGGGCTACATCACCCAGCCGATGCAACAGAGCCTGGCCAGCGCCGAGGGCATCGACTACATGACTTCGGTCAGTCGCCAGAACTTCTCGGTGATTTCGATCTACGCGCGCATCGGCTCCAACAGCGACCGCTTGTTCACCGAACTGCTGGCCAAGGCCAACGAGGTGAAGAACAAGTTGCCTCAGGACGCCGAAGATCCGGTGCTGAGCAAGGAAGCCGCCGACGCCTCGGCGCTGATGTACATCAGCTTCTTCAGCAAGGAGCTGAACAACCCGCAGATCACCGACTACCTCTCACGGGTGATCCAGCCGAAACTGGCGACCCTGCCGGGCATGGCCGAGGCAGAGATTCTCGGCAACCAGGTGTTCGCCATGCGCCTGTGGATCGACCCGGTGAAACTCGCCGGCTTCGGCCTCAGCGCCAGCGACGTGACCAACGCGGTGCGCCAGTACAACTTTCTCTCCGCCGCTGGCGAAGTGAAAGGCGAGTACGTGGTCACCAGCATCAACGCCAACACCGAACTGAAGTCCGCCGAAGCCTTCGGCAAGATCCCGCTCAAGGTCAGCGGTGACAGCCGGGTGCTGCTCAGCGATGTGGCACGGGTCGAAATGGGCGCGGAAAACTACAACTCGATCAGTTCGTTCGGCGGCACGCCTTCGGTGTATATCGGGATCAAGGCCACACCCGGGGCCAACCCGCTGGAAGTGATCAAGGAAGTGCGCAAGATCATGCCGGAGCTGGAAGCCCAGCTGCCGCCCAACCTCAAGAGCGAGATCGCCTACGACGCCACGCTGTTCATCCAGGCCTCCATCGACGAAGTGGTGAAAACCCTGTTCGAGGCGGTGCTGATCGTGATCGTGGTGGTGTTCCTGTTCCTCGGTGCCCTGCGTTCAGTGGTCATTCCGGTGGTGACCATTCCGCTGTCGATGATCGGCGTGATGTTCTTCATGCAGATGATGGGCTACTCGATCAACCTGCTGACCCTGCTGGCGATGGTGCTGGCCATCGGGCTGGTGGTGGACGACGCGATTGTGGTGGTGGAAAACATCCACCGACACATCGAGGAAGGCAAGACACCGCTGGACGCCGCGCTCGAGGGCGCACGGGAAATCGCCATGCCGGTGGTGTCGATGACCATCACCTTGGCGGCGGTGTATGCACCGATCGGTTTTCTCACCGGACTGACGGGGGCACTGTTCAAGGAGTTTGCGTTGACCCTGGCCGGGGCGGTGGTGATTTCCGGCGTCGTCGCCCTGACCCTGTCGCCGATGATGTGCGCCATGCTGCTGCGCCATGACGAAAATCCCACGGGCCTGGCCCACCGCCTCGACCGGATTTTCGACAGCCTCAAGCGTCGCTATCAAAGCATGCTGCACGGCACGCTCAATACCCGGCCGGTGGTGCTGGTGTTCGCGGTGATCGTGCTGTGCCTGATTCCGGTGCTGCTCAAGTTCACCAAATCGGAACTGGCACCGGACGAGGATCAGGGCATCATCTTCATGATGGCCAACGCGCCGCAACCGACCAACCTCGATTACCTGAACACCTACACCGACGAGTTCATCAAGATCTTCAAGGAGTTTCCGGAGTACTACTCCTCGTTCCAGATCAACGGCTACAACGGGGTGCAGAGCGGCATCGGCGGTTTCCTGCTCAAACCGTGGAACGAGCGCAGCCGCACGCAAATGGAAATCCTCCCCGAGGTACAGGGCAAACTCGAGGGCATTCCGGGCCTGCAGATCTTCGGCTTCAACCTGCCGTCCCTGCCTGGCACCGGTGAAGGCCTGCCGTTCGAGTTTGTGATCAACACCGCCAACGACTACGAGCTGTTGCTGCAAGTGGCCGACCGGATCAAGAAGCGCGCCATGGAATCGGGCAAGTTCGCCTTCGTCGACCTCGACCTGGCTTTCGACAAACCCGAAGTGGTGGTCGACATCGACCGCGCCAAGGCTGCGCAGATGGGCGTGTCGATGCAGGATCTGGGCGGCACCCTCGCGACCTTGCTCGGCGAAGCCGAGATCAACCGGTTCACCATCGAAGGCCGCAGCTACAAGGTCATCGCCCAGGTCGAACGGGCCTACCGCGACAACCCGGACTGGCTGAACAATTACTACGTGAAAAACACCCAGGGCGAACTGCTGCCGCTGTCGACCCTGATCACCGTGACCGACCGCGCACGACCGCGACAGCTCAACCAGTTCCAGCAACTCAACGCGGCCAAGCTGTCCGGGTTCCCGCTGGTGAGCATGGGCGAAGCCATCGACAGCGTGTTGCAGATAGCCCGGGAAGAAGCCCCGGCCGGTTTTGCCTTCGATTACGGCGGCGCCTCCCGGCAGTTCGTCCAGGAAGGCAGCGCTCTGTGGGTGACGTTCGCCTTGGCGCTGGCGATCATTTTCCTGGTGCTGGCGGCGCAGTTCGAGAGCTTCCGCGATCCACTAGTGATTCTGGTGACCGTGCCGTTGTCGATCTGCGGAGCGCTGATTCCGCTGTTCCTCGGCTGGTCGAGCATGAACATCTACACCCAGGTCGGGCTGGTGACGCTGATCGGGCTGATCAGCAAGCACGGGATCCTGATCGTCGAGTTCGCCAACCAGTTACGCAAGGAGAAGGGCCTGACACCCCGCGAGGCAGTGGAGGAAGCGGCAGCGATTCGCCTGCGCCCGGTGTTGATGACCACGGCGGCGATGGTCTTCGGCATGGTGCCGCTGATCGTGGCCACCGGCGCCGGTGCGGTCAGCCGTTTCGACATCGGGACGGTGATTGCCACCGGGATGTCGATCGGGACGTTGTTCACGCTGTTTGTCCTGCCGTGCGTTTACACCGTGCTGGCGAAACCCGATCCCAAGGCATGACGCAGTAAAAAAAGCCATGACCCAATAAAAAAGGCCTCGCATCAGCGAGGCCTTTGGCTCTTCTAGAAAGAGATTTCAATCGATTCAACTCTGCGGCCTCATTCCTTGAGAGAGTCCGAACATGAACAGCAACAGATCATGGTCCGGCTGAGTGGCCACGGCGGCTTTCGCCACCCGTGGCATCGGGCAATGCGGATCGCTCGCCGAGGCACCGATCACCTGCATGCGTGGCTGTTCCCAGGCCGCCACCGCCAATGATGCAACTGCCAAGGCTCCTACCAGAAACAAACCTCGTGCAATTTCTAGTTTCATCGCTATAAACCTTTGATAGCGCTGCCAAACGCCGTCTCATAAAAGTAGACGAGTTTTTTCCAGTCCGTTGCGCTGAACGACGAGTGGCGACGCAATTGCTTCATGTCATGGGCGGCTGCGCGATAAGCGGTCAATCGCTGACGGCACTTTTCCAGATCGATCAGGGCGACTTCGACCTTGACCGACTCACCTTCGCCCGTCACCCGCACAAATACGTGCTTGATGTAGATGCAGCTGTGCTGCCAACGGCCCTTGTGCATGCGCGCGAGATTTTCGGCGAGATCCTTGAGCACGCGCTCATAGACAGCTTCGCCATATTGCTCGCGACCGCCGCCGGCTTCCCAATGCTCAAGCTCCTGAAAGCCATCGAGGGATTTGGTCACCAACAGCGCTCGCCATTTGAATTGCGAATCGGGCTGGGCACCGCAGAACACGATTTCGGGGACTCGAACGCCGAGCTTGGCAACGCCCGTCAGCGCATCGAGCTCACGCAATACGGTCGGTCGGCCGAACGGGTGCTGCCAGCTGCGATAGATATGTCCGGTCTGGCGTTTGGCATACAGCAGCTGGCCATCGCGCCCCATGACCCGTTGCACACCACTTTCGCCACCACGGCGCACATTGGGTTCTTCCACCCATTCGCCACGCTGGTTCCAGTAGTAGTCGAAGCGATCCTCGGGAGCGACTTCCGCTTCTGCTGCAAATTGCACTGCCATCCTGTTACCTCTTGCGTAATACGTAGACTCGCCACATGGCATAGAGCGGAATAAAGTCCAGTTGTTCCTGGATCCGGAACCCCGCGTCTTCAAATTCCTTTTCAACTGTAGCGGCCGGTAACACAAACCGGTTCTGGTAACCTTCCTGCCCACGCGTGCGCTCGGCGCGCTTGCGTTTCCAGGACTTGAAATTGCCGTCGACCCACAGCGAAATGATCACGCTGTCGCGAGTGACGCGCTCGAATTCGCGCAGAATCGCCCGGCGGTGCTCGGCTTCGCCGATGTGATGCAGCAGTCGCATGCAAAAAATGCTGTCGACGGCGTTATCGGGCAAGGCAATGTCGAACGCAGATGTGTGCAAGGGTTGTACCCGTTTCACCACATCCGCCGGTTGTGCCTGCATGGCGGTCTTGATCATCGACTCGGAATTGTCCGCCCCGATGATCACCCGGTTGGGTTTTTCCGCGAGCATCGGCCAGAAACGCCCCGCACCGCACGGCAGGTCGAGTACCAGCCCCGGCTCACCGACCAGGGTCAGCGCCTTGCGGGCCATCTGCTGATCCCGCCAGTTGGACAAACGACGTCCCAGACCGTCCTGGTGCTTGCGCAGGTATTTCTGCGCATGTTTATCGTCGTACTTTTCGGAAAAATCGAGCTTGATCGGGCCGGCCATCACCAGGACTCCTGAATTACTGATGACGCCACCTTAAGCAGCGGCGTGTCAGCGTCAGGTCATCCCTTTGTGAAAAAAACGTCATGTAAATCGGCAATCTATTTCAAGGTTATACAGGAATTAGACAGGTTGGCGGGAGTACCCTGGTCGACCGGCTGATCTTCAGCGCTTGCCCAGATCGACCTCGAAACGGCAGCCATTGGGCTCCATCGTGCTCAACGTGACGCTCCAGCCCTGGTTCTCGCAGATGCGTTGAACCAGTGAAAGACCCAACCCCAGCCCTTCGCCGCGTTTTTCGTTTCCGCGTACAAAAGGCTGGAACATCGCCTCGCGTTTTTCCTCGGGAATGCCTACGCCCGAATCCTCGACCACGAAACCGTTCTCGTTGAGCGTCAGGCGAATGAACCCCTGCTCGGTGTAGTGCAAGGCATTGCGCAGCAAGTTGCCCATCACCGCATTGAGCAGCGTCGCGTTATAACAGGTGTCGGGCGGATTGCCCGGCTCGAAAATCAGCTGCAAGCCCTTGGATTCGATGGGTTCTCGCCACAGGCAAAGCAAACTGTCGGCCACTTGCGAGAGGTTATGCTGGGGCGCCGCGCCTGCGTCTTCACGCTGGGCGCGAGCGAGCATCAGGAAGGTCTGCACCAGCTCACGCATCTCTTCACTGGCCCGCGCAATGCGCTGAACCTGGGCCTTGCCGCGCTGATCGATGCCCGGATTTTCCAGCAGCAGTTCACAGGAGCTGGCCAATACCATCAGCGGTGTACGCAATTCGTGGCTGACGTCGCTGGTGAACAGGCGCTCCCGCGTCAGCGCCTGACGCAGGCGCCCAAGCGTGGCATCGAACGCCACTGCCAGTTCGCCCACCTCGTCAGCCGCATAGTCCGGCGCCAGTGGAGGTGCCAGCCCGAGCAACTGGTCGCGATGGCGCACCTGGCGGGCAAGACGCACCACCGGGGCCATCACTTTGCGCGCCAGCACCCAGCCAAGGAACACCGCCAGCGCCAGACTGAGCACGAAGCCCACCAGCACCACGGCGAACAGCACGCGCTCGCGTTCTTCAAAATCGCTTTGATCCTGCAGCAGCACGTAGCGGCGACCGTCGACCACCTCGACCATCGCGTGGTACGACAGCTGCTCGCGAAAGACTTCATGGAACCCCGAATCCAGGTGTCGCAGGTCCTTGGGCAGCTCGAAGTCGCCCGGCCCGCCGCTGAAGTAGAACAGTTGATCCGGCTCCGGCCGATGGCTCCAGTCCGAGACGTTGTCCATCAGCAGCAGGCGTTGCAGATCCCCGCCCAACCCGGCGGAAATCAGTTTTTCCTCGACCAGGTGCACGGTCGCGACGATGCCCATGGCAAACGCCCCGGCCACCAGCGCACTCATCAGCGCAAAGGCGATGATGATCCGCTGGGCAAGGCTTTGCTTAAACTCCATCGCGGCCCTCGGCCAGGCGGTAACCCACGCCGTGCACGGTGTGCAGCAGTGGCTTGGCGAATGGTTTGTCGATCACCTGGCGCAATTGGTGGACATGGCTGCGCAGGCTGTCGCTGTCCGGACAGTCATCGCCCCACAGCGCTTCTTCGAGAATTTCCCGACGCAAAACATGCGGGCTCTTTTGCATCAGCACCGCCAGCAGTTTGAGGCCGACCGGATTGAGCTTGAGCAGTTTGCCTTCGCGGGTCACTTCTAGGGTATCGAGGTCGTAGCTCAGATCGCCGACCTGCAGGGCCCGACGACCGCCGCCCTGGGTGCGACGCATCACCGCTTCGACCCGCGCCGCCAGTTCCGACAGCGCGAACGGCTTGACCAGATAATCGTCGGCTCCGGACTTGAAGCCCTGCAAGCGGTCATCGAGCTGATCGCGAGCGGTGAGCATGATTACCGGCGTATCGCGACGGGCGTCTTCGCGCAGGCGCTTGCACAGGGTGTAGCCGTCGATGCCTGGCAGCATGATGTCGAGCACGATCAGGTCGTAATGCTCGGTGGCGGCCAGATGCAGGCCCGACAGACCGTCCTGGGCGCAATCGACGGTATAGCCTTTGAGCCCCAGGTAATCGGCCAGATTGGCCAGGATATCGCGGTTGTCTTCGACCAATAGAATTCGCATGGGCACCTCCTACGTACACAGTAGCGGCCGTCTTGGCCCGCGCAGCTTACGGCCAAGTGTGGCTCACGGCTAGGCACCGAGTGGGTTGATTTGACTTAATTGCACGGATCGCCGGACTTGACGAGTTTTTCACGAGCGACCGACAAATCGCCGACAGAACCGGGCGCAGACTCACACGGTTGTGCTTCTTTGAAGACCTTACCGATGAAGGAATTGCCATGGTTTCGATCTCTGCCCGCCCTGCTTCAAGGCCTTTGAATGTATGGCTTTGCCTGGGCATTCCCGCCGTCGCGGCGGTCATTCTGGTGTTGCTGGAGCTGACCGACCTGGACATGGATCTGGCCCGGCTGTTTTACGATCCGGTCGCGGGCGACTTCATCGGCCGCCACAGTTACTTTCTCGAAGACATCCTCCACGACCGCGCCAAACAAGTGGTGATCGCCTTTTCGGTGTTATCCATCCTCGGGTTCATCGGTGCTTTTTTCATCGAACGGCTCAAACCATTCAAGCGTGAACTGGGTTGCCTGGTGTTGTCGCTGGGTCTGGCCACCTCGTTTGTCACGCCGGTGAAAGCCGTGACGGCGGTGCAATGCCCATGGAGCCTCGAACAGTTCGGTGGCCACGAAACCTACAGCAAACTGCTGGATCATCGCCCGCCGACCGACAAGCCCGGTCGTTGCTGGCCGGGTGGTCATGCGGCCACCGGTTTCACCTTGTTTGCGCTGTTCTTCGTGCTGCGTGACCGCCGCCCGCGGCTGGCCCGTCAGGCATTCATCTTTGCCTTTGCGCTGGGTTCGGTGTTTTCGATCAGCCGGATGATGCAGGGTGCGCACTTCTTCTCCCACAACGTGTGGACGGCGATCTTCTGCTGGCTGATCTGTCTGGGTTCGTATTACTGGATTCTGTATCGCCCGGCAGCCAAGAACCAGGCCACGACGTTGGCACAACCCGCCAACGCCTGACCCCTGAAACGCGGGCAATAAAAAACCCCGTCTGCTTTCGCAGACGGGGTTTTTCGTTACAGGGTGAGGCTGGCTTACATCATGCCGCCCATGCCACCCATGCCGCCCATGTCTGGCATACCGCCGCCAGCTGCACCTTCTTTCTTCGGTGCGTCAGCAACAGCAGCTTCGGTGGTCAGGATCAGACCGCCGATGGAGGCTGCAGCTTGCAGAGCCGAACGGGTGACCTTGGTTGGGTCCAGGATGCCCATTTCGATCATGTCGCCGTATTCGCCGGTAGCAGCGTTGTAGCCGAAGCTGCCTTCGCCGTTCTTGACCTTGTCGACAACCACGCTTGGCTCGTCGCCGGAGTTGGCAACGATCTGGCGCAGCGGCGCTTCAACAGCGCGGCGCAGTACAGCGATACCGACGTTCTGGTCAGCGTTGTCGCCTTTCAGTTCGGTCAGGGCTTCCAGAGCGCGGATCAGCGCAACGCCACCGCCAGGTACCACGCCTTCTTCAACGGCTGCGCGGGTTGCGTGCAGGGCGTCTTCAACGCGGGCTTTCTTCTCTTTCATTTCAACTTCGGAACCGGCGCCAACCTTGATCACTGCAACGCCGCCGGACAGCTTGGCCAGACGCTCTTGCAGTTTTTCACGGTCGTAGTCCGAGGAAGTCTCGGCAACCTGGGCACGGATCTGAGCGATACGGGCTTCGATGTCGCCTTGAACGCCAGCACCGTCAACGATGATGGTGTTTTCCTTGGACAGGGTCACGCGCTTGGCGCTACCCAGGTGTTCCAGGGTGGTGCTTTCCAGGCTCAGGCCGATCTCTTCGGAGATAACGGTACCGCCGGTCAGAACAGCGATGTCCTGCAGCATGGCCTTGCGACGGTCGCCGAAGCCTGGAGCCTTGACGGCTGCGACTTTAACGATGCCACGCATGTTGTTCACGACCAGAGTCGCCAGGGCTTCGCCTTCAACGTCTTCGGCAACGATCAGCAGTGGACGGCCGGCTTTGGCAACGGCTTCCAGCACTGGCAGCATTTCGCGGATGTTCGAGATCTTCTTGTCGACCAGCAGGATCAGCGCGCCTTCCAGCTCGGCAACCATGGTGTCCGGCTTGTTGACGAAGTACGGGGACAGGTAGCCACGGTCGAACTGCATGCCTTCTACAACCGACAGTTCGTTTTCCAGGCCCGAGCCTTCTTCAACGGTGATCACGCCTTCTTTACCGACTTTTTCCATGGCTTCGGCAATGATGTCGCCGATGGAGTTGTCGGAGTTGGCGGAGATGGTGCCTACCTGAGCGATAGCCTTGGTGTCGGCGCATGGCTTGGACAGGGCTTTCAGTTCTTTGACGATCGCGATGGTCGCTTTGTCGATACCGCGCTTCAGGTCCATCGGGTTCATGCCGGCAGCGACGGCTTTCAGGCCTTCGTTGACGATCGACTGAGCCAGAACGGTAGCGGTGGTAGTACCGTCACCAGCGTCATCGTTGGCACGGGAGGCAACGTCTTTGACCAGCTGCGCGCCCATGTTTTCGAAACGGTCTTCGAGTTCGATTTCCTTGGCGACGGAAACGCCGTCCTTGGTGATGGTCGGAGCGCCGAAGCTCTTCTCGAGAATCACGTTACGGCCTTTCGGGCCCAGGGTCGCTTTTACCGCGTCAGCCAGGACGTTTACGCCAACCAGCATTTTCTTGCGGGCGGAATCGCCGAATTTAACTTCTTTAGCAGCCATGATCGATATTCCTTAAATACTTTGTAGTAGCGGGAAAATGAACGGGGGTAATCAGCCTTCGATAACGGCGAGGATTTCGTTCTCGCTCATTACCAGCAGGTCTTCGCCGTCGACTTTCACAGTGTTGCTGCCGGAGTACGGACCGAACACAACCTTGTCGCCTACCTTCACGGACAGTGCGCGCACTTCACCGCTTTCCAGTGCCTTGCCCGGGCCTACAGCCAGAATCTCACCGTGGTTGGCTTTTTCAGCAGCCGAACCTGGCAGGACGATACCGCCAGCGGTTTTCTTTTCTTCTTCGCTGCGACGGATGACGACGCGGTCATGCAGAGGACGAAGCTTCATTGTCGATCTCTCCTAATTGTGGTTTTCATCGGCCGGTGTAGTCCCGGCGGGTTTAACGAATCCGGCCTGCGCCGGTTGCGGCTCGTCGAGCGAACCGCGGAAGTCTGTCCGGTTCAAATACCGGAAACCTTTCGGTGACCGATACATAAGGGCGCATAAGCTTATTACAAGGGCGGGGGCTAAAAAATTTTCACGCACATTGCATGAATTCGCCCCACAAACGAACACGGCACCCGAAGGTGCCGTGTCGACGTAGAAGTTACTTGGTGTCGCGGTGTTCGAATTCGCCTTCGATCACATCACCTTCGCGGCCAAGAGGCTGGCGCGGTGCAGGACCGCCGCGAGGTTGCAGGTCATCGGCGAACGCTCGCTGGCGCATGGCCTGTTCTTCGGCACGCTGGCGCATCTTGTTGGCGACCAGTCGACGACTGAACGGCAACAGCAGCACCAGACCGACCACGTCGCTGATAAAGCCCGGCAGGATCAACAGACCACCGGCCAGGGCCAGCATCAGGCCTTCCAGCATGGTTTGCGCAGGCAGTTCGCCGCGGTTCAGGCTTTCACGGGCACGCAGTGCGGTGGCCAGCCCGGCGACGCGCAGCACAAACACGCCGAACATCGAGCCGAGAATGATCAGCAGCAGGGCCGGGAAAAATCCGATCGATCCTGCCACTTTGACGAATACGAACAGCTCCAACACCGGGAACAGCAGAAAGAGCAACAAAAAAGGGCGCATCAAAGTTTCCTCAACGCAAGAAATGCCTTGCAGTAAGCCTTAGATGACGTCGCCCTTTCGTGAATTCAAGCGTCGGCCACCGCATTTTTTGGCCAGACCTCGGCGTGAGCCAGAGAAACCAAGGCCTCGCGCACTTGTATCGGCGTATGACAAGGCGCTTGAAACGGCAGCCAGTACAGCGCCTGACCGATGCGCAGGTGCATGCCTTCGGTGTCGATCCCGGCCAGTTGCGCCGGTACGGTTTTCGGCAGACCGGCGAGGTCGACGTAATGGGCGATGGCCTTGGCGTGGTCACTGTTCATGTGCTCGACCATGCTGATTTCGGCCTTGCCGGCGAACGGGTTGGCCAGGGTCAGGTGATCGACCCAGTGGATCGCGCCAAAACCGCCGATGTAGCGATGGCGCACCGGATTGAGCACCCAGAAATCGAAATCGTGGGCCTTGTGGTAATTCTGCGAATCGGGGAAATAGCGGTAGTAACGCTCGGCGGCGGCTTCGATGGCGGCAGCGTCTTCGAGTTTTTCCGCCTCGGCCAGATAGGTCAGGCGACCAACGGCTTGCACATCGTCAGCCTCGCGCTCGCCCACCAGCAGCGAACATTTCGGATCTTTCTGCAGATTGTGAGTGTGCTGGGCGATGCGGCTGATCAGGATCAGCGGCCGGCCCTGGTCGTCCAGGCAGTAGGGAACCACAGAGCCGAATGGAAAACCGGGCATTGATTTGGAGTGGGTCGACAGCACGCCACGGTATTCCTTGAGAAGCAATTCTCGGGCATTCTTAGCCGCTTCAACGCTCAATTTATGACTCCTTAAATAGAATCCGTCGACAAAACGGACAGGCGCATGGGTTTTGTCCCACTCGCCATCGGGCAGTTCTCATGTGCAACAGGCTGCTGGCCGGTGCAGATCGAGAGGCTACCTGTAAGGACCACTCTGACCTGCTCTCGGGGGCATGCGAATGCAACTCAACGACAAAGTAATCATTATCACTGGCGGTTGCCAAGGCTTGGGCCGCTCGATGGCCGAGTATTTCGCGGGCAAGGGCGCGAAGCTGGCGCTGGTCGACCTGAACCAGGAAAAACTCGACGACGCGGTTGCGACCTGCAAGGCCAAGGGTGTCGAGGCGCGCAGCTACCTGTGCAACGTCGCCAACGAAGAGCAGGTGACGCACATGGTTGCCCAGGTCGCCGAAGACTTTGGCGCGATCCACGGCCTGATCAACAACGCAGGGATCCTGCGCGACGGCCTGCTGCTCAAGGTCAAGGACGGCGAGATGACCAAGATGAGCCTGGCCCAGTGGCAGGCGGTGATCGACGTCAACCTGACCGGCGTGTTCCTCTGCACCCGTGAAGTGGCGGCGAAAATGGTCGAGATGAAGAACAGCGGCGCGATCATCAACATCTCGTCGATCTCCCGCGCGGGCAACGTCGGCCAGACCAACTACTCCGCCGCCAAGGCCGGTGTGGCGGCAGCGACCGTGACCTGGGCCAAGGAACTGGCGCGCTACGGCATTCGCGTGGCGGGCATTGCACCGGGCTTCATCGAAACCGAAATGACCCTGGGCATGAAACCCGAAGCGCTGGAGAAAATGACCTCGGGCATTCCGCTCAAGCGCATGGGCAAGCCGGAAGAAATCGCCCACTCGGCGGCGTACATCTTCGAGAACGACTACTACACCGGCCGGATTCTGGAGATGGATGGCGGGTTGCGCATCTGACCTCTGTCGCGTAATGAAAAACGCCCCGGTGCACAGGCACCGGGGCGTTTTTGTTTAAACCACAGCCATCAATCGTCGCTGATGGTGATGTTCGGCATCGCCGGCGAAGCCGCTTCCTGCAACACGATCCGCGCGCCGACGTGGCGGGCCAGCTCCTGGTAAACCATGGCGATCTGGCTGTCCGGCTCGGAAATCACCGTTGGCTTGCCGCCATCGGCCTGTTCGCGGATCAGCATCGACAGCGGCAACGAAGCCAGCAGCTCGACGCCGAACTGGGTCGCCAGCTTCTCGCCACCGCCCTCACCGAACAGATGCTCGGCGTGTCCGCAGTTCGAGCAGATGTGCACGGCCATGTTTTCCACCACGCCCAGCACCGGAATGTTGACCTTGCGGAACATCTCCACGCCTTTACGCGCGTCCAGCAGCGCCAGATCCTGCGGTGTCGTGACAATCACAGCACCGGCCACCGGGACTTTCTGCGCCAGGGTCAGCTGGATGTCGCCGGTGCCTGGCGGCATGTCGATCACCAGATAATCCAGGTCGCCCCAAGCGGTTTGCGTGACCAGCTGCAGCAGCGCGCCGGAGACCATCGGCCCGCGCCAGACCATCGGCGTGTTGTCGTCGGTCAGGAACGCCATCGACATCACTTCCACGCCATGGGCCTGCAACGGCACGAACCACTTCTGATCCTTGATCTGCGGTCGGGTGCCCTCGGGAATGCCGAACATGATGCCCTGACTCGGGCCGTAGATATCGGCGTCGAGAATCCCGACCTTCGCACCTTCGCGAGCCAGCGCCAGCGCCAGGTTGGCGGCGGTGGTGGATTTGCCCACACCGCCCTTGCCCGATGCCACGGCGACCACGTTCTTGACGTTGGCCAGCCCTGGGATCTGTGCCTGGGCCTTGTGCGCGGCGATCACGCTGTTGACTTCAACCTTGGCCGACACCACGCCGTCGAGGTTTTCGATGGCCAGTTGCAGCAATTGCGCCCAGCCGCTCTTGAACAGACCGGCGGCATAACCGATTTCCAGTTGCACGCTGACGCGATCGCCGGTGATTTCGATGTTGCGCACGCAACCGGCGCTGACCGGATCCTGATTCAGGTAAGGGTCGGTGTATTGGCTGAGGACGGCTTCCACCGCTGCGCGAGTGACGGCACTCATGGGCAACTCCGATAACAAGACTGGGAAAAGATGGCGGGTATCCTACCCCTTCTGTCCTCCGGACGGCATGCCCGGCAACGATTTGCAGAGGTGAAATATCTTTCCCGGCGCTTTATAGTGGCCGACCTCCGTTTCATCAAGTAGCGAAGCCCCACATGTCCGAACCACGCAAGATTCTCGTCACCAGCGCCCTGCCCTACGCCAACGGTTCGATCCACCTTGGCCATATGCTGGAATACATCCAGACCGATATGTGGGTGCGCTTCCAGAAGCATCGCGGCAATCAGTGCATTTATGTCTGCGCCGACGACGCCCACGGTTCGGCGATCATGCTGCGCGCGGAAAAGGAAGGCATCACCCCGGAACAACTGATCGCCAACGTCCAGGCCGAACACAGCGCCGACTTTGCCGAGTTCCTGGTGGACTTCGACAACTTCCACTCCACTCACGCAGAAGAAAACCGTGAGCTGTCGAGCCAGATCTACCTGAAGCTGCGTGACGCCGGGCACATCGCCCAACGTTCGATCACCCAGTATTTCGACCCGGAAAAGAAAATGTTCCTGGCCGACCGCTTCATCAAGGGCACCTGTCCGAAATGCGGCACCGAAGACCAGTACGGCGACAACTGCGAAAAATGCGGTGCAACCTACGCGCCGACCGACCTGAAGGATCCGAAGTCGGCCATCTCCGGCGCCACCCCGGTGCTCAAGGATTCCCAGCACTTCTTCTTCAAGCTGCCGGACTTCCAGGAAATGCTGCAGGCCTGGACCCGCAGCGGCACCCTGCAAGACGCCGTGGCCAACAAGATCGCCGAATGGCTGGACGCCGGCCTGCAACAGTGGGACATCTCCCGCGATGCACCGTACTTCGGCTTCGAGATCCCGGGCGAGCCAGGCAAGTACTTCTACGTGTGGCTGGACGCGCCGATCGGCTACATGGCCAGCTTCAAGAACCTCTGCAACCGTACGCCGGAGCTGGAATTCGACGCGTTCTGGGGCAAGGACTCCACCGCCGAGCTGTATCACTTCATCGGCAAGGACATCGTCAACTTCCACGCCCTGTTCTGGCCGGCGATGCTCGAAGGCGCGGGTTTCCGCAAGCCGACCGGGATCAACGTGCACGGCTACCTGACGGTCAACGGTCAGAAGATGTCCAAGTCCCGCGGCACCTTCATCAAGGCCCGTACCTACCTGGATCACCTGTCACCGGAATACCTGCGCTACTACTACGCGGCCAAACTGGGCCGTGGCGTGGACGACCTCGACCTGAACCTCGAAGACTTCGTGCAGAAGGTCAACTCCGACCTGGTCGGCAAAGTGGTCAACATCGCCAGCCGTTGCGCCGGTTTCATCCAGAAGGGCAACGCCGGTCTGCTGGTGGACACCAACGCCGCGCCGGAACTGACCGAAGCGTTCCTGGCTGCTGCGCCGAGCATCGCCGACGCCTATGAAGCCCGCGATTTTGCCCGGGCCATGCGCGAAACCATGGCCCTGGCCGACCGCGCCAACGCCTGGATCGCCGACAAGGCGCCGTGGTCGCTGAACAAGCAGGAAGGCAAGCAGGATGAAGTCCAGGCGGTTTGCGCCACGGCGATCAACCTGTTCCGCCAGCTGGTGATCTTCCTCAAACCGGTGCTGCCAGTGCTGGCCGCCGATGCCGAGGCGTTCCTCAACGTCGCCCCGCTGACCTGGAACGACCACACCACCCTGCTGGCCAACCACCAGCTGAACGAATTCAAACCGTTGATGACCCGCATCGACCCGGTAAAAGTGCAAGCCATGACCGACGCCTCGAAAGAAGACCTGACCGCCAGCCAGACCGACACCGGCGCCGCCGCGCCTGCCGGCAATGGCGAACTGGCCAAGGATCCGCTGTCGCCGGAAATCGACTTCGACACCTTCGCCGCTGTCGACCTGCGCGTGGCGCTGATCGTCAAGGCCGAACACGTTGAAGGCGCGGACAAGCTGCTGCGTCTGACCCTGGACATCGGTGACGAGCAACGCAACGTGTTCTCCGGGATCAAGAGCGCCTACCCGGATCCGTCGAAACTCGACGGTCGTCTGACCATGATGATCGCCAACCTCAAGCCACGGAAAATGAAGTTCGGCATCTCCGAAGGCATGGTGATGGCGGCCGGCCCTGGCGGTGAAGAAATCTACCTGCTGAGCCCGGACAGCGGCGCCAAGCCGGGTCAGCGCATCAAGTAAGGTTCTGCACTGACCGATCCCACAGGCGTACCCCGTGCGCCTGTGGGATTTTTCATATCTGGCCCACCCGTCATGGCGGCCGGATAATGCCTAATCTTAAGTGACACCCGCCCGCTCTCACCGGCAGAACCATGACCGAACTCGTGCTTACGCTCTTCAGTGCTGCGCTGATCAACAACTTCGTGTTGCACTGGCCGCTGGGCGTCGATCCGCTGTTGGCTGGCGAACGCCGTCAGGTGCATGCGCTGGGGCTGGCAACGTTGTGCCTGATGCTGATTGTCGGTGTGGCGGGTTATGCGATCTGGCATTGGCTACTGGTGCCGTTGCAACTGGAATTCCTGCGGCTGTTTGTATTCCTGCCGCTGAGCGTCCTGCTGATCACGCCGTTGCTGAAGTTGCTGACGCGTTGGCGACCCGATATGCCGTTCGACGGTTTGTGGCCGCTGCTGCTGGGCAATGCCGGTGTGCTGGGGCTGACGCTGATCAACGCGCAAGCGGACAAAGGCCTGTTTCATGCGACAGCGCTGAGCCTTGGCGCCGGTCTGGGTTTCTGGCTGGTGTTGAGCCTGTTCAGCGATTTGCGTGAGCGCACGGCCGACAACGATATTCCCCTGCCCTTTCGTGGCCTGCCGATCCTGTTGATCGGCGCCGGACTGATGGCCGTGGCTTTTCTCGGATTCAGTGGACTGATCAAAACATGAGTCTGATTCAACGCATCGATGCCCTGCTGCCGCAGACCCAATGCGGCAAGTGCGGCCATCCCGGATGCAAACCCTACGCTGAAGGCATTGCCGACGGCGAGCCGATCAACAAGTGCCCGCCGGGTGGCGACGAAACCATCGCGGCGCTGGCCGAACTGTTGAAAATCCCGGTGCTGGAGCTGGACATCAGTCGTGGTTCGGCGCCGCCGCAAGTGGCCTACATCCGCGAAGCCGAATGCATCGGCTGCACCAAGTGCATTCAGGCCTGCCCGATCGACGCCATTGTCGGCGCAGCGAAGCTGATGCACACCGTCATCATCGACGAATGCACCGGTTGCGATCTGTGCGTGGCGCCCTGCCCGGTCGATTGCATCGAGATGCACCCGCTGCCTTTGGGCACACTGCCGGTGGTAGGCGGTCTGGCCGCCAGCCTTGAAGAACAACAGGCCCGCGCGGCCAAACGCGATCACGCCCGACAACGCTTTGAACGGCGCAATGCTCGCCTGCAACGCGAAGAACAGCAGAAGCAGGCCGAGCGCGAGGCCCGGACACAGCGCGCGGCACAGGTCGAAGTCGCCGCCACCACGCTCGATCCGGCGCAGGCGGCGCTGGAACGGGTGCGCGCGCAAAAGGCCGCGACCGCCGATGCTGCGCTGAAAAAAGCCAAGATCGACGTGGCCATGAGCCGGGCGCAATTGAACAAGTCGCTCAAGGCGTTCGGTCATCCGCCGACCTTCGATCAGCAATCGCAACTGATCCTCCTGCAACAGCAGTTCGAGGCGGCCGAACAGGCACTGGCGAAGCTGGAAAACAGCGCGGCACCTGCGCCAGTCGTGGCCGCTCCGGCGAAGGACGCCGATCTGAAACGGGCGAAGATCCAGTTGGCGATGCGCCGCGCCGAGCTGAAAAAGGCGCAAACCGCAGAGGCTCCGCCAGCCGAGATCGCCGCGCTGGAGCAAGCGCTGCGTGACGCCGAACAGGCGTTGCACAACGCCGAAGCGGCAAGCGATCAACCGGCGCCCGAGCTTGTGCGTGTCGAGAAACGTCCGATCGACGACCACCTTCGTAAACTGAAAACCGAACTGGCCTACGCTCGCGCCGATCTGAACAAACTGCAACGACGCGACGGCACGCCCGCCGACATCCTCGAAAAGGCCCGCGCCCGCCTGCAAGAAGCAGAGCAGCAGGTAAAAGCCCATGTCATCCATTGAAACCGGAGACGAGCGCCTGCAACAGGCAATGAAGCTGGTTTTACTGGCGACATTGCCGGGATGGCTGGCGTTGTTCTGGTTTTACGGTTGGGGCGTGCTGATCAACCTGATCCTGTCCGTTGTCACGGCCTTGGGCGTTGAAGCTGCCGTGACTCATCTGCGTCGGCAACCTCTGCAGGCCACCTTGACCGATGGCAGCGCAGTGGTCAGCGCCACGCTGCTGGCGATCGCGCTGCCGCCCTATTGCCCGTGGTGGCTGACGGTCACGGCGATCGCCTCGGGCCTGCTGCTGGGCAAGCATCTCTACGGTGGCGTGGGCCGAAACCCGTTCAATCCGGCCATGCTCGGCTTCGCACTGGCCATGGTGATGTTTCCTCAGCCGATGACCCACTGGCCGGGCCATGGCATGGATCTGGCGGCGGCTTTTGGCCAGGTGTTCAATCTGGGCGCGCAACCGGATGCCTGGGTTCAGGCCACCGCGCTGGACAGTCTGCGCATCAATAAAAGCCTGACCATGGACGAACTGTTTGCCGGCAATCCGGCATTCGGGCGCTTTGGCGGGCACGGCGTTGAATGGGTGAACCTGGCGTTCCTCGCCGGTGGACTGTTTTTGTTGCAGCGTCGAGTGTTTGGCTGGCACGCGCCGGTCGGCATGCTCGCCAGCCTGTTCGTGATCAGCCTGTTGTGCTGGAACGGTTCGGGATCCGACTCCCACGGCTCGCCACTGTTTCACCTGCTGAGCGGCGCGACGATGCTGGGGGCATTTTTCATCGTCACTGAACCGGTGTCGGGAGCAAAAAGTCCGCTCGCCCGCCTGCTGTTCGGTGTCGGCGTGGGCTTGCTGACTTACGTGATTCGCACGTGGGGTGGTTACCCGGATGGCGTGGCGTTCGCGGTGCTGTTGATGAACCTGTGCGTGCCGGCGCTGGAGCGCTTCGCGATGGCCCGTCAGGCGCAGGTGGCGCCATGAACCGGACGAACAGCCTGATCACACTGGCGTTGATTACTGCGTTGGGCATCGGCGTGACGTGGTTGGTGCAACGCAGCAACGCACCTCAGATCGCCGCCGAACAGCGTCTGCTTGAAAGTCGCAAGCTGTTGGACGTGCTGCCGGTCGACGCTTACGACAATCAGCCGCTTGAACAACCTCTGGCGCTGACCGACATCAACCTGAGCCACAGTCTGTTGCTGGGCGGTTATCGGGCGAGCAAAGGCGGCCAACCCGTGGCAGTCCTGTTGCGCAGCCAGGCCCAAGGTTATGCCGGCAATATCGAGTTGCTGATTGCCATCGACGCTAACGGCCGATTGCTCGGTGTAAAAACCCTCGAGCAAAACGAAACACCTTCGCTGGGTGGACATATCGGCGACTGGCCAAATAGCTGGCTTCAGACCTTTAGCGGAAAATCGAGCAACCAACCGACGGACGCCGGATGGGCCTTGAAGAAGGATCAGGGGCAATTCGACCAGATCGCGGGCGCAACCATTACCTCTCGCGCGGCCATCAATGCCATCCACGATGCCCTGCGTTACTTTGATGAACACCGGACGACCCTGCTCGGGAGCACGCCATGAATACGTCAGCGACTCTGGCGAACTCAATGATGCTGGTGTTGTTGATCGGTGCCACCGACTCTGTGGCGGGCGCGCTGGCGACTCTGTTGATATTTGCGGTTGTCGTGGGCATTTACGGTTTGTGCATGGCACCGCTGCGCTCGCGCCTGAGCAACGAGAGCCTGTTGCCGGTCAGCCTGGTACTGGCCGCGACCCTGGCCGGCAGCGCCGATATTGTTCTGCAACGCGGTGCGCTGCAGTGGCATCAACTGATCAGTCTTTATGCCGGGCTGATCGGCTTGCAGTGCGTCGTGCTGGAGCACAATGGATTTTTTCGCCGGTCTGTCCGTAATCGACTGAAACTGTGCGGCCTGTTTGCCGCACTGATGATTGTGCTCGCGGTGTTGCGTGAGCTGATCGGTCAGGGCAGCATCGGCCATCATTTGTCGGAACACTGGCAAGGTTTGATTCTGTTCGGCGACGGCCTGCATTTCGCGACGCTGGCGCCCGGCGCCTTCATATTGCTTGGACTGTTACTGGCCGCCCGTCAGGCCTGGGCTCGCCCCTCCGACCTACCCGAGGAAACGCATCACCCATGAATGCCGCAAAACGTCTGGAGATCTTCCGCAGGCTTCACGAGGACAACCCCGAACCCAAGACCGAACTGGCCTACTCGTCGCCTTTCGAACTGTTGATCGCGGTGATTCTGTCCGCGCAATCAACGGACGTCGGGGTAAACAAGGCGACGGCCAAGCTGTTCCCGGTGGCGAACACGCCGGCAGCCATTCACGCCTTGGGCGTCGAAGGGTTGTCCGAGTACATCAAGACTATCGGCCTCTACAACAGCAAGGCCAAAAACGTGATCGAGACCTGCCGCCTGCTGGTCGAGTTGCACAATGGCGAAGTCCCGCAGACGCGCGAAGAACTGGAAGCCTTGCCCGGCGTTGGCCGCAAAACCGCCAACGTGGTGCTAAACACCGCGTTCCGCCAGTTGACCATGGCGGTGGACACCCACATTTTCCGGGTCAGCAACCGCACCGGGATTGCACCGGGTAAAAATGTGGTCGAGGTGGAAAAGAAGCTGATGAAATTTGTGCCAAAGGAATACCTGCTCGACTCGCACCACTGGCTCATTCTTCACGGACGCTACGTGTGTCTGGCGCGCAAACCCCGTTGCGGCAGCTGTCGGATCGAAGATCTGTGCGATTACAAGCACAAAACTTCCGACGATTGAGCGGCTATGGGTTTTATTGATTTATCGATTGAAAAAATCTTTTTTACCATCTGCTGGAATATCGATATAAGGAGCGCCAAAGGCAGTCTTAGCCTGGAGTCGACCTTATGAGCACCAGCAAAGAGCAATTAGAAGCGGATGACGATTTTATCGCCACGGAGGCCGATGATGCCGAACCTGTGGTTGAAGTCGCCAAGACCAACTTGAGCAAACGCCGAACCATCGACAACCTGCTCGAGGAGCGCCGACTGCAGAAGCAATTGGCCGATTACGATTTTGATCTCTGACATTTGAAAGCCTCCTGAAACGGAGGCTTTTCTCTTTATGTCACACGCTGATTCCGATCCGCCCATGATCCGTCAGCCACTGAAACCCTCAGACAAGGCCGTTTCGTTGCGCCAGTTCAATCAGATCCACCAGCGAGCGCGCATTGAGTTTCAATAACAACCGAGTCTTGTAGGTACTCACGGTCTTGTTGCTGAGGAACATTCCGTCGGCAATCTCCTTGTTGGTCTTGCCGCGCGCCAATTGCTGCAACACCATCATCTCGCGCCCGGACAGGCGATCAACCATGTCCGCCTCGCTGGCATTCCCCAGGCTGGTTCGCACGGTGTGCAACGCCTGGTTCGGAAAATAGCTGTATCCAGACAGTACCGCCTTGATTGCACTCAGCAACTCCGTCAGATCCTGTTGCTTGCAAACATATCCCGCCGCCCCCGACTGCATGCATCGCATGGAGAAGTGTCCCGGTGACTGGGACGTCAGCACGAGCACTTTCAACAGCATTGCACTTGTTGTAAGGCGCGCGATGACTTCCAGTCCATCCAGTTTCGGTATGCCGATATCCAGAATGACGATATCCGGCATCTGGTCACGAGCCAGTTGTAACGCATCTACGCCATTATCGGTTTCTGCAATGACTTCGTAGCCATGACGTTCCATCAGCATACGTACCGCAAGACGAATGACGGGGTGATCATCCACGATCAGCACTTTATTCATGGGCAAGTCCAGTTTCGCTGTTCGAATTTTTAGAACCGGCACAATAACGTAGTCATTTCCTACATGGCATAGAGAAGTTCCTCTACACGGGTAGCGAGAGACGCCTCCTACAGCCAATAAAGACTATTCCTACAGAAATGACTCACCCACACAAAAACATAAACTATTTTCAGTACGACGAACGCCTGCCACCCTGCTTAAGAGAGCGCCCGCAAATCCAAAAAGGAAAAAAAACACGAGTTATTATCGAGCACAAAAAAACAGCAGATACAACTTATCGGTATCGCAAACACGAGAATTAATATAAACACAAAAAACACACCTCAGACTGACCCAGTCATTTCACACCCACCCAACCCAAGACAACGAGAAAGACTAAAACCATGAGTAAATAACATGCTAAAACTCAACAAGAAGATACCCAACCCGATCAGCGTTATCGCCATCTTTGCATTTATATCAGAGACTTCCGCTGCCGTTTCCCTGCCATTCCTCAATAACAATGAACGGGAAATCTACGTCTGGTTTCTGATCACCTTTCCTTTCTACCTGCTGCTTCTATTTTTCATCACACTCAACTTTAACTATCGCGCACTATATGCACCTTCGGATTTTGATAATGACAAGAATTTCCTGAAGGCTTTCGAGGAAACAACTACCCACCCACCAGAAGTACCCTGCGAACACGTCAATAGCGGGTCATACCCAATAAAACTACCGAAACCGTTGAGCGAGGTGTACATCATTGATGCTCGACAGAAAAACACGACTCTGAAAATAGAGGAGCTACTGGAAAAAATCCCACACCCAAACAAGCATTCGCCCCGATTATTCCTTTTTTTAACTGACGCAGTGTCGGACATTTTACTCAATGAACATGTCGCCAGATCAGCAAAACAGGCGAAAACGCCACAAGGAACAACGTACTTTAGTATTTACAACACCCAGTCATCTAACATTTCCGTATTGGGAAAGTTTTAAAAAATAGAACGCGGAGCGCGACATCCATGCAATGCAAGATCTACAGCCGATGAAGACGGGAACGCTGACCGATATCAATCAGGTCGAAAAAGAAACACCAAAAACGGCCTTGTCATTAAGACAAGGCCGTTTTTTCACATCAAGTCCCGATGGACTCAGAACAGCTTGCGGCCCTTGTTGGCAGCAATGCGCATGCGTAGCGCGTTGAGCTTGATGAAGCCCGCCGCGTCGGCCTGGTTGTAGGCGCCGCCGTCTTCTTCGAAGGTCGCGATGTTGGCGTCGAACAGCGAATCGTCGGACTTGCGGCCGGTCACGATCACGTTGCCCTTGTACAGCTTCAGGCGCACTACGCCGTTCACGTTGACCTGGGAGGCGTCGATCATCTGTTGCAGCATCAGACGCTCAGGGCTCCACCAGTAACCGGTGTAGATCAGGCTGGCGTACTTCGGCATCAGCTCGTCTTTGAGGTGAGCGACTTCGCGGTCCAGGGTGATCGATTCGATGGCGCGGTGAGCGCGCAGCATGATGGTGCCGCCCGGGGTTTCGTAGCAGCCACGTGACTTCATGCCGACGTAACGGTTCTCGACGATGTCCAGACGGCCGATGCCGTGCTCGCCACCGATCTTGTTCAGCGTCGCCAGCACGGTGGCCGGGGTCATTTCAACGCCGTCCAGCGCAACGATGTCGCCGTTGCGGTAGGTCAGTTCCAGATATTGCGGGGTGTCGGGAGCCTTCTCCGGGGAGACGGTCCAGCGCCACATGTCTTCTTCGTGCTCGGTCCAGGTGTCTTCCAGCACGCCGCCTTCATAGGAGATGTGCAGCAGGTTGGCGTCCATCGAGTACGGGGATTTCTTCTTGCCATGACGCTCGATCGGGATCGCGTGCTTCTCGGCGTAGTCCATCAGCTTCTCGCGGGACAGCAGGTCCCACTCGCGCCAAGGGGCGATCACTTTCACGCCTGGCTTGAGTGCGTAGGCACCCAGTTCGAAACGGACCTGGTCGTTGCCCTTGCCGGTCGCGCCGTGGGAAATGGCGTCGGCGCCGGTTTCGTTGGCGATTTCGATCAGACGCTTGGCGATCAGCGGACGCGCAATGGAAGTACCCAGCAGGTACTCGCCTTCGTAAACGGTGTTGGCACGGAACATCGGGAACACGAAGTCACGCACGAATTCTTCGCGCAGGTCGTCGATGTAGATTTCTTTGACGCCCATGGCCTGCGCCTTGGCGCGAGCCGGCTCGACTTCTTCGCCCTGACCCAGGTCAGCGGTGAAGGTCACGACTTCACAGTTATAAGTATCCTGCAGCCACTTGAGGATCACCGAAGTGTCCAGGCCGCCGGAATACGCCAGAACGACCTTGTTTACGTCCGCCATGCCATCACTCCACGGGGTTCTACGGAAAGCCGAGGAGTCTACCGCTCAAACGCGATAATTTACAGAGGCGCGACAGCTTAAGACGACAAAGCGACAGATTCTGTCGAGAGGGCGACGATGACCGGCAGGTCAGGAAGTCGCCGCCGTGTTGGCAGGCGTGCTGGCCTGAGGTGCCGGAGCAGTCGTCGGTGCCACCCGCGCCAGGTGTACGTTGACCCGACGGTTCTTGGCCCGGTTGGCGGCATTGGTGTTCGGCACCAGAGGATAACGCTCACCATGGAAACGCACGGTGATCTGCGATTCCTGGATGCCATTGGCCTTGAAGAAGTCGACCACCGCCAGCGCGCGGCGACGCGACAGTTCGCGATTGGTCAGGCGATTGCCGCTGTTGTCGGAATGGCCGTCGAGTTCGATGTGATTGACCGTCGGATCGGCCTTCATATACTCGAGCATCACTTGCAGCTTGGCCTTGGCGGCGGCGTCCAGTTCGATGCCTTCGCCGGGGAAGCCGATCTGCGATTGTTTGACCTGATCGAAATTCTGCGGGAGCAGTTTCGCCACGCAGGTCTGATAGTCATTGAACGCCTTGCTGAACTTGACCGGCAACAGGCGCACTTCCGACACCCGACCATCGCCCGATGCCCGGCGTACCACCGGGCTGCGACCGTCCATCAGCCCGCTGATCAGTTGCCCGGCCTGGGACTGAGAACTGTTGAACAGCACGTTGCCGCTGCCCAGTCGAACCGTGCCCAGATTGATGTCGCCACGTCCCGGCTGCCACGGCGCAGCCGCTGCCAGCAGGGTCGCCGAACCGCCGCCGAGCATGGCGTTGAAGGCGTTCAGGCGGAAGGTCGCCTGCTCGCCGGCCTTGCGCACGAATTGCCCCGAGCCGAAGTCGGTGATCGGCTGCGTCAGGCGGCACTCGAACTTGTCGCCCTCGACCGTCCACTCAATGTTCTCCAGACGGGTCTGGTAGGTCAGTGCCATCGCGGGAAGGCTGGCAAACACACTGAGCAAGGCTAAATATCGCTGGCGCACGGGAGGCTCCATTGGCTTCTACAACAAAAAAGACCGAGACATACATCTTTACGGCATACCTATGGGATATCGGACGCTCGTCGCAAAACTTGATAGCGAGTGCCTGCAAGAGTCTTTTCCGGTAGCATTCGCCTCAGTTTGACCCGCCTGGAATCCCCTCATGTCCGACCGCCTGACCCTGCTGCGTCCCGACGACTGGCACATTCATCTTCGCGATGGTGCCGTGTTGACCAATACCGTTGCGGATGTCGCGCGCACCTTTGGTCGCGCCATCATCATGCCCAACCTGGTACCTCCGGTGCGCAACGCCGCTGAAGCCGACGGCTATCGCCAGCGGATTCTCGCTGCCCGCCCGGCCGGCAGTCGTTTCGAGCCGCTGATGGTGCTGTACCTCACCGACCGCACCCAGCCCGAAGAAATCCGTGAGGCCAAGGCCAGCGGTTTCGTGCACGCCGCCAAGCTGTACCCGGCCGGCGCCACCACCAACTCCGATTCCGGGGTCACCAGCATCGACAAGATTTTCCCGGCGCTGGAAGCCATGGCCGAAGTCGGCATGCCGCTGTTGATCCACGGTGAAGTCACCCGTGGCGACGTCGATGTGTTCGACCGCGAAAAAATCTTCATCGACGAGCACATGCGTCGCGTGGTCGAGCGTTTCCCGACGCTGAAAGTGGTGTTCGAACACATCACCACCGGCGACGCCGTGCAGTTCGTCAACGAGGCTTCGGCCAACGTCGGCGCGACCATCACCGCGCATCACCTGCTCTACAACCGCAACCACATGCTGGTGGGCGGGATCCGGCCGCACTTCTACTGCCTGCCGATCCTCAAGCGTAATACCCATCAGGAAGCTTTGCTCGACGCGGCCACCAGTGGCAGCGCGAAGTTCTTCCTCGGTACCGACTCGGCGCCGCACGCCCAGCACGCCAAGGAAGCCGCCTGCGGCTGCGCCGGCTGCTACACCGCGTACGCCGCCATCGAGCTGTATGCCGAAGCCTTCGAACAGCGCAATGCGCTGGACAAGCTCGAAGCCTTCGCCAGCCTCAACGGCCCGCGTTTCTACGGCCTACCGGCGAACACCGATCGCATCACCCTGGTTCGTGACGAATGGACCGCCCCGACCAGCCTGCCTTTCGGCGAGCTGACCGTTATCCCGCTGCGCGCCGGTGAAAAACTGCGCTGGCGCCTGCTGGAGGAACACGCGTGAGTGAAGACCATTTCGACGACGAACTGGACGGTCAAGGTGGCGGCGGTTCGCGCCATCCAATGGCAGCACGTTTTCGCGGCTACCTGCCGGTTGTCGTCGACGTAGAAACCGGTGGTTTCAACTCGGCCACCGACGCTCTGCTGGAGATTGCCGCGACCACCATCGCCATGGATGAAAAGGGTTTCGTCTACCCGGATCACACCTACTTCTTTCGCGTCGAGCCGTTCGAAGGCGCCAACGTTGAAGCGGCGGCGCTGGAGTTCACCGGGATCAAGCTCGATCACCCGTTGCGCATGGCCGTCAGCGAAGAAACGGCGCTGACCGACATCTTCCGTGGCGTGCGCAAGGCCTTGAAGGCCAACGGCTGCAAGCGGGCGATTCTGGTCGGCCACAACAGCAGCTTCGACCTGGGCTTCCTCAACGCCGCCGTCGCGCGGCTGGACATGAAGCGCAACCCATTCCACCCATTCTCCAGCTTCGACACTGCGACCCTCGCCGGTCTGGCTTACGGTCAAACCGTATTGGCCAAGGCCTGTCAGGCAGCCGATATCGACTTCGATGGCCGTGAAGCGCACTCTGCGCGTTACGACACCGAGAAGACGGCCGAGCTGTTCTGCGGCATCGTCAACCGGTGGAAACAGATGGGCGGTTGGGAAGACTTCGACGACTGATACTCGTCGGGTTTCTTCCATTCATGAAAAAACCGGCCACATGGGCCGGTTTTTTTGTACCTCGACGTTGCGCCTTACAGGGCAGCAGCGTTCTCGGTCAGGTAAGCCGCAACGCCTTCTGGCGAAGCGTTCATGCCTTTGTCGCCTTTTTTCCAGTTGGCAGGGCAGACTTCGCCGTGCTCTTCGTGGAATTGCAGAGCGTCGACCAGACGGATCAGCTCTTCCATGTTACGGCCCAGCGGCAGGTCGTTGACGATCTGCGAGCGGACAACGCCTTTGTCGTCGATCAGGAACGCGCCACGGAAAGCCACGCCGCCCTCGGATTCAACGTCGTAGGCCTTGGCGATGTCGTGCTTCATGTCGGCAGCCATGGTGTATTTCACCTGACCGATGCCGCCATTGTTGACCGGAGTGTTGCGCCAGGCGTTGTGGGTGAAGTGCGAGTCGATCGACACGGCGATCACTTCTACATTGCGTGCCTTGAAGTCGGCCATGCGGTTGTCCAGAGCGATCAGCTCGGACGGGCAGACGAAGGTGAAGTCCAGCGGGTAGAAGAACACCAGGCCGTATTTGCCTTTGATGGCCGAGGACAGGGTGAAGCTGTCAACGATCTCGCCATTGCCGAGTACGGCCGGGACGGTGAAGTCAGGGGCTTGTTTGCCTACGAGTACGCTCATTGATATCTCCTGGTGTAGAAACTTGAAGTTCAGGGTTCGGGCCAGCCTGCCACCCTCAGGCGACAGCCCTGTGACACGAACCCCCTTCGCAAGGGCCGACCATCATACACTGCGTTTTTCGACTGTCCTCAAAGGTTTTTCGCGAAATCCCGGCTGGCATCCGGCCATGTACCACCGTTCGTCAGTCACAGGCGTTGGCGATGAAAACCACTGGGAAAGCACTTTGACAATCATTCTCGTTAACATTAAGATCCATCGCAATTGAGTCACAACCAGCGACGGTTCTCACTTATGTATGTTTGCCTCTGCACTGGCGTCACCGACGGACAGATCCGCGAAGCGATCTATGAAGGTTGCTGCAGCTATAAAGAAGTCCGCCAGGCCACCGGCGTAGCCAGCCAATGCGGCAAATGTGCGTGCCTGGCGAAGGAAGTGGTTCGCGAAACCCTGACCAAGCTGCAAACCGCCCAGGCTGCGATCCCCTACCCGGCAGAATTTACCGCCGCATAATTACCCCGATTTCGAAGAACCGGACTTAAGTCCGGTTTTTTTATGCCTGAAAATCAACTGCTTAGCGCCCAGACGCGGAACACAAACATTCTTATTCCGATTAATTTTCATTTATTATTCAATAACTTAGGTTTGACACTTATAAATACCAAGCTCAAACTCTGCCTTATATACCGTTACTTAGGGCAGGACTCCCATCATGAAAGGCGACGTAACAGTCATCCAGCATCTCAACAAGATCCTTGCCAATGAGCTGGTCGCGATCAATCAGTACTTCCTGCATGCACGCATGTATGAAGATTGGGGCCTGAACAAGCTCGGCAAACACGAGTACCACGAATCCATCGACGAGATGAAGCACGCGGACAAGCTGATCAAGCGCATCCTGTTCCTCGAAGGCCTGCCGAACGTGCAGGATCTGGGCAAGCTGCACATCGGCGAGCACACCAAGGAAATGCTGGAGTGCGACCTGCGTATCGAGAAGACCGGCCACGCCGATCTGAAGGCCGCCATCGCCCACTGCGAATCCGTCGGTGACTTCGGCAGCCGCGAACTGCTCGAAGACATCCTCGAATCCGAGGAAGAACACATCGACTGGCTGGAAACCCAACTGGGCCTGATCGATAAAGTCGGTCTTGAGAACTATCTGCAATCGCAGATGGGCGAAGACGAGTAATTAGCCAGCGCTAAACTCGAGACACTAAAAAGCCCCGCCCTCTTTCAAGAGGCGGGGCTTTTTATTGCCCGGATTTCAGACTGGCTGAAACCCGGGCAGAAGCCAATCAGGCTTCGGACTTGGCCGCAGCAGCCTTGGCGGATGCTTCCTTGACCAGAGTCTGCAGCTCACCGTTGGCGAACATTTCAGCCATGATGTCGCTGCCGCCGACCAGTTCACCGCCGACCCACAGTTGCGGGAAAGTCGGCCAGTTGGCGTACTTTGGCAGGTTGGCACGGATTTCCGGGTTCTGCAGGATGTCGACGTAGGCGAACTTCTCGCCACAGCCCATCACAGCCTGCGCAGCTTTCGCGGAGAAGCCACACTGCGGGGCATTCGGCGAGCCTTTCATGTAAAGCAGAATGGTGTTGTTGGCAATCTGCTCTTTAATCGTTTCGATGATATCCATGGAGCACCTCGGCTGAACTTTCCGACTCATGGGTCGGCACGGTGGCGCATTGTAACGGAATCCCGAGCGCGCTGCTCGGTCTCCCCGACAGACATGCTCAAGCCGCCGCCACCGTCACCGGCACGCCATTGAGCGCCGCGTTGCCTGACAGCTCGTCGAGCTGGCATTCATCGGTCAGGTCATTGGCACTGGAGCCCGGCTGACCGCTGGCAATCGCCATCTGCACGCCCGGCCGGGCATGGCCCCATCCATGCGGCAGGCTGACCACGCCCTTCATCATGTCCGCACTGCCCAGCACTTCGACCTCGATCTGCCCGACCCGTGAACTCACGCGCACAAGCTGACCATCACTGAGCCCGCGACTGGCGAGATCGTCCGGGTTCATCAACAGCTGATGACGCGGCTTGCCCTTCACCAGCCGATGGTAATTGTGCATCCACGAATTGTTGCTGCGCACATGACGGCGGCCGATCATCAACAGCTCATCGGCGGCCGGTGCCTGCAAAGCGGCGAAACGCGCGAGGTCAGCGAGGATTTCCGGCGGCGCGGCCTGAACTCGTTGATTGGCGCTCTTCAATCGCGGTGCCAGGTTGGGTTTCAGCGCTCCCAGATCAACGCCGTGAGGATGATCGAACAGCGTCGCCAGCGACAATTTGTGCTCGGATGCATCGCCATACAAACCCATGCGCAACCCCATGTCGATCATCTTCGCCGGCGGCATCGTTGGCTTCAGCTCCTTGCCGGTCTTCGCGGCAAAGGCCTTGGCCAGGCCGACGAAAATTTCCCAGTCGTGCAGCGCCCCTTCGGGTTTGGCGAGGATCGCCCGATTGAACCGGGTGACGTTGCGCACCGCGAACAGGTTGAAGGTGGTGTCGTAGTGATCGTTCTCCAGCGCCGAAGTCGACGGCAGGATCAGGTCGGCGTAACGCGTGGTTTCGTTGATGTACAGATCGACGCTGACCATGAACTCCAGCCCGTCCAACGCCTGCTCCAGTTGCCGGCCGTTGGGTGTGGACAACACCGGGTTGCCGGCCACGGTAATCAGCGCGCGGATCTGCCCCTCGCCTTCTGTGAGCATTTCTTCGGCCAGCGCCGAGACCGGCAACTCGCCGCCGTACTCAGGACGCCCGGACACGCGGCTCTGCCATTTATTGAAGTGTCCACCCGAAGTCGACGCCACCAGATCCACCGCCGGCTCGGTGCACAAGGCACCGCCGACGCGGTCGAGGTTGCCGGTGACCAGATTGATCAACTGCACGACCCAATGGCACAGCGTGCCGAAGGCTTGAGTGGAAACACCCATCCGACCGTAGCAAACGGCGCTTGGCGCGGCGGCGAAGTCCCGGGCCAACTGGCGGATCTGTTCGGCAGGAACCGCGCACAACGGGCTCATGGCTTCAGCGGTGAACCCCGCCACCGCAGCGCGAACCTCATCCAGGCCGTCCACCGGCAAATGACTGTCAGACGTCAGCCCTTCGCTGAACAACGTGTTGAGCACACCAAACAACAACGCCGCATCGCCACCGGGGCGCACGAACAAATGCTGATCGGCCATCGCCGCCGTCTCGCTGCGCCGTGGATCAACCACCACCACTTTGCCGCCCCGGGCCTGGATCGCCTTCAGACGCTTCTCGACATCCGGCACGGTCATGATGCTGCCGTTGGACGCCAGCGGATTACCGCCCAGGATCAGCATGAAATCGGTGTGATCGATATCCGGGATCGGCAGCAGCAGGCCGTGGCCGTACATCAAGTAGCTGGTCAGGTGATGAGGCAGTTGATCGACCGACGTCGCCGAATAGCGGTTGCGGGTTTTCAACAGGCCGAGGAAGTAGTTGCTGTGGGTCATCAACCCATAGTTGTGGACGCTGGGGTTGCCCTGATACACGGCGACCGCGTTCTGCCCATGACGCTCCTGAATCGCCGAGAGTTTTTCGGCGACCAGTTCGAACGCTTCGTCCCACTCGATGGGCAGCCATTCGCTGCCGACCCGGCGCATCGGCTGGCGCAGGCGATCCGGATCATTCTGGATGTCTTGCAGCGCCACGGCCTTGGGGCAGATGTGTCCACGACTGAACGTGTCCAGCGCATCGCCCTTGATCGAGGTGATCTGCACCTGACCGTCGGTTTCGGTGGTTTCGATGGTCAAGCCGCAAATGGCTTCACACAGGTGGCAGGCACGGTGATGGAGAGTCTTGGTCATGGCCAGTCTCTGTCTTGTTCTGGGCAGGCAATCACGCCTGCGGGAACAAAACTATGGCCCGCGACCCGGTGCAGCGCCAGCGACGTTCGTCTTGTGAATCGGCGGCCATCAGGCCCGCCGATAGACGCGTCAGTTCGCCGGAAGCTGGGGCGGTGCGGCCAGCTGGATTTCCTGGATGGTCTCGATCTGCTCGTGGGCGACGTGGACGCCGGTGAGTTCGCCGATCAGTCGCCAATGCTCGTCGAGCCCGGCGCTGATGGTCGCCATCCGGTCGATCATCTGCCGGCTGGCGGCCTTGACCACGTCGTCATCGCTGCGCAGCAGTTCGAAGGACATCGAGGTCATCGAGGCGGTAAGGTGGGTCAATGAGCGTGCCGTGTGGCCCAGCAGTTCCATTAACAGTTTTTCTTTCGATTCCATGCGGAGGCTTCCTGCGTCGCTCGTGATTTATTTATAACCCAGCACTTTGCTTTAGCAAATGTTTCAACCTGCGCATCCGACCAAGCGAACCAGTGGCTCATCGGTCGCAAACCGACCAGGGCTGTGCCATCCCCGCCGCGCCTGATTGCCAAGCCCGGTGGGGCCAGTGTACAAATGCCTCGCTGCCCTCTCGAAAACTGACCGGAAATCACAGTGTTCGCACTGTTCTCACTCCGGCACATTTCTGCAAAAACCGTAGCCTATTGGAAAAACGCGACATTTAGTGTCAATATCGCGCCTTCCCCTATTTCGTCGCCCCCGTGCGGCTTACGCCGCAGGTCTCGCCCGTTGTTCCGATAAACAAGGCTTTGAGCATCTGCGGTTTGTAGCAAAAAGGTAGTCAATGATGAGCGCAAGGCACTTTCTCTCCCTGATGGATTGCACGCCCGAAGAGCTGGTCAGCGTGATCCGTCGAGGCGTTGAGCTCAAGGACCTGCGTAACCGCGGCGTACTGTTCGAGCCTCTGAAAAACCGCGTCCTGGGGATGATCTTCGAGAAATCCTCGACCCGTACCCGGATCTCCTTCGAGGCCGGCATGATCCAGCTCGGTGGCCAGGCGATCTTCCTGTCGCCGCGCGACACCCAGCTGGGCCGTGGCGAGCCGATCGGCGACTGCGCCATCGTCATGTCGAGCATGCTCGACGCAGTGATGATCCGTACCTTTGCCCACAGCACCCTGACCGAATTCGCCGCCAACTCCCGCGTGCCAGTGATCAACGGCCTGTCCGATGACCTGCACCCGTGTCAGTTGCTGGCCGACATGCAGACCTTCCTCGAACACCGCGGCTCGATCCAGGGCAAGACCGTGGCCTGGATCGGCGACGGCAACAACATGTGCAACAGCTATATAGAAGCGGCGATCCAGTTCGACTTCCAGTTGCGCGTGGCCTGCCCGGAAGGCTATGAGCCAAACCCTGAATTCGTGGCCAAGGCCGGTGATCGCGTAACCATCGTCCGCGACCCGAAAGACGCCGTGCGCGGCGCGCATCTGGTGAGCACCGACGTCTGGACCTCCATGGGTCAGGAAGAGGAAACCGCCAAGCGCCTCAAACTGTTCGCGCCGTTTCAGGTCAACCGCGCCCTGCTCGACCTGGCTGCCGATGACGTGCTATTCATGCACTGCCTGCCCGCTCACCGCGGTGAGGAAATCAGCCTCGACCTGCTCGATGATCCGCGCTCCGTCGCCTGGGATCAGGCAGAAAACCGTCTCCACGCACAGAAGGCCCTGCTCGAGTTCCTCGTCGAACCGGCATATCACCACGCATGAGTCATGAATTACTGCTGAACCTGCGCAACCTCGCTTGCGGCTATCAAGATCAACGTGTGGTGCAGAACCTCAATCTGCACCTCAACGCCGGCGACATCGGTTGCCTGCTAGGCTCCTCGGGCTGCGGCAAGACCACCACCCTGCGTGCGATTGCCGGTTTCGAACCGGTGCACGAAGGGGAAATTTCTCTCGGCGGTGAGGTCATCTCCAGCGCCGGTTTTACCCTCGCCCCGGAAAAACGCCGGATCGGCATGGTGTTCCAGGACTACGCGCTGTTCCCGCACCTGAGTGTCGCGGACAACATCGCCTTCGGTATCCGCAAGCACCCGAACAAGGAGCGCGTCACCGAAGAGCTGCTGGAACTGGTCAACCTGAAGAACCTCGGCAAGCGCTTCCCCCACGAACTGTCCGGCGGCCAGCAGCAACGTGTCGCCCTCGCCCGCGCCCTGGCGCCGGAGCCGCAACTGTTGCTGCTCGACGAGCCGTTCTCCAACCTCGATGGCGAGTTGCGCCGCAAGCTCAGCCATGAAGTGCGCGACATCCTCAAAGCCCGTGGCACCAGCGCGATTCTGGTGACCCACGACCAGGAAGAAGCCTTCGCCGTCAGCGACCACGTCGGCGTGTTCAAGGAAGGCCGGCTGGAGCAGTGGGACACGCCGTACAACCTCTATCACGAGCCGGCGACGCCGTACGTGGCCAGTTTTATCGGTCAGGGTTACTTCATTCGCGGCCAATTGGGCAGCCCGGAATCGGTGCAGACCGAACTCGGCGAACTGCGCGGCAATCGCGCCTACACCTGGCCGATCGGTGGCGCGGTGGATGTGCTGCTGCGTCCGGACGACATCGTTTACGCGCCGGACAGTGCGCTGAAAGCGCGGATCGTCGGCAAGACCTTCCTCGGCGCCTCGACCCTGTATCGCCTGCAACTGCCGACCGGCGCACAGCTGGAATCGATCTTCCCGAGCCATGCCGACCATCAGGTAGGGGCAGATGTCGGGATTCGGGTGGCAGCGGAACATCTGGTGCTGTTCCAGGCCTCCGGCAGCACCGCTGCACAGATTCCGGCGGTGGAAAACGGCGTTCGCCGTTACAGCACCGCGCACTGATCTGCACACAAATAATAAGGGAGCTTGATGGCTCCCTTGTTTTTTGGCTTCAGCCCAGCATCAATGTGCCGCTGGCCACCAGCGTCGCATTCCCGCCGATCTTCACCCGCTCGCCTTCCAGCTGACAGAACAGTTCACCACCCCGCGCCGAACGCTGGCATGCAGTGAGGCTGGATTTGCCCAGACGTTTCGACCAGTACGGAATCAGGCTGCAATGTGTCGAGCCGGTCACCGGGTCTTCATTGATGCCGATGGCCGGGGCGAAATAGCGCGAGACAAAATCATGCTGATTGCCCCGGGCGGTGACGATCGCACCCAGCCAAGGCAGCTTGGCGAGGGCGACCATGTCCGGCTGGCAATCAAGCACCGCCTGCTCGGACTCCAGCACCACGAACAGCTCGTTGGAACTCAGAACATCCACCGCCTGAACATTCAGCGCCCGTTCGATCTCCACGGTGACGCCTTTCTCCACCGCTTCGATGGCCGGGAAATCCAGCCACAACCTGCCACCCTCGCGGCTGACGCTCAACGGCCCGGACTTACAGGTGAAGTCCAGACGCTCGGCGCTTTCCTTATAGATCTCGAACAGTACATAGGCGCTGGCCAGGGTCGCGTGACCACACAGCGGCACCTCGGTGGTCGGCGTGAACCAGCGGATGTGCCACGCCTGCCCTTCGCGCACCAGAAACGCGGTTTCCGCCAGATTGTGCTCGGCGGCGATCTTCTGCATCAGTTCGTCCGCGAGCCACGCGTCGAGCCGATAGACCATTGCCGGATTGCCACTGAACGGTCGATCACTGAACGCGTCGACCTGATGAAACTCGAGCTGCATAACCTTCTCCCTGTGTCAGTCGAACGAGCATGCAGCGCCGGCCGGATCAGCGCCAGTGACAGTACCGGCCAATTTTCTTCATACAGACGTCATGGGCGACCGATGTCGGCAAATTTCGCCTGGGTGTGCTCTGCCAATACCGCCGGCGCCAGCTCCACTTCCAGCCCTCGCCGGCCAGCACTGACATAAATGGTCGCAAAAGGCTGGGCCGAATTATCGATGAAGGTACGCAGGCGTTTTTTCTGCCCCAGCGGGCTGATGCCGCCCAGCAGGTAACCGGTGGAACGCTGCGCGGCGGCCGGGTCGGCCATCTCGACTTTTTTCACGCCGGCGGCATGGGCAAGCCCCTTGAGGTCGAGACTTCCGACGACCGGCACCACCGCCACCAGCAACTCACCCTTCTCACTCGCCGCGAGCAGCGTCTTGAACACCTGCGCCGGATCGAGCCCCAGTTTTTCCGCGGCCTCCAGGCCATACGACGCGGCCTTGGGGTCATGTTCGTAACTGTGCACGCGATGTTCGGCACGAACTTTTTTCAACAAGTCCAACGCAGGGGTCATGGCAGCTCCGGGCTCGGCAGTGGCAAAAAATCCTGCGGCGGATTTTAGGCCATCGCTGTGCAAAAGGCTCTACCACGCGCCACGTTTCCCGGGGTTTGCAGGCCGATAACAATCGTGCGAGACGGGTGACCCGCAGGATCATTCACGTGACTGATAGTTTATTTGTGACTGGCGGTTCACTTTCGACCTTTGACAGGTTTGTTTCTTGTCTATATTTTTTCGAATCTGAATAATGTAAGAATTATCGTCATCGCAGCACCCAGCAGTAAACCGGGAACAGGATGGGGATCCTGCCTCGGCGAAAATCGCGCCTTGCCCTGTCGGCAACGCGCCAGACAACAACAAAAACCGAGGTTTTCAATGACAACTGCGTTACAGCAACCTTCGCTCTCGAGCCAGTGCCTGGCCGAGTTTCTGGGTACTGCACTTCTGATCTTTTTCGGTACGGGTTGTGTCGCCGCGCTCAAGGTCGCGGGCGCCAGCTTCGGTCTGTGGGAAATCAGCATCATCTGGGGCGTCGGCGTCAGCATGGCGATCTACCTCACCGCCGGCGTTTCCGGCGCGCACCTGAACCCTGCCGTCAGTATTGCCCTGAGCATTTTCACCGACTTCGAAAAGCGAAAACTGCCGTTCTACATTCTGGCCCAGGTCGCCGGCGCCTTTTGCGGCGCTCTGTTGGTTTACACGCTGTACAGCAACCTGTTCTTCGATTTCGAACAAACTCACCATATGGTTCGTGGCACTGAAGCCAGCCTCGAACTGGCGTCGGTGTTCTCCACCTTCCCGAACCCTGCGCTGTCGACTGCCCAGGCGTTCCTGGTCGAGGTGATCATCACCGCGATCCTGATGGGCGTGATCATGTCCCTGACCGACGACAACAACGGCCTGCCGAAAGGCCCGCTGGCGCCGCTGCTGATCGGTCTGCTGATTGCCGTGATCGGCAGTTCGATGGGCCCGCTGACCGGTTTCGCGATGAACCCGGCCCGGGACTTCGGTCCGAAACTGATGACTTTCTTCGCCGGCTGGGGTGAAATTTCCTTCACCGGCGCACGTGAAATCCCGTACTTCCTGATTCCGATTTTTGCACCGATTGTCGGTGCCTGCCTCGGCGCTGCCGGGTATCGCGGGCTGATTGCCCGTCACCTGACCGGCGCCACACCTGCTACAAAGGATGCAGAACCGGCCATTGACGGCAAACCAAGAACTTCTTGAAACAGTCGGCGCGGGCTCCTGCCCTTTAGAGCCCGCGCCACGGCCCACTCTCCCTTATTTCGTCCAAGGCAATCGACATGACCGATATTCAGAACAAGAACTACATCATTGCCCTCGATCAGGGTACGACCAGCTCCCGCGCGATCATTTTCGACCGCGACGCGAACGTGGTGTGCACCGCACAACGCGAATTCGCCCAGCATTACCCGCAAGCCGGTTGGGTCGAACACGATCCGATGGAAATCTTCGCCACCCAGAGCGCGGTGATGGTCGAAGCGCTGGCCCAGGCCGGTCTGCATCACGATCAGGTCGCTGCCATCGGCATCACCAACCAGCGTGAAACCACCGTGGTCTGGGACAAGACCACCGGCCGCCCGGTGTACAACGCGATCGTCTGGCAATGCCGCCGCAGCACCGAGATCTGCCAGCAGCTCAAGCGCGACGGTCATGAAGACTACATCCGCGACACCACAGGTCTGGTCACCGACCCGTACTTCTCCGGCACCAAACTGAAGTGGATCCTCGACAACGTCGAAGGCAGCCGCGAGCGCGCGCGCAACGGCGAACTGCTGTTCGGCACTGTCGACAGCTGGCTGATCTGGAAATTTACCGGCGGCAAGGTCCACGTCACCGACTACACCAACGCCTCGCGCACCATGCTCTTCAACATCCACACCCTGGAGTGGGACGCGAAGATGCTGGAGATCCTCGACATCCCGCGCGAGATGCTGCCGGAAGTCAAAGCCTCTTCGGAAATCTACGGCCGCACCAAAAGTGGGATTGCCATCGGCGGTATCGCCGGCGACCAACAGGCCGCGCTGTTCGGCCAGATGTGCGTCGAGCCGGGCCAGGCGAAAAACACCTACGGCACCGGTTGCTTCCTGCTGATGAACACCGGCGACAAAGCGGTGAAATCCCAGCACGGCATGCTGACCACCATCGCTTGCGGCCCACGCGGCGAAGTGGCTTACGCACTGGAAGGCGCTGTGTTCAACGGCGGTTCGACCGTGCAGTGGCTGCGCGATGAACTGAAAATCGTCAACGACGCCCATGACACCGAATACTTCGCCAATAAAGTGAAGGACAGCAACGGCGTCTATCTGGTGCCAGCCTTCACGGGCCTCGGCGCTCCCTACTGGGACCCGTATGCCCGTGGCGCCCTGTTCGGCCTGACCCGTGGCGTGCGCGTGGATCACATCATCCGCGCAGCGCTGGAGTCGATTGCCTACCAGACTCGCGACGTCCTCGACGCCATGCAACAGGACTCCGGCGAACGCCTCAAAGCCCTGCGCGTGGACGGTGGTGCGGTAGCCAACAACTTCCTCATGCAGTTCCAGGCCGACATCCTCGGCACTCAGGTCGAGCGTCCGAAAATGCGCGAAACCACGGCGCTGGGCGCCGCATATCTGGCCGGTCTGGCGTGCGGTTTCTGGGGCAGCCTGGAAGAACTGCGCGGCAAGGCCGTGATCGAGCGCGAATTCGAACCGAGCCTGGACGAAGCGGCCAAAGAGAAGCTGTATAAAGGCTGGAAAAAAGCCGTCAGCCGTACCCGTGACTGGGAACGTGAAGACGCTGAATAAGCCAAGCTGAGTACTCGTAACCTGTTGTAACTGGTAGGGAGCGGATTCCTGCGGCATCATGGGCAAATTTTGCACGGCAGCCCAAAGGAAGCCCCATGAATCTGCCTCCCCGTCAGCAGCAAATCCTCGAGCTGGTCCGCGAACGCGGCTATGTGAGCATCGAGGAAATGGCCACGCTGTTCGTTGTTACCCCGCAAACCATCCGCCGCGATATCAATCAACTGGCGGAAGCCAATCTGCTGCGTCGCTACCACGGCGGCGCCGCCTATGATTCCAGCGTCGAAAACACCGCCTACGCGATGCGCGCCGATCAGATGCGCGATGAAAAGCAACGCATCGGCGAAGCCATCGCCGCGCAGATTCCCGATCACGCCTCGCTGTTCATCAACATCGGCACGACGACCGAATCGATTGCCCGCGCCCTGCTCAATCACAGCCATCTGAAGATCATCACCAACAACCTGCACGTCGCTTCGATGCTCAGCGCCAAGGATGATTTCGATGTGTTGCTGACCGGCGGCAACGTGCGTCGCGACGGCGGTGTGGTGGGTCAGGCAAGCGTGGACTTCATCAACCAGTTCAAGGTCGACTTTGCGCTGGTGGGCATCAGCGGTATCGACGAAGACGGCAGCCTGCTCGACTTCGATTACCAGGAAGTGCGGGTGTCCCAGGCGATCATCGCCAATGCCCGGCAGGTGATCCTGGCGGCGGACTCCAGCAAATTCGGCCGTAATGCGATGATCCGCCTCGGCCCGATCAGTCTGATCGATTGCCTGGTGACCGATCAGCAGCCGGTGCCAGCCCTGGCGCAACTGCTGAGCCAGCACAAGATTCGTCTGGAGGTCGTTTAACCCCCCTCCCGCATATAACTCCCTCCCGGTGAATTCTCGTTCCCACGCTCTGCGTGGGAATGCCGCCCGGGACGCTCTGCGTCCCATTCAGAAGCCGACGCAGAGCGTCAATGTATGCACTCCCACGCAGAGCGTGGGAACGATCAGTCCGCTCTGCGTGCAACGATCAGTGCTCTAACGCGCATCTTATGTTCGAAAATTTTCTTTTACCCGTCCTTCGATGAGTTTTTTCAATCGAAGTCGACTGGCTGCGCGCGTCTTTATGGGCTACCATTTTCGCAAATGAACATTCATGTTCGATTTCCAAGACAGAAAATCAAAAGAGCCCGAGGCCAGCCGATGTCCACATCTACCTTGCGTACGCCCCCTATCTCCGAGATCTACGACATCGCCGTCATCGGCGGCGGGATCAATGGCGTGGGGATCGCAGCGGATGCCGCCGGTCGCGGTCTTTCGGTGTTCCTTTGCGAAAAGGACGATCTGGCCAGCCACACCTCGTCGGCCAGCAGCAAGCTGATCCACGGTGGCCTGCGCTACCTCGAACATTACGAATTCCGTCTGGTGCGCGAAGCCCTGGCCGAACGCGAAGTGCTGCTGGCCAAGGCCCCGCACATCGTCAAGCCGATGCGTTTCGTGCTGCCGCACCGCCCGCACCTGCGTCCGGCGTGGATGATCCGTGCGGGCCTGTTCCTTTATGACCACCTCGGCAAGCGCGAAAAACTCGCAGGCTCGAAAAGCCTGAAGTTCGGCGCCGACAGCGCACTGAAAAGTGAAATCAGCAAAGGCTTCGAATACTCCGACTGCTGGGTCGACGACGCCCGCCTCGTGGTTCTGAACGCCATGGCCGCCCGCGAGAAAGGCGCGCACATTCACACCCAGACCCGTTGCGTCAGCGCCCGCCGCGCCAAGGGCCTGTGGCACCTGAACCTGGAACGCGCCGACGGCAGCCTGTTTTCGATCACCGCCAAAGCGCTGGTGAACGCCGCCGGCCCGTGGGTCGCCAAGTTCATCCGTGACGACCTGAAGATGGAGGCGCCGTACGGCATCCGTCTGATCCAGGGTAGCCACATCATCGTGCCGAAACTGTACGAAGGCGATCACGCGCACATCCTGCAAAACGAAGATCAGCGCATCGTTTTCACCATTCCGTACCTGAACAACCTGACCCTGATCGGCACCACCGACCGCGAATACACCGGCGATCCGGCCAAAGTGGCGATCACCGACGGCGAAACCGATTACCTGCTCAAAGTGGTCAACGCCCACTTCAAGAAGCAGATCAGCCGTGACGACATCCTGCACACCTACTCGGGCGTACGTCCGCTGTGCAACGACGAGTCCGACAACCCTTCGGCCGTGACCCGCGACTACACTCTGGCGCTGTCCGGCAGCACCGAAGAAGCGCCGCTGCTGTCGGTGTTCGGCGGCAAGCTGACCACCTATCGCAAGCTCGCCGAGTCAGCGATGGCGCAGCTGATGCCGTACTTCACCCAGATGCGCCCGAGCTGGACGGCCACCGCCACCCTGCCCGGCGGCGAGGACATGACCACGCCACAGGCCCTGAGCGCGCTGATCCGCGACAAGTTTGACTTCGTGCCGACCGAAATTGCACGCCGCTGGGCCACCACCTACGGCAGCCGCACCTGGCGCATGCTCGAAGGCGTCGACACCCTGGCCGACATGGGTGAACACATCGGTGGCGGGCTCTACACCCGTGAAGTCGATTACCTGTGCACTGAAGAGTGGGCCACCACGGCGCACGACATCCTGTGGCGTCGCAGCAAACTGGGCCTGTTCACCACGTCGAACGAGCAAGAGCGACTGGCGGCATACCTGAACAAGGTCGAGCAGAACCGCAGCAAGATCGAAGCGGCCTGATCCGTTCGTCGCTGAACAAAAAGCCCCTGAATCGAAAGATTCAGGGGCTTTTTGCATTCAGGCTGAAACAAGGCGCAATGAGGACGTTCGGTTTTCCGAACGCGACCTGACGGTCAATTCGGTTAACCGGATCAGATTGACGGAAAAACACCATCACAAAACTTTAATAACGTTATAAATCAATGAATTAACCTGTACTGACTGGTCTGGCACGACTCATGCTCTACACTCCTTCGACGAATGCCCGTTGCGCCAACACAACAGGAGCCGTCAGGCATTCGAAGTACAAAGGGCCCGCTCAACCGGCTCCATAAAAAAAACAATGTCGAGGAAAATTTGATGCGCATCGTTCCCCATATCCTGGGCGCAGCCATTGCTGCCGCTCTGATCAGCACACCAGTTTTCGCTGCCGAACTCACCGGCACCCTTAAGAAGATCAAAGAGTCCGGCGTCATCACCCTGGGCCACCGTGACGCTTCCATTCCTTTCTCCTACATCGCTGACGCTTCCGGCAAGCCGGTCGGCTACTCCCACGATATCCAGCTGGCCATCGTCGAAGCGATCAAGAAAGACCTGGACCTGCCAAACCTGCAGGTCAAATACAACCTCGTGACTTCGCAAACCCGTATCCCGCTGGTGCAGAACGGCACCGTGGACGTCGAGTGCGGCTCCACCACCAACAACGTCGAGCGTCAGCAACAGGTTGATTTCTCCGTCGGCATCTTCGAAATCGGTACCCGTCTGCTGTCCAAGGCTGACTCCAAGTACAAGGATTTCGACGATCTGAAAGGCAAGAACGTCGTGACCACCGCCGGCACCACTTCCGAGCGCATCCTCAAGGCGATGAACGCCGACAAGCAGATGGGCATGAACGTGATCTCCGCCAAGGACCACGGTGAATCCTTCCAGATGCTGGAATCGGGTCGTGCCGTTGCGTTCATGATGGACGACGCCCTGCTGGCCGGCGAAGCCGCCAAGGCCAAGAAAGCCTCCGACTGGGCTGTAACCGGCACGCCACAGTCGTACGAAATCTATGGCTGCATGATGCGCAAGGGCGATGCGCCGTTCAAAAAGGCTGTCGACGACGCCATCAAGGCGACCTACGCCTCGGGCGAGATCAACAAGATCTACGAAAAATGGTTCATGCAGCCGATTCCGCCAAAAGGCCTGAACCTGAACTTCCCGATGAGCGACGAGCTCAAGGCCCTGATCGCCAATCCGACCGACAAAGCGGCTGACGACAAGAAATCCTGATTTCTGACTAACCTTATCCCCTGAGGAGGCGCCTGCCTTTTCAGGGGATGGTCACTCCCTGCTGGCATTTTCTGGAAACACTCGAACCGGTGGCTGTCGAGCCGATCGCGTGTGCCTGATTTTCACAATCAGGGCGGGAACGGAGCTTCCCCAGGCGGGCACTTGTACATCGATCGAATCGAGGGGAGACCCTAATGAATTACAACTGGGACTGGGGCGTGTTCTTCAAGTCCACCGGCGTGGGCAGCGAGACCTATCTCGACTGGTTCATTTCCGGTCTGGGCTGGACCATCGCCATCGCCATCGTGGCCTGGATCATCGCCCTGATACTCGGCTCGCTGCTGGGCATCATGCGCACCGTGCCGAACCGCATCGTGTCGGGCATCGCGACCTGCTACGTCGAACTGTTCCGTAACGTGCCGCTGCTGGTTCAGCTGTTCATCTGGTACTTCCTGGTGCCCGATCTGCTGCCGCCGGATCTGCAGGAGTGGTACAAGCAGGACCTGAACCCGACCACTTCGGCCTACCTGAGCGTTGTCGTCTGCCTGGGCCTGTTCACCGCCGCCCGTGTCTGCGAACAGGTTCGCACCGGTATCCAGGCGCTGCCACGCGGCCAGGAATCCGCTGCCCGCGCCATGGGTTTCAAGCTGCCGCAGATCTACTGGAACGTGCTGCTGCCTCAGGCCTACCGGATCATCATTCCGCCGCTCACCTCGGAATTCCTGAACGTGTTCAAGAACTCCTCCGTGGCGTCCCTGATCGGTCTGATGGAGCTGCTGGCGCAAACCAAACAGACCGCCGAATTCTCGGCCAACCTGTTTGAAGCGTTCACCCTGGCGACCCTGATCTATTTCACCCTCAACATGAGCCTGATGCTGCTGATGCGCATGGTCGAGAAGAAAGTCGCCGTGCCCGGCCTGATCTCCGTGGGGGGTAAATAATGGAATTCGATTTCAGTGGCATCGTTCCGGCCATTCCCGGCCTGTGGAACGGCATGCTGATGACCCTCAAGCTGATGGCGCTGGGCGTGGTCGGCGGGATCATCCTCGGCACCATCCTCGCGTTGATGCGCCTGTCCCACAGCAAACTGCTGTCGAGCATCGCCGGCGCGTACGTCAACTATTTCCGTTCGATCCCGCTGCTGCTGGTGATCACCTGGTTCTACCTGGCAGTGCCGTTCGTGCTGCGCTGGATCACCGGCGAAGACACCCCGATCGGCGCGTTCACCTCGTGCATCGTGGCGTTCATGATGTTCGAAGCGGCGTACTTCTGCGAAATCGTCCGGGCCGGCGTGCAGTCGATCCCGAAAGGCCAGATGGGCGCGGCGCAGGCACTGGGCATGACCTACGGCCAGATGATGCGCCTGATCATCCTGCCCCAGGCGTTCCGCAAGATGACCCCGCTGCTGCTGCAGCAGAGCATCATCCTGTTCCAGGACACCTCGCTGGTCTACACCGTGGGCCTGGTGGACTTCCTCAACGCCTCGCGCGCCAGTGGCGACATCATTGGCCGCTCGAATGAGTTCCTGATCTTCGCAGGTCTCGTGTACTTCACCATCAGCTTTGCCGCCTCGGTGCTGGTCAAGCGTCTGCAAAAAAGGTTCGCCGTATGATCTCTATCAAGAACATCAACAAGTGGTATGGGGACTTCCAGGTGCTGACCGATTGCAGCACCGAGGTCAAAAAGGGTGAAGTGATCGTGGTCTGCGGTCCGTCCGGTTCGGGCAAGTCGACCCTGATCAAGTGCGTCAACGCACTGGAGCCGTTCCAGAAAGGTGACATCGTGGTCGACGGCACGTCGATTGCCGATCCGAAGACCAACCTGCCGAAACTGCGCTCGCGCGTCGGCATGGTGTTCCAGCACTTCGAACTGTTCCCGCACCTGACCATCACCGAAAACCTGACCATCGCGCAGATCAAGGTGCTGGGCCGCAGCAAGGAAGAGGCGACCAAGAAAGGCCTGCAACTGCTCGAGCGCGTCGGCCTGTCGGCTCATGCCCACAAACATCCGGGCCAGTTGTCCGGCGGTCAGCAACAGCGTGTGGCGATCGCCCGTGCGCTGGCGATGGACCCGATCGTCATGCTGTTCGACGAACCGACCTCGGCGCTCGACCCGGAAATGGTCAACGAAGTGCTCGACGTGATGGTGCAGCTGGCCCACGAAGGCATGACCATGATGTGCGTGACCCATGAAATGGGCTTCGCCCGTAAAGTGGCCGACCGCGTGATCTTCATGGACGCCGGCAAGATCATCGAAGACTGCAAGAAAGAAGAGTTCTTTGGCGACATCAGCCAACGCTCCGAACGCGCGCAGCATTTCCTCGAGAAAATCCTGCAGCATTAAAAACGGCTGCATTCCCCGACATCCTCTGTCGGGGAATGCAGGTGGTTGACCCAAGGCATCTGTGATGAAATGCGACCCCACTCTCTATCGCGCCACGCCGCCATCACTTGCCGTGAAACCCCGTCTGATCCGCCACCTGTTCCTGCCGCCGCTGGTCATCGCCCTGATGATCGGACTGGGTTACATCGGCTTCTGGACCAGCGAACATTTCGGCATCCGCAGCCTCGGCGAAAACGGCCAGCGCCAGCTGGAACTGCACGCCCGCGCGGTCGAAAGCGAGATCAGCAAATACACCTACCTGCCCAGCCTGCTGGAACTCGAATCGAGCGTTTCGCAGTTGCTGGACGACCCGACCCCGGAACACCGGCAAACGGTCAACGATTACCTTGAAGGCCTGAACCGACGCAGTCGCAGTCGGGCCATCTATGTCATGGACACCACAGGCCGCGTCATGGCCACCAGCAACTGGCGCGACGTCGACAGTTATCTCGGTGAAGACCTGTCGTTCCGCGCCTACTTCCAGAATGCCATCCGCGGCCAGCCCGGACGTTTCTACGGGATCGGCAGCACCAACGGCGAACCCGGTTATTACCTGGCTCACGGCCTCGAAGAACACGGCAAGATCATCGGCGTCGCGGTGGTCAAGGTGCGCCTGGAAGCCATGGAAGAACGCTGGCAACGAGCGCGTCTCGAAGCCTTCGTCAGCGATGAAAACGGCATCATCATTCTCTCCAGCGATCCGGCCCGGCGCCTGAAATCGGTCATACCGCTGAGCGACGAGACCAAGGAAAAACTCGCACGCAGCCTGCAGTACTACTGGTTTCCGCTGAACGAACTGCAACCGCTGGCCCGCGAAACCCTGTCCGAAGGTGTGGAGAAACTCACCTTCCCGGCCAACAGCGAAGTGCCGAGCCAACAGGATGGCGATGAGGAAAACATCAGCTATCTGGCGCAAACCCGACCGCTGAGCGATACCCCGTGGAACTTCACCCTGCTCACGCCGTTGCAGGATCTGCGGCGCGAGGCGATCAATCAGGGGATTCTGGTGGCCGTGGCATTTGCCTTGGTCGCGTTCCTGCTGATCGCCTGGAACGAACGGCGCAAGGTCATCGCCACCCGCCTCGCCGCCCGTGAAGCCCTGCAGGAAGCCAACAATCAGCTGGAGCGTCGGATTACCGAACGCACCGCCGACCTGCGCGCCAGCAACGACCGGCTCAAGAGCCAGATCCGCGAACGGCGTCAGGCCGAAGAGACTTTGCGCCGTGCCCAGGACGAACTGGTGCAGGCCGGCAAACTCGCGGCGATCGGCCAGATGTCCACCAGCATCGCCCACGAACTGAACCAGCCGCTGGCGGCGATGCGCACACTGTCGGGCAACACCATCCGCTTCCTTGAACGCGGCCAGCTCGATGTCGCCAGCACCAACCTCAAGACCATCAACGACCTGATCGACCGCATGGGCCGGATCACCGCCAGCCTGCGCTCCTTCGCCCGGCGCGGTGACGACAAGGGTCGCGCCAGCCTTGGCAAAGCGGTGGATGCCGCGCTGCAAGTGCTCGGCGCCCGCGTCGAAAGTGCCTCCCTGCAACTGCATCGCCAGTTCGACGACGTGCAGGTGCAGATCGACCAGACGCGCCTGGAACAGATTCTGGTCAACCTGATCGGCAACGCCCTCGACGCCATGCAGGCGCAACCGCTGCCGGAACTGTGGCTGGAAGGCGAAGAATTCAACGGCAAATATCGCCTGCGGGTGCGCGACAACGGTCACGGCATCGACGCCGAAGCGCGCAAGCACCTGTTCGAACCGTTCTTCACCACCAAGCCCGGCGAACAGGGTCTCGGCCTCGGCCTGACCCTGTCGGCCAGTCTGGCGGCCGCCACCGGCGGGCATCTGGGTGTCGAACACCCGGCCAGCGGTGGTACCACTTTCGTCCTCAGTTTACCGTTGGTAAGCCCTACTCCTGCCGAGCCAATATGAACAACGACCTCAGTGTATTGATCGTCGAAGACGACCCCCATGTCCTGCTCGGCTGCCAGCAGGCGCTGACGCTGGAAGACATTCCCTGCATCGGCGTGGGCAGTGCCGAAGAAGCGCTGGAGCAGGTCGGTGACAACTTCGCCGGGATCGTCATCAGCGACATTCGCCTGCCGGGCATCGACGGCCTGGAACTGCTGACCCGGCTCAAGCAGCGCGACCGCAGCCTGCCGGTGGTGTTGATCACCGGCCACGGCGACATCTCCATGGCCGTCGGCGCGATGCAGAAAGGCGCCTACGACTTCATGGAGAAACCGTTCTCCCCAGAACGACTGGTGGACGTGGCCCGCCGAGCCCTCGAACAACGCAGCCTGAATCGCGAAGTCTCGTCCCTGCGCCGGCAACTGGCCGAACGCGATTCCCTTGAAGGTCGGATCATCGGCCGTTCGCCAGCCATGCAGAACCTGCGCGAGCTGATCGCCAACGTCGCCGACACCTCGGCTAATGTGCTGATCGAAGGCGAAACCGGTACCGGCAAGGAACTGGTCGCCCGTTGCCTGCATGATTTCAGCCGCCGTCACAGCAAACAGTTCGTTGCGCTGAACTGCGGCGGGCTGCCGGAAAACCTGTTTGAAAGCGAAATCTTCGGTCACGAGGCCAACGCCTTCACCGGCGCCGGCAAGCGGCGGATCGGCAAGATCGAACACGCCGACGGCGGCACGCTGTTCCTCGATGAAGTGGAAAGCATGCCGCTGCCGTTGCAGATCAAACTGCTGCGGGTGTTGCAGGAGCGCACTCTCGAACGCCTCGGCTCGAACCAGAGCGTGGCGGTGGATTGCCGGGTGATCGCAGCCACCAAGTCCGACCTCGACGAATCGAGCAAGGCCGGGGAATTTCGCAGTGACCTGTACTACCGCCTCAACGTGGTAACGCTGGAACTGCCGCCCCTGCGCGAACGCCGCGAAGACATCCTGCAACTGTTCGAACACTTCACCCAGCAATCGGCCCTGCGTTTCGACCGCGCGCTGCCGGAGCTGGACAACCAGACCCTGTCGAGCCTGATGAGCCACGACTGGCCGGGCAACGTGCGCGAGCTGCGCAACGTCGCCGAGCGTTTTGCCCTCGGTTTGCCGGCGTTCAAGAAAACCGGCGCGGGTAGCGCAGGCCAGGGCCTGGCGTTCGCCGAAGCGGTGGAAGCGTTCGAACGCAACCTGCTCAGCGACGCCCTGCAACGCAGCGGCGGCAACCTGACCCAGGCCAGCCTGGAACTGGGCATGGCCAAGACCACGTTGTTCGACAAAGTGAAAAAATATGGCCTGAGCCATTAAGCGAGAACGACGTGGATCTGATTTTCAAGGCAATGCTCGGCGCGGCAGTGGTGGTGATCCTCGCCATGCTGGCCAAGACCAAAAACTACTACATCGCAGGGCTGGTGCCGCTGTTCCCGACCTTCGCCCTGATCGCCCACTACATTGTCGGCAAGGGCCGTTCGATCGACGACCTGAAGACCACCATCGTTTTCGGCATGTGGTCGATCATTCCGTACTTCGTCTATCTGGCGACCTTGTACGTGATGGTCGACCGCATGCGCCTAGAGGCTTCGCTGGCGGTCGCGGCGGTGGCGTGGCTGATGGCGGCGACGGTGCTGGTGTCGGTGTGGGTGCGGCTTCACGCCTGAATCAGACGTAGGTATCGGTGCACCGCTCGTCTGAAAATCACGATGACCTGTTAGATCTGACAGTAGACGGACCTCATCGGTAGCTGCTCAATCTCCCTATACGCAGGGGACTGCAGCGCTACCTTACTTGAGGCAAAAACATGGTCAGCCTATCGAGCAACACTAACGCTTCGACTCAGCAACTTGTCTTTTCAACGGATCACGACCCCTTGCGCATAATGGCGGATGTCCCGCCGTTCATTCCGGGGGCGAAAGCGCTGGCAAATAACGTCTACGGCGTGAATCGAAACATGGTGAATAGCGATCGACGGGGACTATTGGGTTACTTTTTCCCGTACTCGGACATGGACAGTCTGGACTTCATACAGTTACTCATCGGGACACCTCCCAGACCTGTCGGCGCCCCCATTTCGGTAGGATCAAACGTCGACAAACCGGTACCGTTTTACCTGCCGTCTGATCTTCTGAATCAGTTGTTTTCCTCCCCCATCCCCATGCCTGATGCGTTGCCGTTGGTGTTCAAAGTCACACGTCCGAGCGGAAATACAAATACCTCTCCGCCCCTGTCTCTGCTGTTCAAACCCTTCGGTCCCGGTGAAGAAGATACACGGCCCGACAAGCCCAACAACCAGGGACTGGCACGGCCAATTCCCTCGGAGACGGTAATTGACAAACCCGTGCTGGACAATGGCATGACCGTCACTGTGCCGCAGTACCGGTATCAGGCAATCGGCGACACGGTTTATCTGATGGTTGGCCCGCTTGGCCTGAGCGTAACGGTCACCGCTTTGGGGGAGGTATTTTTTGACTTGCTTCCCGAATTCCTGGCCAGGCTGCCCAACACCGACAAGGTGGCGCTCAGTTATGAACTCGAAGACCGGGTGCACAACGCCAGTGGATGGTCAAGCGCAGTCATGCTGTCCCTGAAGCCTACCGCTGTGCTTCTCCCGCCCCCCCAGGTAGATGAAACGGATGCTGCAAACAATCTCGACTACAGCAGCCTAGCCGGCGCTGCGGCAACAGTTCTTTTGACGGACCAATTCAGCATTGGCGATAACGTACTACTCACCATTGTCCTGTTTACTTCCCGGGGTGACCGGGTCGAACATGTGATCGAAAGGACGATGGAGGCCAACAGCCGGCTTTTGCAAATACCGTTGCCAAACGAGCTCATTCGAAACGTCATCAAAGGTCTGTTTACGCTCAGCTACACGAAAAAACGCGGCACGATCACTCAGAGCTCCAAGTCCACTACCGTTACCGTCAGCGCAAGCAAATCCGAAAACCCCGCCGCTGCCCCGACCATTACCGAACAGAAAGGAGACGAACTACCTGCGGACACCACGCTGGCGCATGTCGTGATCCCCAAATACTGGCCTTTGGCCAACGATGCAAAGATGACAATGTTCTGGCAGATAACCGGATCAGACGGGGTGGTGAACATGTATATGTTCAGACAATTCATTGTCGATGCAACCCAGAAGGTTGTCTTCACAGTGCCAGCCGACTACATCAAACGGTTCGCAAGCAAGCGATTGATCGTTGCCTACGAAATCGAAAATCCGGGAACGCCCTCAGTGCAGTCCGAGCCGTTGCTGCTTGAGATCGGTGCCTCACAAACGCAGACGCCTACAATTACCGCAACAATCAACACTCAGACCAACCAGCCTGTACTCAATGGGGGTACCACGACGGCAGTCAGTGTGACCGTGAGCGGCAGCTCGTCGGAAGACGAAAACCTGCAGATTCTGAACGGAAGCACACCGCTCGGTAATACGACAGCAAGATCGACCGGCAAATGGGACTTCACCTTTGTAGTCGCTGCACCAAATACTTATCAAATAATGGCCAAAGCGCTGTCCGGGACCAACCCACTCTCGAACACGTGGACGTTCAAAGTTGTCGCGCCTTTGAGCCTGGGCCAGAATCACTCACAGAATGCACAAGGCTGTTACAACTTCCGGGGAGTCAATCCACAATCACCACTGGCGCAAGGCATTTACCATCGATCCGCCACAGGAGGCACCCCACCATTCCGGTACTACTCTTCAAATCCGTCGGTCGCCTGGATAGATATAAACACCGGAAGAGTGCATGCGACGGGCAACGGGACAGCAATAATCTGGGTTTATGACAGTGCAGGTGGCACTGCGTTTTACGCCATCACTTTTTACAATGTTCAACGACTCGAATTCGGTTACACCACCTGGACCCTACCGGACCAACCCAACCTGGCAAACTACGGATTGACGCTAGGGGAGCTGGAAGTCGTCAGGAGAACGTACCGCGGCCCGGCGGGTACCGCGACCCAAAGAATGGGCCTGCCAAACGAACTGTATTGGTCAAAAGAAAATATTCTTTACAACCCCGATGGTTCCTGGAGTCCGAACGCTTGGGCGATGTGGCTTTCCAGTATGGGTTCTGACTTGGGCATCTCAGCTTACGGAGAACGACGAGCCTGGCTTTATAAGATCGCAGGATGATTGGCAAGACGACAAACGCGCGGATCGGAGAAGCCTTGGCGACTGACACCCCCGAGGCTTCGCCCTACTCTCCCTACAACAAATTCCCTTCCGCCACCGGCTCGATCTGCGCCCAGTGCGACGTGTCTTCGCGGTGCTCGCGCAGATACGGCAACACCGCCGCCAGCAACGGCTCCTTGAACGCTTCCTGAAAACGGTGCGCCAGCCCCGGAATCAGCCGCAGCTGACTACCACGAATGTGTGCCGCCAGATGTACGCCGTGCATCACTGGCAACAAAGGATCCGCCGTGCCATGCACTACCAGCGTCGGGACGCGTAGTTGATTGAGCAACGCCACCCGGCTCGGTTCGGCGAGGATCGCCATGATCTGGCGCTTCACGCCTTCGGGATTGAACGCTCGGTCATAGGACAGCGCCGCTTGATGCAGCAACGCCTCGCGATCATCGCTGACTGAAGGACTGCCCAGCGCCGCCAGCAGATCGGCCTGTTGCTCAAGCGCGATCTGGCGATTGGGCGCGCCACGTCGTGCCAGCAACTGCACCAACGCCGCGCTCGGCGCCGGCAACCCTTCGGCGCCGGAGCTGGTCATGATCAGCGTCAGGCTCTCGACCCGTTGCGGCGCCATGGCCGCCATGTGCTGGGCGATCATCCCGCCCATGCTCGCGCCGAGCACGTGGAATTGCTCGACGTGCAACGCATCCATCAGGCCCAGCGCATCATCGGCCATGTCGGTCAGGCTGTAAGGCGCCGCCACCGGCAGGCCGAGCTTGTAGCGCAGTACCTCAAAAGTCAGGTTGGCTTCCACCGGCGTCTGGCGCCAGGTCGACAGACCGACATCGCGGTTGTCATAACGGATCACCCGAAAGCCTTGCTGACACAGCGCAACCACCACTTCATCCGGCCAGTGGATCAACTGCCCACCCAGGCCCATCACCAGCAACAGCGCCGGATCCGACGCACGACCGACGCTCTCGTAGGCCAGGCTCACCTGCTCCAGATCGACCCGTTCGGTCGGTACATTGACGTCGCAACGCGACGCCGCATTGGAGGCCGGAACGAAAAAAACCGCGGCCAACAACGCCGCGATTGCAAAAAATCCCTTGAACATGAAAAACACCGAAACGCAGAACCCCAGTAGAGCGCGAGTCTGATGAAGTTTGTTCAAGCGCGCTGCCACAGTTCGATGACAGTTTGATGAAGAGTGCCGAGCGGTCGACACTCTTCATCCGGTGCTGCCGTTACGCCAACTGACTGCGCAACTGCCGCGCCGCTGCCACCATGTTCACCAGCGCCGCTTCGGTCTCGGGCCATGCGCGGGTCTTCAGGCCGCAGTCCGGGTTGACCCACAGGCGCTGCGCCGGGATGCGCTTCACGGCCTTGCTCATCAGTTTCACCATCTCGGCAGTGTCCGGCACCCGCGGCGAGTGGATGTCGTAGACGCCCGGGCCGATGTCGTTCGGGTAGTCGAACGCTTCGAAGGCTTCGAGCAATTCCATGTCCGAGCGCGAGGTTTCGATGGTGATGACGTCGGCGTCCATGTCGGCGATCGCCTTGATCACGTCATTGAATTCGCTGTAGCACATGTGGGTGTGGATCTGGGTTTCATCCTTCACGCCCGACGCTGTCAGACGGAACGCTTCCACCGCCCAGTCGAGGTATTCCTGCCATTGTTCACGGCGCAATGGCAAGCCTTCGCGGAAGGCCGCCTCGTCGATCTGCACGATCTTGATTCCGGCGTTTTCCAGATCCACCACTTCGTCCCGCAGGGCCAGCGCCAGTTGTTGCGCCTGGACTTTGCGCGACACATCTTCACGGGGGAACGACCACATCAGCATGGTCACGGGACCGGTCAGCATGCCTTTCATCACCTTGTCCGTCAGGCTCTGGGCGTAGGTGATCCAGTCAACGGTCATGGCGTTCGGACGGCTGAGGTCGCCGTAGATCACCGCCGGTTTGACGCAACGGGAACCGTAGCTCTGGACCCAGCCGAAGCGGGTGAACAGGTAGCCGTCGAGCTGCTCGGCGAAGTACTCGACCATGTCGTTGCGCTCGGCTTCACCGTGCACCAGTACATCCAGCCCCAGACGTTCCTGCACCTGTACCGCGTGGCGGATTTCGCTGCGCATGGCGTCGTGGTAATCGTTGGCCGACAGCTTGCCCTGCTTGAACGCCTGACGGGCCAGACGAATCGAGCCGGTCTGCGGGAACGAACCGATGGTGGTGGTCGGGAACGTCGGCAATTTCAGACGCGCCTGCTGTGCGGCGATGCGCTTGGCGAACGGCGAATGACGCTGGCTGTCGCTGGCATTGATCGCCTCGATCCGCGCCTGCACGGCGGCCTTGTGAATACGCGGTGAACGGGCGCGACTTTCTTGAATCGCGCGGCTTTCGGCCAGTGCGCTTTGCACTTTCGGCGCTTGCGGGTCGTTCAGCGCATCACGCAAAACCGAGATTTCGCTGCACTTCTGCACGGCGAATGCCAGCCAGCTTTTCAGTTCCGGATCGAGCTTGTCTTCACGCTCGACATCCACCGGGCTGTGCAGCAACGAGCAGGAACTGCTGACCCACAGGTTGTCGCCAAAACGCTCCTGCGCCGGTTGCAGTTGTGCCAGCGCCTGCTCCAGTTCGCAGCGCCAGACGTTGCGACCGTTGACCAGACCCACCGAAAGAATCTTGTAGGTCGGCAGGCGATCGAGCACCTGACCCAGTTGATCCGGTGCACGCACGGCGTCGATATGCAGACCTTGCACCGGCAGGCCGACGGCCAGACCGAGGTTGTCTTGCAGACCGCTGAAATAGGTCGCCACCAGTTTCTTCAGCGGCGAGTACTGAAGGATGTGATAGGCGCGTTCGAAGGCGCTTTTCCAGGCTTGCGGCAGGTCGAGGGTGAGGATCGGCTCATCGATCTGCACCCACTCCACGCCCTGTGCGGCGAGGCGACCGAGGATTTCGTTGTACACCGGCAACAGGCGCTCAAGCAGATCAAGCTTGTCGAAGTCGTTGCCTTTCGCCTTGCCCAGCCACAGGTAAGTCAGCGGGCCGATGATCACCGGTTTGACGTTGTGACCGAGGGCTTTGGCTTCTTCGACTTCATCGAACAACTGCTCCCAGCTCAGCTTGAATTGCTGGTCTGCGCTGAATTCCGGGACCAGGTAGTGGTAGTTGGTATCGAACCACTTGGTCAGCTCTTGCGCGTACTGAGTCTTGCCGTGCTCGCCGCCACAGCAGGACGACGTGGCGCCACGGGCCATGGCGAACAGGGTGTCGAGGGTCGGCAGGCCGCGCTCGTCACGCACACCGTCGAAGCGCTCGGGGATCACACCGAAGGTCAGCGAGTGGGTCAGCACCTGGTCGTACCAGGCGAAGTCGCCGACCGGCAGCAGGTCGATGCCGGCATCCTTCTGCAGTTGCCAGTGTCTGGCACGCAGCTCGCGGCCGACCTGATTCAAAGCGGCCTGATCGAGATCGCCTTTCCAACAGGCTTCGAGGGCTTTTTTCAGTTCACGGTCGGCGCCGATGCGCGGGAAACCCAGGGTGTGTGCCACGGCCATGTCGAGTGTTCTCCATTGCGTAAAAGATGGCGCCATTGTCGACAGCCAGGGCAACATGAGACAAACTCAACCTTTTCGTGTTGATCACAAATTTTCCTCATGGAGCCTGCGGTGCTTGAGATCCGTCACCTGAAAACCCTGCATGCCCTGCGCGAAGCCGACAGCCTGGTCGATGCAGCCGACCGCCTGCACCTGACCCAGTCGGCGCTGTCCCACCAGTTCAAGGAACTGGAAGAGCGCATGGGCATGCCATTGTTCGTGCGCAAGACCAAACCGGTGCGCTTCACCAGCGCCGGCCTGCGCCTGCTGCAACTGGCCGACGCGACCCTGCCGCTGCTGCGCGCCGCCGAACGTGATATCGGGCGTCTGGCCGGGGGCACCGCCGGGCGTCTGCACATGGCGATCGAATGCCACAGCTGCTTCCAGTGGCTGATGCCGACCATCGACCAGTTCCGCGATGCGTGGCCGGAAGTCGAACTCGACCTCGCTTCGGGTTTCTCGTTTGCCCCGCTGCCGGCTCTGGCCCGGGGTGATCTGGATCTGGTGGTGACGTCCGACCCGCTGGAAATCGCCGGCATCACCTACGTGCCGCTGTTCACCTACGAAGCCATGCTCGCGGTCGCCAATCAGCACGCGCTGGCAAGCAAACCGTACATCGTTCCCGAAGACCTGCTGACCGAAACCCTGATCACCTACCCGGTGGAACGGGATCGGCTGGACATCTTCACCCGCTTCCTCGAACCGGCCGACATCGAACCGGCGCAGGTGCGTACCTCAGAGCTGACGGTGATGATGATGCAACTGGTGGCCAGCGGTCGTGGCGTGTGCGGCATGCCGCACTGGGCGCTGCATGAATACAGCTCGCGCGGTTACGTGAAGGGCAAGCGGCTGGGTGAGAAAGGTCTGTTCGCGACGCTGTACGCGGCGATCCGCGCCGACATGCTGGACGCGCCGTACATGCGCGATTTCCTGCTGACGGCCAAGGACACTTCGTTCTCGACCCTGGAGGGGGTCAGCGCGGTTCGTTGAGGCTGGCGGTCGGCACAGAAGGCGGGCACCACATGTGGATCTTGTCGAAATAGTCCTCGCCGACCCGCACCGCCATCGGCTCCAGGCCGAACTGGATGAAGCCGCAGCGCTGGTACAGCTGAAACGCCGCATCATTGCCGGCGGTGACGGTCAATTGAATGACTTTCAGCGCAGGATGCTGCTGTGCTTCACCCAGCACCGCTTCCATCAATTTCAGCCCCAGCCCGCGCTGACGAAAGTCGGCCGACACATACATGCCGAAGACCGTTGCCTTGTGCCGGGCCTTTTCCCGAGGCTCGAACGCCAGGCCGACGATGCCCGCCAGCCGGCCGTCTTCGAACGCGCCGAACACCGCGTCGAGCTTGCTGGTCAGGCGTGATTCCCACCAGCTCAGCGGCATCACTGCGCGCTCGCGCACGCTGGAGGTGAACGCCTGCGGATGCCGGTCATAGGCTTCCAGCATCAATTCGCGATAGGCCAGCGCATGACTGGCGTCCAGCCGTTCGATCCACATGTTCAGGCGGCCTTGCGCTGTTCAAGCATCAGCCGCACGGCCAGGCCGCCCAGCACGAAGCCCATGAAATAACGCTGCGCCGCCAGCCAGGTCGGGTTGTTGACGAACCACGACGCGATGCCCGCCGCGAACAGCGCGATCAGCAGGTTGACGCTGAAACTGACGCTGATCTGGGTCAGGCCGAGGATGATGCTCTGGGTGAACACCGAGCCGTGCTCGGGGGTGATGAACTGCGGGAATACCGAGAGGTAGAACACCGCGATTTTCGGGTTCAGGGCGCTGGTCAGAAAGCCCATGGTGATCAGTTTGCGCGACGAATCCGCCGGCAATTGTTGCGCCTCGAATGGCGAGCGGGCGCCGGGTTTCACCGCCTGCCAGGCCAGCCACAACATGTACAGCGCGCCGGCCCACTTCAACACTTCATAGGCCATCGGCACCGCGAGAAACACCGCGGTCAAACCGGCGGCCGCCGCGAACAGATGCACAAAGAAACCCGCCACCACGCCGAGCAGCGAGGTCACCCCGGCACGGCGTCCCTGACAGATCGACCGCGAGATCAGGTAGATCATGTTCGGCCCCGGCGTCAGTACCATCAGCAGTGCAGCGGCGGCAAAAATCAGCAGGTCTTGAAGCGGGATCATGACGAAGTCCTTTACACGAATGATCAGGCGATCGCGGTCAGCGAGGCTCGATAAAACGGCAGGATCAGGTCACGTGTCAATGGGGCGAGAATTACATTGCCGTCGGTGGCCGGGTCGATCCAGATCACCTCTTCGATCTCGGCAGCCGGCAACACTTGAGCATCGATGGTCAACTGAAAGATCTCGGCCTGCACGACGAATCCCGGCTCGTTGGCGGCGGGCGCCGAGAACTGGCCGAGAAAGCTCGCCTGCGCCGGATCGATCACCAGTCCCAGTTCTTCTTCCAGCTCACGGGCCAATGCATGCACCGGCAGTTCATGAGGTTCGATCTTGCCGCCCGGTTGCATGAACGCCGTAGTGCCGCGCTTGCGCACCAGCAGGGTCTGGCCGTCGGGGTTGAGCAGCAATGCGGCAGCAATGCGAATGATGGAATTATTTGTGGTCGACATGAACGGAAAGCCTTTGACTCAAAAAACGGCAAGCATCACACGCCCGCCGTTCATGAGCAAAGACTCGGCCGGAACCTCAGGTCGCTTCCTGGAAATCCATCTCCGGCGGCTGCCGGCGGAAACCACCCGTAAGCACCGCCAGGTACACCACGCCAATCGCCAGCCAGCTCAGGCCCAGATACACCGCCAGGTGATCAAGGCTGACCATCAGCCACAAGTCCGCCGCCAGGCCGATGAACGGAAAGATCAGGAACAGGATCAATTCGCGCAGGCCTTTTTTCTCGCCGCCGATCCAATAGTGAAAAATCACCGACAGATTGACCAGGCTGAACGCCAGGAACGCGCCGAAGTTGATGAACGAGGTCGAGGTGGTCACGTCGAGTTTCAGCGCCAGCAAGGCCACCACCGCACACAGCAGGATGCTGTTGACCGGGGTGCCGAAGCGCTCGTGCAAGGTGCCGAAGAACGACTTGGGCAGCACACCATCACGGCCCATCGCGAACAACAAGCGCGAACCGCTGGCCTGCGCCGACAGGCCCGAGGCGAACTGACCGACGATCAGGCCGATCAGGAAGATCGACACGAACAGGTCGCCGCCGATGTTGCGCGCAATCTCGTAGGCCGCCGAGTCGACGCTGTCGAACTGGAACGAGGGGTGGGCGATCTGTACGAAGTACGAGACACCGACAAAAATCAGCCCGCCGATCAGGGTGATCAACATGATTGCCCGAGGGATGGTGCGGCGCGGATCGCGGGTTTCTTCGGTCAAGGTGCTGACCGCATCGAAGCCGAGAAACGAGTAGCAGGCAATGGCCGCGCCGCTCATGATCAGCGGCATCTGCATGTCGCCGTTGAAGAACGGTTTGATCGACCACAACGGCGTGCTGGCATCGCCGCCAACGTAATGCACGCACAGTGCGACGAAGGCGATCAGCACCAGAAACTGCACCAGCATCAGCAAGGCGTTGATGCCGTTGGCCAGTTTCAAGCCGATGATGTTGATCGCGCTGGTGATGCCGATGAATGCCAGTACCCAGACCCACTGCGGGATCGACGGGAACGCCGAAGCCAGGTACGCGGCGCCGATCAGCCAGATCGCCATCGGCAGAAACAGATAATCGAGCAGCACCGCCCAACCGGCGATGAAGCCGAGTTTCGGGCTGATGGCCCTGCGCACGTAGCTGTAGGCCGAGCCGGCCACCGGGAACGCGGCGGCCATTCGGCCATAACTCATGGCGGTGAAAAACATCGCCACCAGCGCCGCCAGATACGCGGCGGGCACCATGCCGGCGGTGGACTGGGCGAGGATGCCGAACGTGCCGAGGACAATGATCGGCGTCATGTAGGCGATGCCGAACAGCACCACCGCCCCTAGCGAAAGGGTGCGTTGCAAACGAGCCATGGGCGACTTACTCCGGATTTTATTGGATTTATGGCAGAGGCCGAGTTCGGCGAATGTTTCGGGTGTTGCTTGTTTTTTTGTTCGACTGGAGATCCTTACCCCCTCACCCCAGCCCTCCCGAAACGTCGGACCGCCCCCAAGGGGGCGAGGGGGAAAGGGAGCCGATCTCCATG
>NZ_POHV01000268.1:0-249 GCF_002884345.1 Pseudomonas sp. GW456-12-10-14-LB2
CGTACATGCCGTACATGCCCGAATGCATGTAGGAGAGGCCACCGCCATTGGTGTTGAGCGGCAGCTTAGCCCCGGGCCGCGTGTTGCCGTCAGCGATGAACTTGCCGGTCTCCTCGTGCGGCATGAAGCCGAGGTCGCCGAGGCCGAACAGCGGCAGATGCGCAAAGGCGTCGTAGATCATGAGATGGTCGACGTCCTTGTGGGCGATGCCGGCCTCCTTGAAGGCCAGCGGCCCCGCGGTCTTGAAGG
>NZ_POHV01000269.1:0-249 GCF_002884345.1 Pseudomonas sp. GW456-12-10-14-LB2
CTTCGATATTGAGATCGAGGACATCGCCCACGGCATCGCAAGGGTGGCGCGCTGGAACGGCCAGACCATCGGCGAGCACGGCTTCTCCGTGGCTCAGCACAGCCTGGTGGTGGAGGAGATCGCTGTGCACCTGCAGCCGGCCCTGGCGCCCAAGTGGCGGTTGGTGGCGCTGCTGCATGACGCTCCGGAGTATGTGATCGGCGACATGATCTCGCCGTTCAAGGCGGCGCTGGGGGTCGACTATAAGAC
>NZ_POHV01000270.1:0-249 GCF_002884345.1 Pseudomonas sp. GW456-12-10-14-LB2
CGCAGATCGAGGCCGGTCGCGAGACCCATCTCGTGGCAGAGATTGACAAGATCTTCGGTACAGACATTGCCCGTAGACCCGGGTGCAAACGGGCACCCGCCCAAGCCGCCGAGCGCCGCATCGAAGCGTCGCGCTCCAGCATCATGAGCGGCCAGCACATTGACTAACCCGAGGCCGCGGGTGTTGTGGAAGTGAAGCGTCAGCTTGTCCGCGGGCACCAGCAGCAAGGTTCTGGCCACTAGGTGAGAG
>NZ_POHV01000271.1:0-248 GCF_002884345.1 Pseudomonas sp. GW456-12-10-14-LB2
ATCGAGCACGTCATTGACGATGGCCAACAGGTCGAGACTGGACTGGCGGATGACGCCGAGTTGCTGCTGCTGGGCCGGCGAAAGTCCCGACTGATCGAACACCTGCGCCATACCCAGGATGCCGTTCAGGGGTGTGCGGATTTCATGACTGATCGTCGCCAGAAACGCGCTCTTGGCGCGATCAGCGGCTTGGGCTTCGGCGAGAACGTCACTGAGCGAGCGCTGCGTATCCGACCACTCGGTAGAAT
>NZ_POHV01000272.1:0-247 GCF_002884345.1 Pseudomonas sp. GW456-12-10-14-LB2
GGCCTGGATCGCCGCGCTCCAACTCGAACAGTCCGGCCTGGAAGGAATTGCCTGATGTGTCTTGCGATACCGGCTGAGGTCACCAAGCTCCTGCCCGACGAGATGGCGACTGTCTCGATTGACGGCGTCTCCAAGGAGATCTCCGTCGCCCTGATCGAGGATCTCGCCGTCGGCGACTATGTGATCATCCATGTCGGCTACGCCCTGACCAAGATCGATCCGGAGGAGGCGAAGCGGACGCTCGAGG
>NZ_POHV01000273.1:0-247 GCF_002884345.1 Pseudomonas sp. GW456-12-10-14-LB2
GGTCAGCTCGAACTGGCTGTCGACAAAGCGCTTGGAAAGGTAGGGCGACGCCTGGTTGACCACGTGGAAGGTCTCCCAGGCCTTCAATGTGGCGAGCGGAGTCGACGCGTAGAGCGCGGCGATCTTCTGCACCGCGCTTTTCTCACCGACGATGAGGTCGGTCTTCACGGTGACGCCGGCGGCGGTGAAATAGGCCGCCCAGTCGACCTGCGGGGCATAGGCTTGCAGCTCCGCGAGGGTCATCGGG
>NZ_POHV01000274.1:0-247 GCF_002884345.1 Pseudomonas sp. GW456-12-10-14-LB2
AGTGAGATCGTAGTTCCCAGGCTCCAGGACGAGCTTATTCTTGCCACCGATCCCTTGCCTCAGGGATGGAGTAACAACAATTTCAGAGGGTTTTGTAGGCCATTTTCCAGAGATTAAAGCGTATCTTCCCTTAGTATTGATTCCCGGCATGCTGGATTCCTGATAGAGAACCTCCTCAGGCAATCCCTTCACGGAAACTTGAGTTTCGAGATATGGATTGATTTGGCGGACTTTCCATCGATTAATA
>NZ_POHV01000275.1:0-247 GCF_002884345.1 Pseudomonas sp. GW456-12-10-14-LB2
CGGCCGGATCGCGTCCGCCACGACGGCGGAGAGTTCCGCACCCTCCCAGCTCTCCCGGGTGAGGACGTCGTGCACCCGCGCCAGGGCGAGGAGGCGCGCCTCGAAGGCGGCGCGCGCCGCGTCGGCCTCCGCCCCCTCCAGCCCGCGCAGGGACTGGGCCGCGATCGACTGCACCGTCGCGAGGGTGTTCTTCACCCGGTGGTTCAGCTCGTGGATCAGGAGCAGCAGGTGCTCCTCGGCGTTCTTC
>NZ_POHV01000276.1:0-246 GCF_002884345.1 Pseudomonas sp. GW456-12-10-14-LB2
TGCGTGCCGTCCGAGGTCCGCTGACGGCCGAGGCTCTCCGCCACCGCGGCATCAAGTGCCCCGACGTGTTCGGAGACCCTGCCTTGCTGCTTCCAAAACTCTGTGGAGCGAGGTTCCTGGATAAGCCGCGCCAAGGGACTGTCTTCCTGCCGAACCGGAACGATCAGCTTTCCGGGGTGGATTACAAGGCGCCCAAGGGTGTTCGCGTGGTATCGCCAATGCAGTCGTGGAACAGGTGCGTAACAG
>NZ_POHV01000277.1:0-246 GCF_002884345.1 Pseudomonas sp. GW456-12-10-14-LB2
GCGGTCCAGGGCATGGGCGTGCGGGCGCCGTCGCGTCCCAGGGTCAGGGGCCAGTTGGCCAGGGCCTCAGGATCTTGCAGGGCCTCGAAGGGGATGTCCGCCTGCGGCAGGCCGAGCTCGTCGCCGTAATAGAGAAAAATGTTGCCGCGCAGGCAGGCGAGCAGCATCAGGCTCATCCGCGCCGCAGCGTCGCGGTGCTCGGGCAAGGCCCATCGCGTCACCGCGCGCGGCGCATCGTGATTGGAG
>NZ_POHV01000027.1:0-92056 GCF_002884345.1 Pseudomonas sp. GW456-12-10-14-LB2
CGTGGGAATGCCTCAAGGGACGCTCCGCGTTCCAGCTCTGGAAGGGACGCGGAGCGTCCCGGGCTGCATTCCCACGCGGAGCGTGGGAACGATCAGGAGGAAACCCTCAGGCGCTGCGCACCTGGAGAAGCTGCGCAGCGCACAGTGCAATCCGCGAACACGCATCCGCCAGTTTTACTCTATCCACCACCAGCCCGATGCGAATATGCCCCGCCGCACTCGGCCCGAACGCTTCGCCTGCCAGCACCGAAACCCCATAACCCTCCAGCAATCGCTCGGCAAAATCCTGCGCGCCGAGCCCGGTCTGGCGCACGTCGACCATCACGAACATCCCGCCATCCGGTTTGATCGGGTACAACCCCGGACAACCACGCAACCGCTCGCACACCAGATCCCGACGCAACCGGTATTCCTCGCGCATCTGCGTCACTTCCGGCAGATCTTTCTCCAGCGCGATCTGCGCCGCTTTCTGCACAAAGTCCGGCAGACCGAACAACATGCTCAGCGACAGATTTACCAAATGCTCGGCCAAGGGTTTCGGCCCGATCATCCAGCCGATCCGCCACCCGGTCATCGCATGGGATTTGGACAGACTGTTGATGGTCGCGGTGCGCTCGGCCATGCCCGGCAGGCTCGCCGGGCTGACGTGCTCACCTTCGTATAACAATTCGCTGTAGATCTCATCGCTGATCAGCCACAGGTCATGGCGGATGCACAACGCCGCCAGCTCTTGCCAGATCAGCAGCGACAGACTCGCACCGGAGGGATTGTTGGGACTGTTGAGCAACATGGCTCGCGTTTTCGGAGTGATCCGCGTCGCGACATCCGCCGGATCGACCCGGAAACCGTTTTCCGGGCGAACCGGCACCGGCACCACGGTTGCGCCACAGGCACCGAACACACCTTCATAAGTCACGTACATCGGTTCGGCGACGATCACTTCATCGCCCGGATCGAGCAGACACTGCGCCACCGAATACACCGCGCATTGCGCGCCGGGCAGCACGATCACATGCTCGGCATCGACGTCCTGGCCGCTGCGTTGCCGATGGTGCTCGGCGATGCGCCTGCGCAACTCCAGCCGGCCGCGCACTTCGGAATAATGGGTATCGCCCGCCAACAGGCTGTCGATGGCGCCGTGGATGATCGGCAGCGGCGTATCGAAATCCGGATCACCCACCGACAGCAGCAACACATCGACCCCTTCGGCGCGCAGCTCCAGCGCTCGGTCGTGAATCCGCCAGGCTGCTGCTCCCTCCCCGGCGATTCGTTGGGTCAAGGCTGAATAGCGCATGTACGTCTCCTGATTGCGCGGTCTCCAGCCTTCACCCTAGGTCAAATCACAAAGCGCGCCACCATCGCATTCAAATCCACCGCCAGACGCGACAGTTCGTGGGTCGCGGCGCTGGTTTGATTCGCGCCGGCAGCTGATTGGGTGGCAAGGTCGCGGATGTTGACCAGGTTGCGATCGACCTCGCGGGACACCTGCGCCTGTTCTTCCGAAGCGCTGGCGATCACCAGGTTGCGTTCGTTGATCTGGTGGATCGATTGGGTGATCTGCTCCAGCGCGATGCCGGCGGCACGGGCCATTTCCAGAGTCGACTGAGTGCGCTGGTTGCTCTGTTGCATCGACTCGACCGCTTCGCCGGTGCCGTTCTGGATGCCGGCGACCATTTTTTCGATTTCCTGGGTCGACTGCGCGGTGCGATGGGCCAAGGCGCGAACTTCATCCGCTACCACCGCAAAGCCACGCCCGGCTTCACCGGCACGGGCGGCTTCAATGGCGGCGTTGAGCGCCAGCAGGTTGGTCTGTTCGGCGATGGCGCGGATCACGTCCAGCACCTTGCCGATGTCGCGGCCCTGAGCGGCCAGGCCTTCAATCATTTGCGCGGTGTTTTGGACGTCGTGGGTCATGGTCTGGATCGCATCGACGGTTTTCACCACTTGGTCGCGACCTTCACGGGCGGCGTGGGTCGACTGGTTCGAGGCTTCGGAAGTCGACACCGCGTTGCGTGCGACCTCTTCCACCGCAGCGGTCATTTCGTTGACGGCGGTGGCGGCCTGTTCGATTTCGTCGTTCTGCTGTTGCAGACCACGGGACGCTTCTTCGGTCACGGCGCTGAGCTCTTCGGCGGCGGCGCCCAGTTGCGTAGCGGAGCCGGCGATCTGTTCGATGGTCTTGCGCAGGTTGGTCTGCATCGCGGCCAGCGCTTCAAGCAGGCGCGCCGGTTCGTCCTTGCCGTCGATTTCGATGACTTTGGTCAGGTTGCCGCCGGCGATGGTTTGCGCGGCAGCGACCGCGCGGTTCAGCGGGGTGACGATGCTGCGGGTCAACAGCCAGGCCAACAGCACGGTCAGCAACGCGGCAATCACGGCCACGGCGACGATGCCGGTAATGGCACTGTTGTAATACTCACCCGCCTGAGTGGAAGCGGTCTTCGCGTCGGCGGCATTGATTGCAATCAGCTTGTTGAGCTGTTCGCCCATCTTGTCGGTGCCGTCCTTGATCTTCGTGTTGATCAGGGCGCGCATCTCGTCGAGCTTGTCCTGGCGCGACAGCTCCATCATCTGGTTCTGCGCTAGCACATAGTTGTCGAGAGTCGTCGAAAACTCCTGATATAACGCGCGTTCCTCCGGGCCGGCCGGCAGGACTGCGTAACTGGCCTGGGCAGCGCGCACCTTGTCCACCAGCACACCGATGCGGGTCTGGGCTTCCTGCAAACCAGCCGGTTCGCGGTTGACCAGAATGCGGAACGACAGAATGCGCAGACGCAAGACGTTTTCCGTGACCACGGCGAGTTGGGTGACGCTTGGCAACTGCGTCGAGTCCATCTCCAGGGAAGCCTGACGGATGATCGACATGCGGTTGACGGCGAACACGCCAAGCACGATCACCAGCAAGGCAATAAAGGCAAAACCGAGGAAGGCACGGGGCGCGATATTCAGATTACGCAAGGACATAGGAGGACTCTCGGATGAATGAAACTACGAGCGTCCATGCCGTGATCACTGGCCCTTGGGGCGGGCTTCAGTCCGGCGTCACTGTTTTAAGAAGTCTTGTGTGCGCCTGACTTCTGTATCGGCCAGGCTTGAGGAAGATTGCGGGGAAAGATGAAATATTTTTCAAAGTGTTGCGGGTGTTTCAGCGGTGAAACACCCTTCGCTTCAGATGATGACTGACAGGTCAGGCTGGAGCTGCCATACCCCATACGCGAGCAATATCTGTTGCACGTTCACGCAACAGGCGCGGGGCTTCGGCGCAGGCTTGTTCTAGGGACATCGGGCCGCTGGTGACCGCGAATGCAGCGTCGATGCCGTGATCGTAGAGCGCTTGATAGCCCTCGCCCAACGTACCGGCAATGACGATTACCGGTACGCCGTGTTGCTTGGCGATCCGCGCCACGCCAAACGGGGTTTTGCCGCGCAGGGTCTGGGCATCGAAGCGCCCTTCTCCGGTAATCACCAGATCTGCGCCCTTCACTGCGTCGGACAGTCCGACCAGTTCTGCGACGACTTCGACACCGGCCTGGAAGCGTGCGCCGAGAAACGCTTTGGCGGCATAGCCCAACCCACCTGCGGCACCACTGCCCGGTTCATCGCGTACGTCCTTGCCCAACGCCTGCGCGCAGAGTCCGGCGAAGTGGCCGAGGGCCTGATCCAGTTGTTGAACTTGCGCCGGTGATGCGCCCTTTTGTGGGCCAAAAATCGCCGAAGCGCCGTGGGGGCCGCACAGTGGATTGTTGACGTCAGCGGCGATGTCGAAACGGACGTAAGCCAGACGCGGGTCGAGTTCGCTCAGGTCCAGACGTGCGAGTTGCGCCAACGCCAATCCGCCCGGCACCAGAGCTTGCCCTTGAGCATTCAGCAGTTTCACGCCCAGCGCCTGCATCGCGCCGGCGCCGCCGTCATTGGTGGCGCTGCCGCCGATGGCCAGAATGACGCGTTGTGCGCCGGCATCCAGCGCAGCGCGGATCAGTTCACCGGTGCCGAACGTGCTGCTGATGCACGCATCACGCTGCCCCGGCGGCACCAGTTGCAAGCCGCTGGCCTCGGCCATTTCGATGATTGCGGTGTGGTTATGCGGCAACCAGCCCCACGCAGCTTCAACTGCTGCGCCCAACGGGCCACGCACGCGGGTGCGGCGCAGTTCGCCTTCGCACGCGGCGAGAATCGACTCCACCGTCCCTTCGCCACCGTCGGCCATCGGGCATTTGACCAGCGTCGCCTGCGGCCAGACCTGCGCCAGGCCCAGCGCGATGGCTTCTGCAACGCCTTGGGCACTCAGGCTGTCCTTGAACGAATCGGGGGCGATGACGATTTTCATACGAATTCTCCAGTTCCAATGCCCTCATGCTGCCAGTCGCCTTGTGCGTTGACGCCTGTCCGCTGCACAAGTTGGATTGGCGTTTATTGTTCATTTCGACAAATCGTCAGTCTGCGGCAGCAATTGCACCCCGAGATACAACGCCAGCATGCCATCGAGTTTCAGCGGATCGACCCCGCTCAACTCGGCAATCCGCTCCATCCGGTAACGCAGGCTGTTGCGGTGAATGCCCAAGGCATCGGCGCAGGACTGGCTCTGCCCGTCGTGATCGCACCAGCTGCGCAAAGTCGCGAGCAACTGGCCGTTGCTGTCTTTGGCGATGACCTTGCGTAACGGTTTGAGCAGTTCATCCAGTGCATCATCGTTGCGATGACGCCAGAGCATGACCGGCAAACGATAGCGATTGAGGGTCAGCAGGCGTGAGCGCGGCAGCACTTCGCGGCCATAGGCGAGCAAGTCGCCCACCCTTCGATAGCAACGGCGTAACCCGGCCAGCCCATCGGCCTGCCCGCCGACGGCAATGCGCAGGATGTTCCAGCCCAGACCATCGAGTTTTTCCAGCAAGCGATCATGCTCGACGTTCTGACTCGCCGGCCGACACCACAGCAGCGAAGACTTCGCGGAACTCACGCACCAGCTGTCCGGATAGCGCGTCTTCAGCCAGGCGCTCAGTGCCTCGACGGTTTGCCCCGGCCCGTGTTCCAGGCCCAACTCGAACAGATATGGCACCCGCGTCAGTTGCGGTTTGAGCCCGAGTTGCTGGGCCTCGTCGACCAACCTTGGCGAATCCCCCGCTTCACTCAACAGCAGCGCGAGCAAGTCATCGCAACGTTGGCGCCGCCATTGCTGTTCGGATTGCTGGTTGCGCTGGCCCACCAGCATTTCAGCGGTCATGCGCACCAGCTCGGCGTAAGTACGCAGCTGCTCCGGCTCGCCGGTGATGCCGAGTACGCCGATCAAACGCTGATCGAGCAACAGCGGCAGATTGATCCCCGGCTGCACGCCTTTCAGATGCACCGCCGTCTGCGCGTCGATCTCCACCACTCGACCGTTGGCCAGGACCAATTGCGCACCTTCGTGACGGGTGTTGATGCGCTCCGGCTCACCGCTGCCGAGGATCAAGCCCTGGCTGTCCATGACGTTGACGTTGTACGGCAAAATGGCCATGGCCCGGTCGACGATGTCCTGGGCGAGGTCGTGATCGAGTTCGAACATAAGGGCTGGAATCCTTGAAAACAGGCGCGGACGGTTGTTCACCCGCACAGGGTCTGGCAACAAACCCTGTGCTCAGGCACAAAGACAATCCGGCCAAAGGTGGCCGAGACTCTCAGGGCGATCAACGTTACCCTTTGCATCGCAAAAAATCATAATAAAGAGAGAGCCGCCATGTCGCAGAGCGCCGCTGCCGCCCAGACCATCGATGACGATAAAAACGCCGTCTACAAACGCATCACCCTGCGTTTGATCCCCTTCATCTTCATCTGCTACCTGTTCAACTACCTCGACCGGGTCAACGTTGGATTTGCCAAACTGCAGATGCTGGATGCGCTGAAATTCAGCGAAACCGTGTACGGCCTCGGTGCCGGTATCTTCTTCATCGGCTACGTGCTGTGCGGCGTGCCGAGCAACCTGGCGCTGACCAAATTCGGGCCACGGCGCTGGATCGCGCTGATGATGATCACCTGGGGCACGCTGTCGACCTGCCTGCTGTTCGTCACCACGCCGACCGGGTTCTACACCTTGCGTTTGTTTACCGGTGCCGCCGAAGCCGGGTTCTTCCCGGGCGTTGTGCTCTATCTCTCGCAATGGTTCCCGACCTTCCGCCGTGGCCGGATCATGGCGTTGTTCATGTCGGCGATCCCGGTGTCCGGCCTGCTCGGCAGCCCGTTTTCCGGCTGGATCCTCAATCACTTCGCCGCCGGCCAGGGCGGTTTGGCCGGTTGGCAGTGGATGTTCCTGCTGCAAGGCATTCCGACCGTGGTCTTGGGCGCACTCGCCTACTTCCTGCTCAGCGACAACTTCGCCAACGCCAAGTGGCTGACCCCTTACGAGCGTTCGGTGCTGGAAGCGGATCAGGCAGAAGACCTGGCGAACAAACCCAAAACCACATCCGATTCGCTGATCGCCGTGTTCAAGAACCCGGCCATCTGGGCGTTTGGCCTGATCTACTTCTGCATCCAGAGCGGCGTGTACGCGATCAACTTCTGGCTGCCGTCGATCATCAAAAACCTCGGCTTCAGCGACAACCTGGTGATTGGCTGGTTGAGTGCGATTCCTTACCTGCTGGCCGCCGTGTTCATGCTGGTAGTAGGTCGCTCGGCGGACTTGCGTAAGGAACGTCGCTGGCATTTGGTGGTGCCGATGTTGATGGGCGCGATTGGCCTGTTGATCGCGGTGAATTTCGCGGCGAATCCAGCGATAGCGATTCTCGGTCTGACCATTGCGACCATGGGCGCGCTGACCGGTCTGCCGATGTTCTGGCCGGTGCCGACTGCCATGCTGAGCGCGGGTGCTGCGGCGGGTGGGTTGGCGTTGATCAACTCCATGGGGCAGATGGCGGGGTTCCTGAGCCCTTACCTTGTGGGTTGGGTCAAGGACAGCACCGGGTCGACCGATGCGGCGCTTTATCTGTTGGCGGGTGTGATTGTTGGCGGGAGTTTGCTGGCGTTGCGGATGACGCGGACGTTGCGGGCCTGATTATTGGCAGGCACACAAAAACGGCCCATCTCGGGCCGTTTCTCGTTTAGATCGTTCCCACGCTCTGCGTGGGAATGCCTCAAGGGACGCTCCGCGTTCCAGCTCTGGAAGGGACGCGGAGCGTCCCGGGCTGCATTCTCACGCGGACGGTTCGACGCCTCGACGTGGGAACGATCAGGCTAAGGATCTGGCTAGAGCGGTGTTTCTGGCTTCAACTCCAGATTATCCAGCGCCCGGTTCACCGCCAGTTCACTCAGCATGATCAGTTGCGCAATGCCCAGCAGCACATGCCGCTGCGAGCCGTCCACCAGCCCGGCGAAGTCGGTGGCCATGGTTTTGGCGCAGGTCAGGGTTTCAGAGGCGTCGGCCAGCAGTTCTTCACTGTCGATGCCGGGGGCGATGAGGTAGCGGGTGTTGGGTTTGAGCAGCGGTTTTCTGGGGAGCAGCGGATTGAGGTAGTGATCGAGGGCGCGTTCGGCGGCTTCGTGGAAGGTCTTGGAGTCGAGGGATTCGTAGGGTGAGGTGGTGTCGGCTTCGGGTGGGTTGGGTGTTGGTTTGATCACGTTTGAATCTCCAAATCAGAAAAATGGAGCCATCAAACTTCGCTACCAAACGAAGAGGTGGTGGCCATGCACGGGTTGGTAGACCGGTGACTTGGAGAACCGGCGCGCTCGAAAGCGCCCCACGCATGGCCACCATAAAAGCACGGACCGATGAGCGTCCGAATACGGTGAATTGCGCAACAAGTCAGATCCGGGCTACCAAACCCGATCGCTGCATTTCAGCGACGGGACAACGATAAAACCCGGCCCTTGAGCGCACAAGCCGGCGGATTCTGGCTTAGTCGTAGGCAACGGCGCAAGGTTGTGTAGCCTGGGTGCGTGTCTGGACGTGTCCTTTAAACACCACACTTAAACACTCACCAAATCCCGAAAAATAAATCCGCCACTGAGCAGCCCATGACGAAAATGCTCCGTATCTTTAAATACGGAGCATTTTTTACATCGGGCGGATTACCTGGTTTCCACATACCCCAGAAAGACAGGTTTCTTATTTCCATTAATTAACTGTCAATATGACTGGGCTTCACCAGCATCTTTAATTATGACCTTGTCGTGCTGTCCTGCTCAGCTTCCCACTCTGGCTTTTTGCTTTAATCAAGAATACGTAATAGTTAACGCCTGCGAAACGATTGCTACCGAAGTTGGAGAAGTCCAGTATGTGACTTTTATCTCATAGGTCCCTAGTGGGACTTGGTTATTTTTCAGCGCTTCCCACAACCCCCACCACTTGAATACACCGTTCTGATCCTTGTACATAATTGATAACAAATTTTGATCTAGTGTCACACTGTAAAGAGTCCAGAGTTGGGCGTTGGCGGGATTTGACAAATAAATAATTATAGTTTGCCCATTCCTGGCAGTAGCCGGTATTGGGTGTTGAACAACACGACCCGAGGAGTCCAGCACCGGTGCTGGGGCGCCGTTTGGTACCCCTGGCGGATTCAAGGGAGGGGTAGTAGTACTAAGAGCTGTTATTAGGGGAATCGATGGGGACGTCGGAAGTGGTGCAATTGGCTGCTTCTGTGTGACGGTCATGATGCATTCCTTTTTCGATGTACATCGACGTGTGTTTGCTTCATTTTTCAATGAAGTCAATTTTTGATGTGTGATGCCGGGTTCAATACCGATTTGAATAGCTCTTGGTACTTGAATAAATCCTGATGTGTCGCGGAGCGAATTTCCACTGCCAGTTCTGACAGTTTTCAAGTGCATTTTTGAATAACCAAGTCTCGTTTATAGCCAAGTGCGCTAATTGAGCTGAAAATCTCAAGAATCAAAGGACACAATGCTAATTGTGAAAAATATTAGAGTGAAACAAGTGGTGGCTTAATTTCACAAAACCTCCGTTTTCGCATCCAGCTCCAGCACCAATCCTCCCGGCATCCTCACAAAAATCTGCCAGATCCCGTCCTCCGGCACCTGCGCCACCTGATACGGCAACCCACTGCCCTGCACCCGCTTCAAAACCGCGGCTGCGTCTTCATCGGTACGAAACGCAATATGACTCAACGCCGCCTCATCCAGCGCCGGCTGCTCAATCACATGCACCAACGCCTCCTCATCCTGATACAACCACCGCCCGGGAAACGGAAACGGCGGCCGGCGCCCCGGCGTCAATCCCAACAACCCACCAAAAGCGTCCTGCAGCGCCTGACCGTCAGCGGTGTTGAAAGCAAGATGATCAAATGTCCACGTCATGTCTGTCTCCTGCGGTTATTCAGGATTTCAGTATCTGCGCTTGCCAATCCCGGAAAAATCCCGCAAAACGCCAAGGATCTTCAACGGATTTTTACTAATGAGCTCAATCCTCGATCTGGAAATCTTCGTCCGCACCGCCGACTCCGGCAGCATCTCCGCCGCCGCTCGGGCGCTGGAGCTGACGCCGGCAGCCGCCAGCATCGCGTTGAAACGCCTGGAAACCCGCCTCGGCATACGCCTCTTCGCCCGCTCCACCCGCAGCATGCGCCTGACCGAAGAAGGCCGGCGCTATCTGGAAAGCGTGCGTCTGGCGCTGGCGACACTGGCCGAGGGCGAGCAGGCACTGAAGCAGCAGACCGAAGGCTTGAGCGGCGTGCTGCAACTGGCGGCGCCGTCGGACTTCGGGCGCAATGTGTTGCTGCCGTGGCTGGACGATTTCAAGCGCGAGCACCCGCACATTCAACTGCAATTGCTGCTCAATGACCGGCATGCGGATCTGTTTCGCGAAACGGTGGACGTGGCGCTGCGCTTCGGCGTGCCGAGTGATTCGACGCTGGTGGCGTTGCCGATTCTGCCTGAGCATCGGCGTGTGGCCTGCGCCAGCCCCGCGTATCTGGAACGTCACGGTACACCGTTAAACCCTGCCGATTTAAGCGAGCACAGCGCCCTGCTCTACCTGCGCAACGGTCGGCCTTACAACACTTGGCGCTTCCATCGCGAAGACGAAACCGTCGAGGTCGAAGTACGCGGCGACTACCTCAGCGACGACGGCGAAGTCGCCCGCCGCTGGGCCCTCGTCGGGCACGGAATCGCCTACAAGGCCTGGCTCGACGTGGCCGAAGACGTGCGTGCCGGGCGACTGATGACACTGTTCGATGACTGGCATGGCGAGAGTGTGCCGTTCAATCTGTTGTGCCCGCACCGGGTGCAGGTGTCGGAACGGGTCAAGGTGCTGCAGGTGTTTTTACGCGAGCGCTGCGAGGCATTGCGTCGATAAATTCACTTTGCCGCGCCGGGCGCTTCTGGTATTTGATGGAAGCTTTCCCACCGACAAAAGGATTTCGGCATGAGCTATCGCACACTGGGTCACTCGGGATTGCAGGTGTCCACCCTCACCCTCGGCACGATGATGTTCGGCGAACAGACCAGCGCGGAAGACTCGCTGCGCATCATCGACAAGGCCTGGGATCAGGGCATCAATTTCATCGACACGGCCGACGTCTACACCAACGGCCGCTCGGAAGAGATCGTCGGCGAAGCCATCGCCCGTCATCGGCATGAATGGGTGCTGGCGACCAAAGTCGGTTTCGGCCCGGTGGATGGCGTGCCGAACCGCAGCGGCTTGAGCCGCAAGCACATCTTCAACGGTCTGGAGGCCAGCCTGACCCGGCTCGGCACCGACTACCTCGACATCTATTACCTGCACCGCGAAGACCACAATACGCCGCTGGAAGTGACGATTTCGGCGATTGGCGATCTGATTCGCCAGGGCAAAATCCGTTATTGGGGCCTGTCGAACTATCGCGGCTGGCGGATTGCCGAGGTGATTCGCGTGGCGGACAAACTAGGTGTCGATCGCCCGGTGATCAGCCAGCCGCTGTACAACATCGTCAACCGTCAGGCCGAAACTGAGCAGATCACCGCCGCCCAGACTTACGGCCTTGGCGTGGTGCCTTACAGCCCGCTGGCCCGTGGCGTGCTCAGCGGCAAGTACGCACCGGACGTGACCCCGGACGCCAACAGCCGTGCCGGGCGCCAGGACAAACGCATTCTGGAAACCGAATGGCGGGTGGAGTCGTTGCGCATTGCCCAGCAGATTCAGCAGTACACCCAGGAGCGCGGGGTCGGGATTGTCGAGTTTGCGATTGCCTGGGTGCTGAACAACGGCGCGGTGACGTCGGCGATTGTCGGGCCGCGCACCGAGGAACAATGGGATGCGTACACCAAGGCGCAGGCGGTGAAGATTACGGCGGAGGATGAGGCGTTTATCGACTCGCTGGTGACGCCGGGGCATGCTTCGACGCCGGGGTTTAATGATGTTAGTCATTTTGTGTCAGGGCGGAAATCGCGTTCGGCTTGAGACCGCTGCCCTCATCGGAACGCCGCCCGCCTATCCCTCTCCTGGAGGGAGAGGGAACCGATTGGGGGATATTGAAGCTAAGCTTTTGCCTGAAGCTCTCGTGGTGAATCCACAATCGACTCGGACTTTCACGTCGCTGAAACTCCTGAGACACCTCGGTCAGTCCCCTCTCCCTTCGGGAGAGGGTTAGGGTGAGGGGCTTTTGGATCTGTTGAAAATAATGACCATCTGGCCAATATTCACCACAAAAACCACGTATCCTGCGCGCCCCGTTTCACCATCACCCCCGCGAGGACAGTTTGTCTAAAGGCATTGCTTTATCGGTGACAGCATCGACGCTGTTTGCCGTCATGTATTACTACACCTCGTTGCTCACCCCGTTGAGCGGCGTGGAAATCTTCGGTTGGCGGATGTTGCTGACCGTGCCCTGCATGACCGTGTTCATGCTGGTTTCCGGCGAATGGCGGCGGGTGCTGGAGCTGCTGCGCCGGATCCCTGCGCTGCCGAAGTTGATCGGCGGCCTGATTCTTTCGTCAGCGCTGCTGGGCGTGCAGTTGTGGCTGTTCATGTGGGCGCCGCTCAACGGCTACAGCCTCGATGTGTCGCTGGGCTACTTCCTGCTGCCGTTGTCCATGGTCCTGACCGGACGCATCGCTTATGGCGAAAACCTGTCATACCTGCAAAAAGTCGCGGTGTTTTTTGCCAGCCTCGGTGTGTTGAACGAGTTGTATCAGGTCGGCGGGTTTTCCTGGGCGACGCTGGTGGTGGTCGTCGGTTACCCGCTGTACTTCGTGCTGCGCAAATACCTCAAGACCGACAACCTCGGCGGTTTGTGGGTCGACATGACCCTGATGCTGCCGGTGGCGTACTGGTTTGTGCGCGGCGGCGAACAGGGTTTCGGCGTGTTCGATCTGTACCCGGCGCTGACATGGCTGATTCCGTTGCTCGGTCTGATCAGTGCATCGGCGCTGGTGGTGTACATCATTGCCAGTCGCCTTCTGCCGTTCAGTCTGTTCGGTTTGTTGAGTTACGTAGAGCCAGTGTTGTTGCTCGGCGTGGCGCTGCTGCTGGGTGAGAGCATCAAGCCCGGAGAATGGCTGACCTACATCCCGATCTGGCTCGCCGTGGTGGTGCTGGTGTTTGAAGGCTTCAAGCATCTGATGCGCCAACGGCGCCCGTAAGACGCGCAATAAAAAGCCCGGCCTGCATTTCTGCAGGCCGGGCTTTTTTACATCTGGTGCGGATTACTCGGTAGCGAGTACGCCACGACGCACCTGGTCACGCTCGATCGATTCGAACAGAGCCTTGAAGTTGCCTTCGCCGAAACCATCATCGCCCTTACGCTGAATGAATTCGAAGAACACCGGGCCCATCAGGGTTTCCGAGAAGATCTGCAGCAGCAGACGCTTGTCTTCTTTATCCGACGCACCGTCGAGCAGGATGCCGCGCGATTGCAGTTGATCCACCGGCTCGCCGTGGTTCGGCAGGCGGCCTTCGAGCATTTCATAGTAGGTGTCCGGCGGCGCGGTCATGAAGCGCATGCCGATCTTCTTCAACTGATCCCAGGTCTTGACCAGGTCGTCGGTGAGGAACGCCACGTGCTGGATGCCTTCGCCGTTGAACTGCATCAGGAACTCTTCGATCTGCCCGGCGCCCTTCGACGATTCTTCATTGAGCGGGATGCGGATCATGCCGTCCGGCGCTGTCATCGCTTTCGAGGTCAGGCCGGTGTATTCGCCCTTGATGTCGAAGTAGCGGATTTCGCGGAAGTTGAACAACTTCTCGTAGAAGTTCGCCCAGTAGGCCATGCGACCGCGATACACGTTGTGGGTCAGGTGGTCGATGATCTTCAGGCCGGCACCGACCGGGTTGCGGTCAACGCCTTCGAGGAACACGAAGTCGATGTCATAGATCGAGCTGCCTTCGCCGAAACGGTCGATCAGGTACAGTGGCGCACCGCCAATGCCTTTGATCGCCGGCAGATTCAGTTCCATCGGGCCAGTTTCGATGTGGATCGGCTGGGCGCCGAGTTCCAGTGCGCGGTTGTAGGCCTTCTGCGAATCCTTGACCCGGAACGCCATGCCGCAAACGGACGGGCCGTGCTCGGCCGCGAAGTACGAAGCAACGCTGTGGGGTTCGTTGTTGAGGATCAGGTTGATCGCGCCCTGACGATACAAGTGCACGTTCTTGGAACGGTGGGTCGCGACCTTGGTGAAGCCCATGATCTCGAAGATCGGCTCCAGGGTGCCAGGTGTCGGCGATGCGAACTCGATGAACTCGAAGCCCATCAGGCCCATTGGGTTTTCGTATAAATCTGCCATGGTTGGCGCCTCATCATTCTTATCAATTAACCAGAGTTATTTGTCAGTAATGCTGAGACCGGTGGGTGGCGCACAGGAGATGCCACGCACACTGCGGGCGAGGAAGTCACCGTAGATCAGTTGAAACCCGAATATCTTCATTGTCGACCCAAGGCTCTTGCGGGCGAGGCTTCTGCTGCCAGAAGACGATTATTATTGTATGCGTAACCCGATTCTACACAGCGTAAATAGGGTTGTCTGCCCTCTCTATAAAATCCGCTTTTTTCCGGCCGGTGCAAGGGGTTTGTTGCACAGCCAGATGCCCGCCAGAATCAGCACGCCGCCCAGACACATGGCCAGCGTCAGCTGTTCGCCCAGCAGGATTGCACCGGCCAGCACGGCGGTCAGCGGGTTGAGCGCAATGAACACACCGGAGCGCGTGGCGCCGATTTTACGGATGCCATCGTAGTAACCGATGTAGGCCAGCGCCGAGCCGAGCACGCCCAGATAGGCCAGGCTCAGCCATTGGCGTGTGCCAAGCGCGGCCAGCGCTGCAACGTCCACTTCGCCCCGGCTCAGGGCGAGCGCCCACAACATCAGGGTGCCCAGCAGAATCGAAAAGGTCACGGTCTGCACCGGACCGATGCTCTGGTTCAGGCCGCGAGAGAACAGCGAATAGACGCCCCAGCTCAAAACGCAGCCGAGGATCAGCAGATCGCCAATCCACGCGTCCGGCGTTTCGCTCAACAGCTGCGGGTTGCGACTGACGATCACCACACCCGCCCCGCCGATGCAGATTGCGATGCCCATAACCTTGAGCCGGCTCAGCCGCTCCTTGAACAGCAGCCATGACGCCAGACCAATGACCGCCGGATTCAGCGCCACGATCAACGAGGCCCGGGAAGCGTTGATGTATTGCAACCCGTAAAAGAAGCACAGGTTGTAGAAGAAAATTCCGAAGAACCCCAACAGGGCCAGTTGCAGCCATTGCCTGAACGTAGGCCGCGCCAACCGTATTCGAGCGAGCCTTAAACACACGAGCAACGCCACGCTGGCCAGCAGAAACCGCAGGCTGGCAGCAAACACCGGGCTCAGGCTGCCGGCCAGAAAACGCCCGGCCACCCACGTTCCGCCCCAGATCATGGTGACCAAGGCCAGGTTCAAATAGACGGGCACGTCCGAGGCGACCGGACGAACAGGTTCATGACAACTCATAACGCTCCAACGATGAGACTGACGGATGACGTATCATTCGATTGATTCCTCATCATCGTAAAATGAGTCTTTACTCATGACCCTGACCCAACTCGAAATCTTCTCGCTGGTGGCCGAACTGCGCGGCTTCACCCTCGCCGCCCATCGTCTGGGAATTTCCCAGTCAGCGGTGTCTCATGCATTGAAGTCGCTGGAACAGGAACTGGGCGTCGAGCTGCTGCGCCGGCATCAATCGCAAGTGGAACTGAGCGACATCGGCGAACAACTGCTGTTGCGGGCACGGGCGATGCTTGGGCTGGCGAACACCTTGCGTCAGGAGGCGGCGGATGCGCGCGGCATGAAACGCGGCACGCTGCGCATCGGCTCGTTCGGGCCGACGTCTTCGATCAAGTTGTTGCCGCGGATTCTTCAGCAGTATCGCGAGGCGCATCCGGGGATCGAAGTGCACATCGATGAAGGCCCGGATCGGCAGGTCATTCAGTGGCTGGAGGAGCGGCGGATCGATATCGGTTTTGTGGTGCTGCCCGAGGAGCGCTTCGACACGTTCGCCTTGATTGAAGATCAGATGGTCGCCCTGCTTCCGCCCGGTCACCCGCTGGCGGCGCACGACTCAGTGAGTCTTAAAGACCTGTGCAACGATCCGTTTGTGCTGACCGAGGCGGGTTCGTCGGAACTGGTTTCGCGCCTGTTCAACGCCGCGCGGTTGAGCCCCAACATCCGCTATCGCTGTTCGCAGCTGCTCAGCACGCTCGACACCGTGGGCCGGGGCGATGCGATGACCGTGGTGGCCGAAGGTTCGTTGCCTTTCGATCCGGAACCGCGATACATCAAGCGACCGCTGTCCCCCGTAGTCACCCGGCAGGTCGGCCTGGCGGTGCTGGATCAGCGCCAGGCATCGCCTGCAACGCTGGCATTCATTCAGCTGGCAACCCGGCTGGATTATCGTTGAGCGGCGCAGGTGTCATTGGCCATCTATCATGGGCTCAGACCTCGGGCTTTGCGCGCACGCTTCGCCTGCCATCAAGAGCCCCACTCCACCGCGACAGGATGCGCCCATGCCACTGACCGTCAGGCCCCGCCGCAAGCGCAGCACACGGATTATCGTGACATTGCTGTGCGGCTTGCTGCCGATCGTACTCGGCAGCGTGATTCTTTATATGCAGGCCGGACGCGCCCTTCAGCAGAGTTCGCAACACACCGCCGATGAAGCCCTGCGGCAGTTCGAACTGATGCTCGACAACACTGCCCAGGCCGCCCGCGAACTGTTGCCTCTGGCCGGCCAGACCTGCGAGACGGTTAAACTGGCCCTGCGCGAACAAGTCACCCGCCGCCCGTTTGTGCGCTCGACCAATCTGGTGTGGGACGACAACCTCTATTGCAGTTCGCTGTTCGGCGACTTCAAGGAAGTCGTGAACCCCGGCGACTACGCCCAAGGCAAGTTGTGGCTCATGAACGGCAACCCGGTGACGCCAAACACCGCGCTGCTGGTGTATCGCCTGAGCGAGGGACGCGGTGGGGCACTGACCACGCTGGACGGCTATCACCTGAGCAACATCCTGCGCCTGATCGGCCGGCACACGTTGTTGTTGCTGCAAGTCGGCAACAACTGGCTCTCCGCCGACGGCAAAGTGCATCAGGGCGCCCTGCCCGCGTTGCCCGTGGCGCAAAGTACCTTGCACTCATCACACTATGCATTCTCAGTGACAGCGGCTTTTCCGGAAGGCGAAACCTGGCGCTACATGAAAGACGAGTATCCGCCGCTGTTCAGTCTGCTGATGTTCTTCGGCGCCGTATCAGGAGCGATCGGCTACATCGTTCAGAAGCGCTCCACCTCGCCCAGCCATGAAATGCTTCGGGCATTGGAAGCAGGTGAATTCATTCCCTATTTTCAACCGGTGGTGCACGGCGACAGCAAACGCTGGTCGGGCGCGGAAGTGCTGATGCGCTGGAAACATCCCAAGGAGGGGCTGGTGCGTCCGGACCTGTTCATTCCCTTTGCCGAACACTCCGGGTTGATCGTGCCGATGACCCGCGCCTTGATGCAACAAACGGCTGTTGTGCTGGGGCCGCTGTCATCGACCTTTACCGCGCCCTTCCACATCGGCATCAACATCACCGCCAGCCACTGCCACGATCTGGAGCTGGTTGAAGATTGCCGTGAATTTTTGTCAGCGTTCCAGCCTGGCAGCATCAGCCTGGTACTGGAGCTGACCGAACGCGAGCTGATCGAGCCGTCCGACATCACCCATCAACTGTTCGCGCAACTGCGCGCAATGGGCGTGAAGATCGCGATTGACGACTTTGGCACCGGTCATTCAAGCCTCGGCTATTTGAGGACCTTCAATGTCGACTTCCTCAAGATCGATCAGACATTCGTGGCCATGATCGATAAAGATGCCCTGTCGCGGCACATTCTGGACACCATCATCGAGCTTTCTACCAAACTGGATCTGGGCATCGTGGCCGAAGGTGTGGAGACGCAAGCCCAGTGTGATTATCTGGCCGCTCACCATGTCAACTTTCTGCAAGGTTACCTTTTCGGCAAACCGATGCCGGCTGCAGACTTCATCGAAGCATTAACTCATCATTAACTTGGCGGGATAAATCCAGACTCGCCGACAGCGCGCACCAAATTGATACAAAACAGCGTTATTGTTACATGAAGAAAAAGTCAGGATTTACTCTTGTCGCATTAACTACTACAATTTTTCTTACCTGTTGCAAGATGGGCAGGTGAGCCATTATCACCGAGTCGCTTCAAGGCTCTTGGCTTATAGCTTTGTTTGCGGTTGGTATCAGCCAAACACACTATTGGAGTAAAGATATTGTCCAGACTCGCTGAATTTCGTGCAGCTGAAAAGGCCCTTCAGGAACAGCTCAAGCAGCTGGAATCGCTGAAGAACGATGCCGGGCTCAAGAAAGAAATCGAATTCGAAGAAAAGCTCCAGGGGCTGATGAAAACCTACGGCAAAGGCCTGAAAGACATCATCGCCATTCTCGATCCGAACCCGGCGAAATCCGGTCTGCAATCGACCGCCGCACCTAAAACCCGCCGCGCTCGCGTGGTCAAGGTCTATCAGAACCCGCACACCGGCGAGCTGATCGAGACCAAGGGTGGCAACCATCGCGGCCTGAAGGCCTGGAAGGAACAATACGGTGCAGCTACCGTTGATTCCTGGTTGCGCGGTTAATCCCTCGCAAACATGAAAGCCCTGCATATGCAGGGCTTTTTTTTGGACAATATTTAACAAATACAACGATTTTTCTGGCGGGAAAGTTGAGTCTCAAACCGCTCTCGCACTGAAACTATGCTTCCGAATGTTGCCCCGTTAGCCGGAGATTAACTTTATGTTTAATCAGTTCCGGTATCTAACACAAGGCCGACCACGAACAGACGACTAGAATTTCAAGCTGTTTCGCGCAGCCACTATGTCGTCGCCGCTCGCCTTATAAACCTCTGCCTGCCCTGCATACGAAAGTACGTAAGCCTTATCCGCTTCGACCGCTGCAACCAATGTTTGCGACAACACGTGGCGGCCGTTTTCAGTCACCGTACAAGTGGTTTCAAGCGCGGTCAGCGAGCCCAGCGTACTCGCGTGAACCTTGTTGCAGACACTCTGATAACCGCTCTGGAAAAAGTCTTTCTGAACCGACTTGCGCATCTCCAGCAACACGCCCTGCAAGTTGACCTGATGGCCGCTTTCCACGTGGGTCATCGTCAACTCCATCACCATCACCTGATTGCCATCGGCGTCAGTCTTTACCGCGCGCTGACGGGAGACTTCAGGGGAGGTTTCGGGCAGCGCCTCGACTTCCCAGCCAGCCGGCCAGGTGATGCTCGGCGCCTCGGCAAAGGCAGGCAGAGCAAGCAGGGAAAAACCCAGGAAAACGAACAGCGATTTGAACGGTCGGATCATTACCAGAGGCACTCGCGGATTGAGCCGTAAAGTCTGAGGCCCGCCCGCTCACAGGGCAAGCCCGCGCTTTCGGTTTGGCGATGCTGCCAGGCATGCGTATCATTGCGCCCATTCACTCGCCCCAATTTGTTACGGAGGGCCCATGAGCCTGCAAGAACTGAACACCTTCCCTGGCGTCACCGCCACCCCGGACAGCGCAACCCGCAACTTCGTGTTCAACCACACCATGCTGCGCGTCAAAGACATCACCAAGTCGCTGGACTTCTACACCCGTGTATTGGGTTTCTCGCTGGTAGAGAAGCGTGATTTTCCGGAAGCTGAATTCAGCCTGTACTTCCTCGCTTTGGTCGACAAATCGCAGATCCCGGCCGACGCCGCTGCTCGCACCGAGTGGATGAAGTCGATTCCCGGCATCCTGGAACTGACCCACAACCACGGCACCGAAAACGACGCGGACTTTGCCTACCACAACGGCAACACCGACCCGCGTGGCTTCGGCCACATCTGCATCTCGGTACCGGACATCGTCGCTGCCTGCGCACGCTTTGAAGAACTGGGCTGCGACTTCCAGAAGCGCCTGACCGATGGCCGCATGAAGAGTCTGGCGTTCATCAAGGATCCGGATGGCTACTGGGTCGAGATCATCCAGCCGGCGCCGCTGTAAAGCTGAACTTGGGTAGAAAGTACCCCGCAAAGAAAAACCCCCATCATCACTGATGGGGGTTTTCTTTTTCAGGCCCGGGATTTACGCCGGAGCCGAAGTGCGGATCAGGTGATCGAAAGCGCTGAGGGAAGCCTTGGCGCCCTCGCCCACTGCAATCACGATCTGCTTGTACGGCACGGTGGTCACGTCACCGGCAGCGAAGATGCCGGGGATCGAGGTTTCACCGCGGTTGTCGACGATGATCTCGCCGCGCGGCGACAGCTCGATGGTGCCTTTGAGCCAATCAGTGTTAGGCAGCAGACCGATCTGCACGAAGATCCCTTCCAGCTCGACCGTGCGCAGCTCGTCAGTATTGCGATCCTTGTAGCGCAGGCCGTTGACCTTCTGGCCGTCGCCGGTGACTTCAGTAGTCAACGCACTGGTGATCACGGTGACGTTCGGCAGGCTGTGCAGCTTGCGTTGCAATACGGCGTCGGCGCGCAACTGAACGTCGAACTCCAGCAGGGTCACGTGGGAGACGATACCGGCCAGGTCGATGGCCGCTTCGACGCCGGAGTTACCGCCGCCAATCACCGCCACACGCTTGCCTTTGAACAGCGGACCGTCACAGTGCGGGCAGTACGCCACGCCTTTGTTGCGGTATTCCTGCTCGCCCGGCACGTTCATTTCACGCCACCGTGCACCGGTCGCCAGAATCACACTCTTGGCCTTGAGGGTCGCGCCGCTGGCAAAGCGGACTTCATGCAGCTCGCCATTCTTGCCGGGGATCAGCTTGTCGGCGCGTTGCAGGTTCATGATGTCGACGTCGTACTGCTTGACGTGTTCTTCCAGCGCGGTCGCCAGTTTCGGGCCTTCGGTTTCCTGCACGGAAATGAAGTTCTCGATGGCCATGGTGTCCAGCACCTGACCGCCGAAGCGCTCGGCTGCAACACCGGTGCGAATGCCTTTACGTGCGGCGTAGATCGCCGCGGAAGCACCCGCCGGGCCACCGCCGACTACCAGCACATCAAAAGACTCTTTGGCGCTGATTTTCTCGGCCTGACGCTCGATGGCGCCGGTGTCGAGTTTGGCGAGGATTTCTTCCAGGCCCATGCGGCCCTGGCCGAAGTTTTCGCCGTTGAGGTAGATGCTCGGCACGGCCATGATCTTGCGATCATTGACTTCGTCCTGGAACAGCGCGCCGTCGATGGCGACGTGGCGGATGTTCGGGTTCAGCACGGCCATCAGGTTCAGCGCTTGGACGACGTCCGGGCAGTTTTGGCAGGACAGCGAGAAGTAAGTCTCGAAGTTGAACTCGCCCTTGAGCGAGCGGATCTGTTCGATCACTTCGACACTGGCCTTCGAAGGGTGGCCGCCGACTTGCAGCAGGGCCAGCACCAGCGAAGTGAATTCATGGCCCATCGGGATACCGGCGAAACGCAGGCTGATGTCGGCACCCGGGCGGTTGATCGAGAACGACGGTTTGCGTGCATCGTCGCCGCTGTCGATCAAGGTAATCTGATGCGAAAGACTGGCGACGTCTTTCAGCAGGTCGAGCATTTCACGGGATTTCGCACCGTCGTCGAGTGAAGCAACGATCTCGATCGGCTGGGTGACCCGTTCCAGGTACGATTTCAACTGGGCTTTAAGATTGGCGTCCAACATACGGGCGATCTCCTGACTTTATTTGAGGCGAAAAAAAGCCCGAGCGAATCTCGCCCGGGCTTTTCTATTGGGCGGTGCAGCTTACTTGAGTAGGTGCGGAGTCCCGCCCTGCATTGCGTGTGTCACAGACTTAGATCTTGCCGACCAGGTCCAGGGACGGAGCCAGAGTGGCCTCGCCTTCTTTCCACTTGGCCGGGCAAACTTCGCCTGGGTGAGCAGCAACGTACTGAGCAGCCTTGATTTTGCGCAGCAGCTCGGAAGCGTCACGGCCAACGCCGCCATCGTTCAGTTCAACGATTTTGATTTGGCCTTCAGGGTTGATCACGAAGGTGCCACGGTCAGCCAGACCGGCTTCTTCGATCAGCACGTCGAAGTTGCGGGAGATGACCTGAGTCGGGTCGCCGATCATGGTGTATTGGATTTTGCCGATGGCTGGCGAAGTGTTGTGCCAGGCAGCGTGAGCAAAGTGGGTGTCGGTCGAAACGCTGTAGATCTCTACGCCCAGTTTCTGGAAGGCGGCGTAGTTGTCAGCCAGGTCTTCGAGCTCGGTTGGGCAAACGAAGGTGAAGTCGGCCGGGTAGAAGAACACTACGGACCATTTGCCTTTCAGGTCAGCGTCCGAGACTTGTACGAAGTCGCCGTTTTTGAACGCGGTAGCTTTGAACGGTTTTACTTGGCTGTTGATGATAGGCATTGATGACTCTCCGTCAGGGTTGTGAATTCGATGGGTGAATCCTACCCAGTCACTCGACGGATGGCTCATTGGCAAACCTGATGCTGCTGATTTGTTTTCGCTATTAGCGGACTGTATTAATAGAAGAAAACGATATCTACGGCGACAGCGGCTTATCCGTAATCCGGGCCATCCCGTGAAAGGGGCTCGCTTCAACATAGCGCATGGCGGACTTCATATCCTTCCAGCCCACGTAACTCATCAACGATTTGAGATCCCAGCCGCTTTGGTGGGCCCATGTTGCGAAGCCGCGTCGCAGGGAATGGCTGGTGTAGCGTTCGGCGGAGATCCCGGCGCGCTCCAGGGCCTGGCGCAGCAACGGAATCACGCTGTTGGCGTGCAAGCCCTCCTCGCTCAGATTGCCCCAGCGGTCGACGGCGCGGAACACCGGGCCCCGTACCAGCGCCGCTTCAGTGATCCATTCGATATAGGCCTGCACCGGGCATAGCTTGAGCAACGCCGGGGCCTGATAGGTCTGGCCGAGGTTTTCCCGATCACCCTTGCTGCGGGGCAGGTACAGGGTGATGCCGCTGCCGGCGTGCGCCTGCACATGCTCGATCTGCACACGACACAATTCATCGCTGCGAAAGCCACGCCAGAAGCCCAGCAGGATCAACGCGCGGTCGCGGCAAGCTCTTAGCAGCAGCGGCCGGTCCTGTTGTTCCCGGGCGTCTTTCATCTCCTGCTCAAGCCAGCCGACGGTCTGCTCAAGATCCCGCAGCTGCAATGGCTCGGCCTGCTTCTCCTGGGCGGGATGCAGGGCGCGAATGCCCTTGAACACTTTGCGCACCACCGGCGACTTGGTGGGATCGGCGAAGCCCTGACTGTTGTGCCACTGCGCCAGCGCCGACAGACGCAACTTCAGCGTGTTGACCGACAACACGCCCGCATGCGCCACCAGATACCGCGCGATGCTGTCCGCTGTTGCGGGCAGGAACCCACCCCATACCGTTTCGAAATGCTCGACGGCCGAACGATAGCTGCGGCGGGTGTTGTCACGGGTGGCGGCTTGGAGATAGCGATCGATATCGCTCATGGGCTGATTTTCTCGTGGCGTACTGAGGGTTTTGTGCGGAAACCGATTTTAGGGGTTTCACATGGGGTAATACCAGTATATCCCGCCCGTTTATCGGTGCTTGTTTCACTTTATTTTCAACATGGTACACTGCGTACTTTGGTGGCATGTACCACAGTACGAAATGGTAGGAGCAGATATGGCCCGTGGCGGCGTTAACAAAGCAGTAGTTCAGATCGCGCGCACAGCGATCCTCGCCCGTGGCGAACACCCCAGCATCGACGCAGTACGCATCGAGCTGGGTAATACGGGTTCCAAAACCACGATTCATCGCTACCTGAAGGAGCTGGATGACGGCAGCGAACCGGCCGATCCTTCAGCAGAACCCATCGATGACGAGCTGCTGGCACTCGTCACGCGCCTTGCCCAACGCCTGAAAGAACAGGCGCAGGAGCCGATTGATCAGGCGCGCGAGCAGTACGAGCAACAGCGTCAGGCACTGGAGGACGAGCTGAATCAGCTTCGTCAGGATCACGCGCAACTGGAGAAGAAGCACGACATCCAGGCCGCCGCGCTGGCCAAGGAATCCGAAGCCTTGAGCGATACACGCTCGATGCTGCAGACCGAGCAGACTCGCAATGCCGGACTGAATCAGGCGCTGGCCGATTTTGAATTGCGCTTGCAGGACAAGGATGAGCAGATCCGCTCGCTGGAAGAGAAACACCTGCACGCCCGCGATGCGCTTGAACACTACCGCAACGCCATCAAGGAACAGCGCGAGCAGGAGCAAAGCCGTCACGAAACTCAGGTGCAGCAGTTGCAGATGGAGCTGCGCCAGGCGCAACAAAGTGCGCTGGTACGTCAGGACGAGATCACCCAGCTGCACCGCGACAACGAGCGCCTGCTGACCGAAAATCGCGGCACCGTGCGTGAACTGAGCTTGGTGCAGGATCAGCTCAAGCACAGCAATCAGCGACAGGATCAATTGCTGGAGCAGGCCAGCCGGGTCGACAGCGAGCGCACCCTCCTCCAGGAACGTCTGCGCGTGGCCCTGCTGGAAAGTCAGACGCTCAAGCAAAACGTCGACGAGCAGTCGCAGCTCAATCAGTCATTGGAGAAGGAGTTGACCAAGGCGCAAGACAGTCTGCGCCTGGCCACCACCGTTGCGGCAGCGCCAGACGCAGCAGAACCGAAAAAGACTTAAGCGCCGACCGGTGTACGCATGGTGACGAACTCTTCGGCCGCCGTCGGGTGTACCCCGATGGTGTCGTCGAAGTCACGCTTGGTGGCGCCAGCCTTCAACGCGATTGCCAGCCCCTGTACGATCTCGCCGGCATCCGGGCCGACCATGTGACAGCCCAGCACCTTGTCAGACTTGCCATCGACCACCAGTTTCATCAGCGTGCGCTCCTGGCAGTCAGTCAGGGTCAGCTTCATCGGCCGGAAGCGGCTTTCGTAGATCACGACGTCATGACCCGCTTCCCGCGCTTCTTCTTCGGTCAGGCCGACGGTGCCGATGTTCGGCAGGCTGAACACTGCTGTCGGGATCATCTTGTAATCCACCGGGCGGTATTGCTCAGGCTTGAACAGACGTCGCGCCACCGCCATGCCTTCAGCCAGCGCCACCGGCGTCAACTGCACACGACCGATGACATCGCCCAGCGCCAGAATCGACGGCTCGGTGGTTTGATATTCCTCGTCGACTTTGATGAAGCCTTTGTCGTCGAGCTGCACGTCGGTATTTTCCAGCCCCAGGTTGTCCAGCATCGGACGCCGACCGGTGGCGTAGAACACACAATCCGCTTCCAGCACGCGACCATCCTTGAGGGTGGCCTTCAGGCTGCCGTCGGATTGCTTGTCGATGCGGGCAATGTCGGCATTGAATTGCAGATCCAGACCGCGCTTGGTCAGCTCTTCCTGCAGATGATTACGCACCGAACCGTCGAAACCGCGCAGGAACAGATCCCCGCGATACAGCAACGTCGTGTTGGCGCCCAACCCATGGAAAATCCCGGCAAATTCGACGGCAATGTAACCGCCACCGACGACCAGTACACGCTTGGGCAGTTCTTTGAGGAAGAACGCCTGGTTCGAGCTGATCGCATGCTCATGCCCCGGAATCTCCGGGATCTGCGGCCAGCCACCGGTGGCGATCAGAATATTCTTCGCGGTGTAGCGCTCGCCGTTGACCTCAACTTCGTGCGGACCAACGATTTTCGCGTGGGCTTCATGCAGCGTCACACCGCTATTAACCAGCAGATTGCGATAAATGCCGTTCAGGCGATTGATCTCGCGATCCTTGTTGGCAATCAGCGTGGCCCAATCGAAATCCGCCTCGCCCAGGCTCCAGCCAAAACCCGAGGACTGTTCGAAGTCTTCGGCAAAGTGGGCGCCGTACACCAACAGTTTTTTCGGTACGCAACCGACGTTGACGCAAGTACCACCCAGATAACGGCTCTCGGCCACCGCCACTTTCGCACCATACCCGGCAGCAAAACGCGCAGCCCGCACACCGCCGGAACCGGCGCCAATCACATAAAGGTCAAAATCGTAGGCCATTTCTATCTCCTCGGCAGGCGATCAGCATACCCGCCGTCGTCCGTTGGGCAAGCACTCCTGCCGATATAGGGGCGGAAAATGAAAAAGCCACCCGAAGGTGGCTTTTTCGTACAGGCAGATCAGGCTTTATCAGTAAGCCTTGCCAGTCTTGTAGAAGTTCTCGAAGCAGAAGTTGGTTGCTTCGATGTAGCCTTCAGCACCACCGCAGTCGAAACGCTTGCCCTTGAACTTGTAGGCCATTACGCAGCCGTTCTGGGCTTGTTTCATCAGGGCGTCGGTGATCTGGATTTCACCGCCCTTGCCTGGCTCGGTCTGTTCGATCAGGTCGAAGATGTCCGGGGTCAGGATGTAGCGGCCGATGATCGCCAGGTTCGACGGCGCGTCTTCCGGCTTTGGCTTCTCGACCATGCTGTGTACGCGATAGATGTCGTCACGGATCATTTCGCCAGCGATCACGCCGTACTTGCTGGTTTCCTGCGGATCGACTTCCTGGATGGCAATGATCGAGCAGCGGAACTGCTTGTACAGCTTGACCATCTGGGTCAATACGCCGTCGCCTTCGAGGTTGACGCAAAGGTCGTCCGCCAGCACCACAGCGAACGGTTCGTCACCGATCAATGGGCGACCGGTCAGGATCGCGTGACCCAGGCCTTTCATTTCGGTCTGACGGGTGTAGGAAAACGAGCACTCGTCCAACAACTTGCGGATACCGACCAGGTATTTTTCCTTGTCGGTGCCCTTGATCTGGTTTTCCAGCTCGTAGCTGATGTCGAAGTGGTCTTCCAGGGCGCGCTTGCCACGGCCGGTCACGATGGAGATTTCAGTCAGACCAGCGTCCAGAGCTTCTTCGACGCCGTACTGGATCAGTGGCTTGTTTACCACCGGCAGCATTTCTTTGGGCATGGCCTTCGTCGCTGGGAGGAAGCGAGTACCGTAACCGGCTGCTGGGAACAAGCATTTCTTGATCATATAAGTCCTTGAAAGGGCTGTGTGTACGAGTTTCGGCGCAGTCTAATCAGGCGGCGTGCACCTTACAATGCCCCGCACTGGCTAACCGATGTCAACATAGAGAAATAATCTGGCGGATAGTTCAATCCGCACACGGAGGCTGCGCATTCAGCGTAGCCCAAATATGCCGCAACACCGCATCGACCTGCGCCCGTTCGCCGATTTACCGTTATCATGACGCCTTTGAACCAGCCAACGAGGCCGCTAGATGTCCGCAGCAAAAATCATCAATGGGTACACCGTCGCCAAGGCGAAAGATGGCCAGTGGCATATCACCGCCGCCAACGGCGAAGATGTGTCCGGTCCGTTGCCCACTGAAGCGATGGCGATTGAAGTGGCCGCGGTGCTTGATTACACGCCTCCTTCACCGAAGCGTCGCGGCAAGGATCAAGACTGATCGACGACTGCAAATCACGGCCCTGCCTTCGCGCAGGGCTTTTTTTTGGGCTTCGCACAAAGAACTGGCCAATCGCTATAACCTTTTCATGTCGGCGCTGTCATAGCGTCTAGCCCTCTCCCTCTCGAAGACGACATCGCCATGATCAACCGCCCCTGCATCAACTTCCTGCCCTTGATTGCGCTCGTGGCTCTGGCCGGTTGCGCTACCTCGCAGACCACCTACCTGAACAACGGCGAACAAGGGTTGAGCATCGACTGTTCCGGTGAAGCCAATTCCTGGGCCACCTGCTATGAAAAGGCTGACGCGTCCTGCGCCGGAACCGGATACCGCATCGTCGGGACCGACGGCACACCGGCGCCCAAGGAAGACGACAAGACACTGGGCGTCGACGTCGGCAACTACAAAAACCGCAGCGTGGTGGTCGTGTGTAAATAGCCTTACATATGAATTTCGGCGAACTTGATCCCCAGCCCGCGCACGACCTCGATCAGGTCGTCGAGCCGGTTGAAGGACTCGACTTCGTCGTTATCGTCGACCAGGAAGTAACTGCGGCCGGCGCTCTTCTTGAAAAACACAATCCACTCCCCCGGATTCGCCGGGTTCTGGATCACATGGGTCGCCGCAATGAGCCCTTCCTTGTGTCGCTCCCGCACCTGCTCTCTCTTCATTCACCTCTCCAGAAATGACAATGCCGCCACAGCAACGCTGTGACGGCATCAATGCTGACTGCTGACAGTCTATCAGCCGGAAATACAGGCCGTGGCGGCTTTGCGCACATCCCAGGGGCGCAGCGGCACATTGGACATTCGCTCATGCAGCTTGATGCTGCTGCCGCCGGAGCGATCCTCGATGTCAAATACCGCGGCCGGACCCGATCCCAGCTTGCCTGGAACGATGACCCGAACCTCATCCTTGTGTCGCTCGACCTGCAAGGCACCCCGGCTGTCGGACAGCTTTTCGGCCAGGCACTCAGCATATTCATGGGGTTTCTTGCCGGAAATGACGTTCATGGTTGGCAGCGTTTCATTGATTTCCGAAACGCTTGCGCAACCACCCATTGCCAATGCCAACGGCAGAATCACCACACCCCATTTCATACAAAACCTCCAATAAAGACCCTCCGACAGCACGAATGCCGTTTTTCTCCGAGGCTCACTGCATTTAACCCACATCAAATCGTGAATATCTGTTTTTAATTGTCAAAGCGGCGCCCGACGGCCGGATAATAACCCGTCCGGGCTGATAAACTGCGCCAATCGACAATGCTATCGTTTTGATTTTGTAGAAAAAGCCCTTCTGGAGGCGCCCATGAAATTCATTCACCAGCGCGAGCACCTCAACGAAGACGACATCGTCGTCATCCAATGCTCGCAAACCTGCAACATCCGCTTGATGAACGACGCCAACTTCCGCAGCTTCAAAAATGGCGGCCGTCACACCTATCACGGCGGCGCTTTCGACACGTTCCCGGCCCGTATCACCGCGCCGAGCACCGGTTTCTGGAACATCACCATCGACACCGTCAACCGCCGCGCGATCAGCGTGACTCGCAAACCGACCTTGACGCACTCGATCAAGATCATTCGCCGCTCGAGCTCCAAACTCAGCTGAGCGGTTCCGCCAACGCAGACAGGTAAGCATCAACGTGGCCCAAACGACCAAATACGTGATCAAGTACAAACTCAACGGTGAGCGCCGTTTCGAGTTCGCCCAGCTGGAAAATGGCACGCCGGAAGAAGCCAAAGCTGCACTGGATGCTCTGCACGGCCAGAGCGACGATGTGATCAGCGACATCCGCGTCAGCAAGGCCCTGTAAGACCCGGACGAAATTCGACCGCAAGCGGCGGAGTGTTGCGGCCGGGTGGACGACCCAGACTGATACCTGAATGTACGCCAAGGAATCAGCATGTCACCCTCACCCGCCTCCCCGCTCGATGCGCTCGACTGGATCGCCCTGGAGCAGCAACTGGATCAGGACGGTTGTGCTGTCATCCGCACGCTGCTGCGCCCGGACACCTGTGATCGGTTGAGTGCGCTTTACCCGCACAGCGAACCGTTTCGGTCCCAGGTCATCATGGCTCGCCACGGTTTCGGGCGCGGGGAATACAAATACCTGCGCTATCCGCTTCCGCCCGCTGTGGAACGCCTACGCAGCGCGCTTTACCCGCGACTCGTGCCACTGGCCAACCGCTGGCATAAGCGAATGGGTCTGCCGGAACGTTTTCCAGAGCGACACAGCGAGTTTCTCGAGCGCTGCCATGCCGCCGGTCAACTGCGGCCTACCCCGCTCTTGCTGCAATACGGTCCGCAGGACTACAACTGTCTGCATCAGGATCTGTACGGCGAACATGTCTTTCCGCTACAAGTGGCGATTCTTCTGTCAGCACCCGGGGCTGATTTCACCGGTGGCGAATTCGTCATGACCGAGCAACGTCCGAGAATGCAGTCGCGCCCACTCGTGATGGACCTGAGAAAAGGCGATGCGCTGATCTTTGCCGTCAACCAGCGCCCGGTCAAAGGCGTGCGCGGCGACTATCGGGTGACCATGCGCCACGGTGTCAGCCGACTGCACAGCGGAACACGGCATACTCTGGGCATTATCTTCCACGACGCGACCTGACGATCATGCAAACCACCTTTGATCTGTTCGCCGACACAGAATCCGAGCAACCCCGGCGCGCCGAACAGATCGGCGAGCAGTCCTGGGTGCTGCGCGGGTTTGCCCTGCCGCAAATCGAGCAATTGTTGCCGGCCCTGGAATCGATCATCGCCTGCGCCCCGTTGCGCCACATGATGACGCCCGGGGGCTTCAGCATGTCGGTGGCCACCAGCAGTTGCGGCGCACTGGGCTGGATCACCGATCGGAGCGGCTACCGCTATTCATCCGAAGATCCCGTGAGCCACCAACCCTGGCCAGCCATGCCCGAAGTGTTTCGCGAGCTGGCCCAGGCCGCAGCGAAACGCGCCGGATTTGCCGACTTCATGCCGGATTCCTGCCTGATCAATCGTTATGTCCCAGGCGCGAAGATGTCGTTGCATCAGGACAAAGACGAAAATGCCTACGACGCGCCGATCGTTTCTTTGTCATTGGGCTTGCCGGCAACGTTCCTGTTTGGCGGTTTCGCACGCGGCGACAGGAGCCAGAAAATCTCACTGCTGCACGGCGACATGGTGATCTGGGGCGGCGTAGACCGGCTGCGCTATCACGGCATCCTGCCGATCAAGCCTGGCCGGCACCCGCGCCTGGGAGAACAACGCTTCAACCTCACGTTTCGCACCGCCGGATAATCCTGCAAAGTTTGACCGCAAGGGTCGGAGTGTTCCGGCCGGTGGCACTGGTTAACCTGAAATTCAACAGGTCAACGGACTCTCCATCATGAAAACGCTTTCCACCTCGCTGAACACTGAAGACGATCCACGCTGGGCCGCTGTCGTCGCACGCGACCCTCGGGCGGACGGCCAGTTTGTCTATGCCGTGAAAACCACCGGCATCTATTGCCGCCCCAGCAGCCTGGCGCGCTTGCCGAAACCGCAGAACGTCGAGTTCTTCGATACCGCCGAGGACGCCGAAGCCGCGGGCTATCGCCCCAGCAAACGGGCGAGCAAGGATCAGACCGAAGTCGCCGCGCAGCATACCGCCACTGTCGCGGCAGCCTGTCGCCAGATCGAGGCTTCGGACAGCCTGCCGGCGCTCAACGATCTTGCCGAAACCGCCGGTCTGAGCGCCTTTCACTTTCATCGTGTCTTCAAGGCCGCAACCGGCCTGACGCCAAAGGGCTATGCCGCCGCGCATCGCTCGCGCCGGGTTCGTCAGCGTCTGGCCGACGGCGGCTCGGTGACCGAAGCGCTGTATGACGCCGGCTTCAATTCCAACAGCCGTTTCTACGAGGCGGCCGATCAGGTGCTGGGCATGAAACCCGGCGACTTCCGGGCTGCCGGCCAGAACAACGACATCCGCTTCGCTGTCGGCCAGTGCTCGCTCGGCGCCATTCTGGTGGCACAGAGCGAGCGCGGAATCTGCGCGATTCTGCTGGGGGACGATCCGCACCAATTGGTGTGCGACCTGCAGGACCAGTTTCGCCGGGCCAACCTGATCGGCGCCGACACCGAGTTCGAACAACTGATCGCGCGCGTCGTCGGCTTCATCGAAGCGCCTGCCATCGGCCTGGATTTGCCGCTGGATGTGCGCGGCACGGCGTTTCAGGAACGGGTGTGGCAGGCACTGCGCGAAATACCGGTCGGCAGCACCGCCAGCTATGCGGACATCGCCTTGCGTATCGGCTCACCCAAAGCCGTACGCGCAGTGGCCCAGGCTTGCGGCGCCAACAGCCTGGCGGTAGCGATCCCCTGTCATCGCGTTGTGCGCAGTGACGGCAATCTGTCGGGCTACCGCTGGGGCGTGGAGCGCAAGCGCGAATTGCTCGAGCGTGAAGGCAAACCACAACAGTAATCAGCGATTCACATCAACTACAACTCGCCCCCGGAGTTGCCCCGCCAGCAACTTCGGTGCCGCGTCGATAGCTTCGCCGAGGCCGATTTCATGACTGATCAGCGGCAACAGGGTAAAATCCAGATCCTTCGCCAAGCGATCCCAAGCCTCGATGCGGCGCGCCTTGGGTTGGGTCACGCTGTTGATCCCGGCCAGCGTCACGCCACGCAGAATGAACGGCGCCACGGATGCCGGAAAATCCATGCCCTGAGCCAGACCGCACGCAGCCACGGTGCCTTCGGCCCGGGTACTGGCACAGGCATTGGCCAGCGTGTGGCTGCCGACCGAATCGATAACGCCCGCCCAGCGCTCCCTGGCCAGCGGCTTGCCGGGTTCGGACAGGGTGGCGCGATCAATGATTTCGTCGGCGCCCAGTTGTTTCAGGTATTCGTGTTCCGACACCCGACCGGTCGAAGCGACCACGCGGTAGCCAAGCTTGCTCAGCAATGCGATGGCAAAACTGCCGACGCCGCCGTTGGCACCGGTCACCAGCACTTCGCCCTGTTGCGGTGTCACGCCGTTGCGCTCCAGCGCCATGACGCACAGCATCGCCGTATAACCCGCCGTGCCGATGGCCATGGCTTGCGCGGCGGTGAATGCCTTGGGCAGAGGAATCAGCCAGTCACCGTTCAATCGCGCTTTTTGCGCCAAGCCGCCCCAGTGGCTTTCACCGACGCCCCAGCCATTGAGCAGCACCGCATCGCCAACCTTGTAGTCGGGGTGCGAGCTGACTTCGACGGTGCCCGCCAGATCGATCCCCGGCACCATCGGAAACTTGCGCACCACCGGGCTGCTGCCGGTGATCGCCAGGCCGTCCTTGAAGTTCAGCGTGCTGTACGCGACGTGAACCGTCACATCGCCCTCCGGCAACTGCTCGTCGTTGATCTCGTGCAGGTTGGCGCGATAACCGCTGTCGTCTTTGTCGATCAAAATGCCTTTGAACATGACTGCCTCTCGCGGGTGGAATTCAGGATGTCGAGGGTTTGGAATAGCACACTGAAACATTTTGCCCTACTCGACCTTTAGCCAATCGGGCCCGAACGCCGAGCCAGCGCCGGCTGTTCAAGCTACAAATCTGTGCTGGTCATGGGGGGTGGCTTTGCGTTAAAAAACCGGCTGCTACCGTCCCTGCCCTGTTTCGTCGTCGGAGAAGCTATTCCATGAGCCAATGGCCTGATACCCGCATTCTTGACCTGTTCGGTATCGAACTGCCGATCATCCAGGGCCCCATGGCCGGAGCCACTAATTCATCCATGGTCATCGCAGCGTGCAACGCCGGTGGCCTGGGTTCGATGCCGGCCGCGATGCTGACCATCGAGCAACTGCGCGAAGAGCTGAAGACCATTCGCCAGGGCACGAACAAGCCGTTCAACGTCAACTTCTTCTGCCATCAACCGCCGGCCGCCGATGAGCAAAAGGCCCGTGACTGGAAAAACCTGCTGGAACCTTACTATCGCGAACTGGGTGTCGATTTCGATGCACCGACGCCGGTATCCAACCGCGCGCCCTTCGATGCGGCCGCCTGCGAAGTGCTGGAAGAATTTCGCCCTGAAGTGGTGAGCTTCCACTTCGGCCTGCCGGAAAAAACCTTGCTGGATCGGGTCAAGGCCACCGGTGCGAAAATCATCTCGTCGGCGACCACGGTCGATGAGGCGATCTGGCTGGAGCAGAACGGTTGCGACGCGATCATCGCCATGGGTTACGAGGCCGGCGGCCATCGCGGGATGTTCCTCAGCGCTGACCTGAGCAGTCAGGTCGGTACGTTTGCGCTGGTGCCGCAAGTGGTCGACGCGGTGAGTGTGCCGGTGATCGCTGCCGGTGCGATTGCCGATGCGCGCGGCGTGGCTGCAGCGTTCCTGCTCGGAGCTTCGGCGGTCCAGGTCGGCACGGCGTATCTGTTTACCCCGGAAGCGAAAGTCAGTGCCTCTCACCACAAAGCTTTGCGCACCGCCAAGGAAAGCGAGACAGCGGTGACCAATCTGTTTACCGGGCGCCCGGCGCGGGGGATTCTCAATCGGGTGATGCGCGAGCTGGGCCCGATGTCGGACAAGGCCCCCGCCTTTCCGCTGGCCGGCGGTGCCTTGATGCCGTTGCGCGCGAAGGGTGAAGCCGAATTCAGTAACCTTTGGGCCGGCCAGGCCTTCACACTTGGTAAGGACCTCGGCACCGCCGAACTGACCCGGCAACTGGCGGAAGGCGCACTGGCGAAACTGACGCGATGATGAACCCGAACGGGTGAGGAGCGTGGCGCTCTCACCCGGTTTAAAAGCAGTGCTTCCCGTTTGGCGGCATTTCGCTATATATTTCCCTATATAGCGTTTCACTCCCTCGCATCGGCGCAGTCTTCCTTCCAATAACAACTGCCCACTGCACTTGCCACCCACGGAGCCGTTACATGATCAATCGTGCCTCACGTTTTGCCCCTGCCCTGCTCGCGGTATTCGCCATCGGCGCCGCGCAGGCCGACGAAGTGCAGGTCGCTGTCGCGGCCAACTTCACCGCGCCGATCCAGGCGATTGCCGCCGATTTCGAAAAAGACACCGGGCACAAACTGGTCGCTGCGTACGGCGCCACCGGCCAGTTCTACACCCAGATCAAAAACGGCGCGCCGTTCGAAGTATTCCTTTCGGCGGACGACACCACCCCTGAAAAACTCGAAAAAGAAGGCGACACCGTCAAGGGTTCGCGCTTCACCTACGCCATCGGCACCCTGGCGCTGTGGTCGGCCAAGGAAGGTTACGTCGATGCCAAAGGCGACGTCCTGAAGAAAAACGAGTACCAGCACTTGTCCATCGCCAACCCGAAAGCCGCCCCTTATGGTCTGGCAGCCACCCAGGTGCTGGAAAAACTGAAACTCACTGAAGCCACCAAAGCCAAAATCGTCGAAGGCCAGAACATCACCCAGGCCTACCAGTTTGTGTCCACCGGCAACGCCGAGCTGGGTTTCGTCGCCCTGTCGCAGATCTACAAGGACGGCAAGGTCAGCAGCGGTTCGGCGTGGATCGTTCCGGCGAGCATGCACGACCCGATCAAGCAAGACGCAGTGATCCTCAACAAAGGCAAAGACAACGCCGCTGCCAAGGCGCTGGTTGATTACCTCAAAGGCCCGAAAGCCGCTGCGGTCATCAAGTCCTACGGTTATCAGCTGTAAATGTCGCTGACGAGTGCCGATTTCGCGGCGATCTGGCTGACCCTGAAACTGGCGTCCCTGACCACCGCGATCCTGCTGGTCGTCGGCACGCCGATCGCCCTGTGGTTGTCGCGCAGCCGTTCCTGGCTGCGCGGCCCCATCGGCGCGATCGTCGCGCTGCCGTTGGTGCTACCTCCTACGGTCATCGGTTTCTATCTGTTGCTGGCGCTCGGCCCAAACGGGTTCATTGGCCAGTTCACCCACTGGCTGGGGCTTGGCACCTTGACCTTCAGCTTCACCGGCCTGGTGATCGGTTCGGTGCTCTATTCCATGCCGTTCGTGGTGCAGCCGTTGCAAAACGCCTTCTCCGCGATCGGCACTCGTCCTCTGGAAGTGGCCGCGACCTTGCGCGCCAATCCCTGGGACACTTTTTTCAGCGTGATTCTGCCCCTGGCCCGCCCCGGTTTCATCACTGCAGCAATCCTCGGCTTCGCCCACACCGTCGGCGAATTCGGTGTGGTGCTGATGATCGGCGGGAATATTCCTGACAAGACCCGGGTGGTTTCCGTACAAATCTACGACCACGTCGAAGCCATGGAGTACGCGCAGGCGCACTGGCTGGCCGGGGCGATGCTGGTGTTTTCGTTTCTGGTGTTGCTGGCGCTGTATTCCAGCCGCAAGACCCGCGCGGGCTGGAGCTGATCGATGATTGATGCACGTCTGAAACTGGCTTGGTCGGGCTTCAGCCTCGATGTCGATCTGCAGATGCCCGGTCGCGGTGTGACGGCGCTGTTCGGTCAGTCCGGCTCGGGCAAGACCACATGCCTGCGCTGCATCGCCGGGCTCGAACGCGCGCCACAGGCCTTTATCCGCATCAATGACGAGGTCTGGCAGGACAGCGAGAAAGGCATTTTCGTGCCGCCGCACAAACGCGCGCTCGGCTATGTCTTTCAGGAAGCCAGCCTGTTTCCGCATCTGTCGGTGCTGGCCAATCTGCAATTCGGCCTCAAGCGCATTGCCAAGGCACAGCGCCGGGTCGACATGACCCAAGCCACAGAACTGCTAGGGATCGGCCACTTGCTCGATCGTCATCCGCAGCGCTTGTCCGGCGGTGAGCGTCAGCGTGTCGGCATCGCTCGCGCGCTGTTGACGAGCCCCAGACTGCTGCTGATGGACGAGCCTTTGGCGGCCCTCGACAGTCAGCGCAAAAGCGAAATCCTGCCCTACCTGCAACGCCTGCACGACGAACTGGAAATCCCGGTGTTGTATGTCAGCCACGCTCAGGACGAAGTGGCCAGGCTCGCCGATCATCTGGTGCTGCTCAGCGACGGCAAAGCGCTGGCCAGCGGTCCGATTGGCGAAACCCTGGCGCGGCTCGACCTGCCCCTGGCCATGGACAACGACGCCGGCGTGATCATTGAAGGCCAGGTCAGCGGCTACGATGCCGACTATCAATTGCTCGCCCTGCAACTGCCGGACTCGTCACTGAATTTCCGCGTGACCCACGCGCCGATGACGACGGGCCAGAAACTGCGCTGCAAGGTTCACGCGCGAGACATCAGCCTGACCCTGCAAAACAGTGAGTTCAGCAGCATCCTCAATCGCCTGCCGGTCACGGTCGTCAGCGAACAACCGGCCGACAACGCCGCGCACGTGCTCATTCGCCTCGATGCCGGCGGGACACCGTTGCTGGCGCGCATCACTCGCTACTCGCGGGATCAGCTTGGCGTGCATCCGGGCCAGTCATTGTGGGCCCAGATCAAGGCCGTCGCGGTGTTGGCGTAAATCCGCGGGCACGACCGTCATGGCGTGCGGTCAATGGCTTTAACAGCCTGATTTGACGCGAAGGAAGTCCGCCATGCCCGATACTGCGCTCACCGAAGTGTTGCCTTCGGATCTGCATTACGTCGATGACACACAGCCCGGTATCACCCGAAAAAAACTGCGCGGAAAATTCGCCTATTTCGACCCCGCAGGCCAGCGCATCACCGATCCTGACGAGATCAAACGCATCAACGCACTGGCTGTTCCGCCGGCCTACGTCGACGTGTGGATCTGCGCCGACCCGCGCGGCCATCTGCAAGCCACCGGCCGGGACGCACGTGGGCGCAAGCAATATCGCTATCACGCTCGCTGGCGCGAAGTGCGCGACGCGGACAAGTATTCGCGTCTGCGTGAGTTCGGTCTGGCGCTGCCCAAACTGCGCAAACAGCTGGAGGCGCTGCTGGCCTCGCCGGGCTTCAGCCGCGACAAAGTCATGGCGACGGTCATCACGCTGCTCGACGCCACGCTGATCCGCGTCGGCAACACGCAATACGCGCGGGACAATCGCTCCTACGGCCTGACAACCCTGCGCAGCCGGCATGTCGAGGTCAACGGCAGCGCGATCCTGTTCCAGTTCCGCGGCAAGAGCGGCATCGAACATCAGATCACGGTGAAGGACCGGCGACTGGCGCGGATCATCAAGCGCTGCCTGGAAATTCCCGGGCAGAACCTGTTTCAGTATCTGGATGAAAATGGCGAGCGGCATACCGTCAGCTCTTCTGACGTCAACACCTACCTGCAAACCCTGACCGGCGCGGATTTCACCGCCAAGGACTACCGAACCTGGGCCGGCAGCGCCCTCGCTTTGGCGGTTCTGCGGGAGCTGCAATGGGAATCCGAGACCGAGGCCAAGCGGCATGTGGTCGAGATGGTGAAGGGTGTCGCGCGGCAACTGGGCAACACGCCGGCGGTCTGTCGCAAGTGCTACATCCACCCGGCGGTGGTCGAGCATTTCATGCTCGGCGCCTTGGCCGAGCTGCCGAAGCCGCGCATCCGCAAAGGCCTGCGCAAGGAAGAAGTCGCATTGGCGCTATTCCTTGAGCGGATGGTCGAGCAGGCAGGCACGCCTTGAAGCCTTCGGCCGTCTCGACTAGGCTACGCCCTCCTACCTCCCCGGGACGACCGCAGAAGTGAACAACTAAGCCTTCAAAAATGTAATCGCGACACGCCATTCATGGCGCGTGTCAGTGTTCACGACATTTTCTGGAGGTGCCGATGACTCACGTCTCGCGTACGCCTGCTCTCGTCTCCCTGAATCAACTGGGTTTTCAGTTCGCCAATGGCGAGACGATTTTCACTGCACTCAATTTGAAATTCGATCACACCCCGACCGCCATCGTCGGGCGCAATGGCGTTGGCAAAAGCGTACTGGCGCGCCTGATCGCCGGAGAATGGCAACCCACCAGCGGCAGCGTGACGCGCGCCGTGGCGACAACCTACGTGGCGCAGAGCTTTGTCGCTGCACCCGGCGAGACGGTCGCCGAGTCCACCGGCAGCGCCGCGATTCTTCAGGCTCTGGGCCGAATGAACCGGGGCTGCGGATCAGTCGAGGATTTCGATCTCATTGGCGAACAATGGGATCTGGCGGACCGTCTGCGCCGCCTGCTCGATGACGCCGGCCTGACCGAAGTCGCCTTCACCGACGAGACCGGAAACCTCAGTGGTGGCCAGCAAGCGCGCATCGCACTGATTGGCGCGTTTTTGAGTCAGGCTCCGCTGCTGGTTCTCGATGAGCCGACCAACCATCTGGATGCACCAGGACGACAATGGCTGATGAACTTACTGGAACGCTGGCACACTGGTTTGATCGTCGTCAGCCATGATCGGCAGCTGCTCGACCGGATGCTGCGGATTGTCGAGTTGAGCGCGTCGGGGGCTATCGAATTCGGTGGCAATTACTCGGCATTCCGCGAGCATCAGCGGATCCATCAAGCCGCGGCGCAGGCACGCCTCGACCACGCCAGAAGCGAACGCCAGCGAGAGCGGATTCGGCTACGGCGCGAACACGACACGATACAGCGCCACGCCGCCAACTCGCGGCGCAACGCCGAAACCGCCAACATTGCCAGTTTCGAATACGTGGCGATCAAGGGCGCCGCGCGAGAGATCATGGGGCATGTCCGTCAGGGTCATCAGGCCCGCAAGTCAGAGCTCGATGCCCAGGTGCGCGAGGCTTACGCCAAGGTGCAACCCGAGGACAGCGTGCTGATCAACCTGCCCGGGAGCGCGGTGCCGAACAACCGTCAGATCTGCACGCTGATCGACGCTCGGCTGCCCTGGCTGTCAAACGGCGCACTGAGCCTTACGATCCACGGCCCGATGCGCATCGCTGTCAGCGGTCCCAACGGCTGTGGCAAATCAACCCTGTTGAAAGCGCTCGCCGGGGAACTGACACCCGTCGATGGAACCGCCACGACTCACGTGCCCTTCGCATTCCTGGATCAGCAACTGGCGCAACTGGACGATCAGCGTTCCATCACCGAACAGCTGATGATGCAAGGGGCTGCGCTGACCGAGGGCACCCTGCGCAGCTATCTCGCACACTTGCAGCTGGATGCAAGCCGCGCCACGGCTCCCTGCGTTTCGTTGAGCGGTGGCGAGCGCCTGAAAGCCGCACTGGCGCTGGCCTTGTGGCGAACGGATCCTGCGCAGCTGTTGCTGCTGGATGAGCCGACCAACCATCTGGATCTGCCGTCGGTGGAAGCGTTCGAACGGGCGTTGCAGTCATTTCCGGGTGCCATTGTCGCCGTTTCCCACGATCAGGACTTCCTCGAGGCGTTGAATCCGACTCACCATCTGCGCTGGCACCCATTAGGCTGGCAACTGCACCCGACGAACTGACTTGGCTATTTTTTGCACGATTGCTCAGGGCTTCTATAGTTGATCTGGTACGAATCAGCCGCGGTGACGCCATGGAAGACATATTCGTCGTGAAGCGCTGCAACAAGATCGTCATCCACGGCCGGCGCGCCGGAGAGACTCTCCATGAGCCCGCAGAAGCCCTGGGCTGGTATCGCATCTGCGACACGCGAACCGGCGGTTTCATCGGCGATGGCTACGATCGGGAAGAAGACGCCCGCAAGGAATGTCATCGGCTCAACGCCGCCAGCTCGCGAGTGACCGCCCCCGAGTCGTCGGGCTGATAGCTGTCATTTACGGGTCTATACTCAAACCAGCTGAAGGAGCAGCGCCCCAACGGCAGAAAGCTCGCCCTTCGCGGGCTTTTTGCTGCCACCGAGCGGATTAATGAACGGAGGTGTTCCATGTCCGAAAGAGAGTCCATCACCACTCTCCTCACCTTGCTCGATGCCCGCGAAGCACGCCTCGCCGCGGCCTGCAAAGAGATCGCCGACTGGGTCGACCATCAAGGCGGGCACCCCACCGCCCTGCGCATCCGCGACCGGCTGAACGATATCGAAAAGGATACCCCGCTGATTCGCAGCACCCTGTCATCGCTCAAACCGATCGACCGGCCGTTGCCACGCTTCAGGTAGGCCATCGATTCACGGTGCGCGAATAAAGAACGTCCTTGGTCGTGAGAGGTCAATACCTTTACACGTCACCAAGGAGACGTCTTATGGTCATTCATTTCAAAGTCGACGGGCACCTGGCCTGCGGGCACAAGGGCAACAACCTCTCCGCCAGCCGCGAACTCAATCGTGTGAAGTGCCGCAGCTGCCGCAATACCGACGCATACAAGGATGCGCGCAAAGACCAGCGCAATGCGGCGCGGCGCGCGGCTCGCCATTCCAGGGCTGCACACTCCGCGTCCGACTGGCGTTCGGAGTGGATCGAGCGGTTGACCGCGATGGCCGGACTTCAGCGCTTGCCTAGAGGGTTTACTGGGCAAACTTTTGTCTGAGCAAAAAAATGGGCCGATTAAATCGGCCCATTTTTTTTGTTTGCTCAACGCCCCGCTGATCATTGCTTATTAATGGAACAACGCGAATTACTTTGTTTCCTTCACCTGACAAACCCCATTGGCTTTGTTCTTGCCCGTGTAAGAAACATCAGGTGAGCCGTCGGGCATGATCGTCAGCGAGATGGTCACGCCACTGCCTTTGGCTTCGAAGGCGTTATCGTTGAATTTCTTCAGTTTCCCTTCTTTACCGTTGATATAGATCGGGCCGCCCTTGTCAGCATGGACCTCGATATTGCCCGGGCATGTTGCGTTCAACAGCGGGATGCCGGCTTGAGCAAAGCTTGAAGACATCAGCAAAACGCTCAATAGCAGTCGCTTCATCATCATTGTCCTGTGTTCGGTTGAGCCAGAAAGAAACACTAGCTCACTTCGCTCGCAATGACCGAAAAGTACACCTGGGATAGGAAAGGGAAAAAGGTGGTGGCTTTTCAAAACAGCGTTCAGACAAGAATCATGCGCATAAAAAGCCCGGCTCGGTGGCCGGGTTTTGGATGTTTTCAAACTCAGTATCGTTCTAACTGCCTTGTCTCGGTCTTGTTACACCGGATGCACGAAAGCGTTTTATGCGTATCGTTACGGGAGACCTCAGTCATGTAGTGGTCCTCCTTCTTCACCTGAGTGAAGCCGCATCTGATGCATTTTTCCTTCACCTTGCAAAAATCATCCGTGCCCATCTCGACGAAATCTTCATGCTTCACCTTTGAATCTTCGTGGTCGCAATGTACGCAGTTGCGAATCATCGTACAGGTATGATGGTTCTTGTAGGTAAACTCACCAAACTCATGCTTGTGCTTGGTCAAATGCTCAAAACAGTCAGGGCATGTTTTTTCCAGCAAACACGCCGGGCCACTAACAGCCTTGACATAGTCTCCGGCGTGAATGCCGACTCCGCATTTAGCTCTGAGAGCCAGCTCCTTGACCTTGTCGAAAAATCCCATTTTTTCCTCCGGCGTATTGTTCTTAACACCACTATGTCGTCTGCAAAGCTGAAATCTTTAATACAAACCCCGATGCTAGGCCGAGTTAAAGAAAGCCGTGCGCGTTTCGCGATACTTGTGCGCTATGGAAAACAAGGAGCAGCTCGGGCACACCACCGCAGTGATGACGGAGAATGACACCCGGAAAGGATCGGCAAGAAAGTCACCCCGACCAAGTGAGTTGCGGAGCAGGCTCCAAAATTGCGGAGCGCAAATGATAAGGGCCTGCATGAGAAATCTCACGCAAGCCCTTGATATTCATGGTGCCCGAAGCCGGAATCGAACCGGCACGCCCTTACGAGCGGGGGATTTTAAGTCCCATGCGTCTACCAGTTTCGCCATTCGGGCGGTAGCGCGGTGTTGCTTGGTTCTGATGACGATTCACAGTCCTGACAGGAACTGCATGTCGGCGGCAGAGGGGGAAATATATACATCACTTCCCGGTGAAGCAAGTTTGCAGTTGCCGTTTCAAAGACTAAATCTTTCAGTGCAACGCAAATAAAAAAGCTCCGTAAATCATGGATCTACGGAGCTTGTTTATAGTGGAGGCCGAGGTCGGAATCGAACCGGCGTAGGCGGATTTGCAATCCGCTGCATAACCATTTTGCTACTCGGCCTCAAAACATTTGCTGTCAGTAGCGCAACAACAAACGTTGTACAAACTTGGAGCGGGAAACGAGACTCGAACTCGCGACCCCGACCTTGGCAAGGTCGTGCTCTACCAACTGAGCTATTCCCGCTTGGTGTGGCGCATTCTATAGATTCCAGATGCCCCGTCAACCCTTTGATTCAAAAAAGTTTTATTTCTTTTCAACATCGGTCTTCAGATGTGGCCAGGCAGCGCGGAGGTATTGAACCATCGACCACAGGGTCAGGCCTGCAGAGACCATCAGCAACGCATAACCGACCAGAACCCAAAAGCTGAAATCTTTTGGATTGGCCAGCAGGATCACCAGCGCGAGCATCTGTGCAGCAGTTTTCCACTTGCCCAGATTCGACACGGCCACATGGGCCCGCGCACCAAGCTCGGCCATCCACTCACGCAATGCCGAAACTACGATCTCGCGACCGATGATGACAGCCGCCGGAAGTGTGAGCCAAAGATTGCCGTGTTCTTGCACCAGTAGCACCAGGGCAACGGCAACCATCAGTTTGTCAGCGACAGGATCCAGAAACGCACCAAACGGCGTGCTCTGCTCCAGGCGTCGCGCGAGATAGCCGTCCAGCCAGTCCGTTGCCGCCGCAAAGGCGAAAACCGAACTTGAGGCCAGATAGCTCCATTGGTAAGGCAGATAGAACAACAGAATGAAGATCGGGATGAGCAGGACGCGGAGAACGGTAATCAGATTAGGGATATTCATCGGCACAACTGGCTACGAGGTGAATGGGCATTCTACTCACTATGCAGGTTTGCATAAATCGACTCTGCTAGCTTTTTGCTGATCCCCGGTGCTTTGGCGATCTCTTCGATGCTTGCACGAGACAGCTCCTGCAATCCACCAAAATGTTTCAACAAGTCCCGACGCCGGGTTGGCCCGACGCCTGCTACGCCTTCGAGCGTTGACGTGCGGCGGGTCTTGCCGCGGCGTGCGCGGTGGCCAGTGATTGCAAAGCGATGGGCTTCGTCACGAATCTGCTGGATCAGATGCAGCGCCGGCGAATCACCCCGCAAGGTGAACTCGTGCGCCGCATCATTCAGATACAAAGTCTCGAATCCCGCCTTGCGCGTGGCACCCTTGGCGACCCCCAGCAAGATCAGATCCGGGACAGCCAGCTCGTTGAGCACATCACGCGCCATCGACAGCTGCCCCTTGCCGCCGTCCACCAACAGGATGTCCGGCAATTTGCCCTCGCCTTCCTTCAACTTGCTGAAGCGTCGGGTCAGGGCCTGATGCATGGCGGCATAATCGTCGCCGGCGGTCACGCCTTCTATGTTGTACCGACGGTAATCCGATTTGATCGCCCCCTCCGGGCCGAACACCACGCAGGAGGCCACCGTGGCTTCACCGCTGGAGTGGCTGATGTCATAGCACTCCAGCCGTTGCGGCGGCTCGTCGAGGTTCAACACTTCTGCCAATGCCTCGAAACGCGCGGCAACGTGCTGACGGTTGGCCAGCCGGGCGCCCAGCGCCTGTTCGGCATTGGTCACAGCCAGTTGCTGCCAGCGCGCCCGTGTGCCGCGTACCCGATGGCTGATAGTCAGCTCACGTCCGCGCAGCGCCTGAATGGCCTCGATCAGCGCAGGGAAGTCTTCGTGCACGACGTTGACGATCAGTTCGCTCGGCAAATCGCGTTCAGGGCTGCTGATGAAGTATTGCCCGAGGAAAGCGGCCATGACCTCGGCCACTTCTTCTTCAATCCCGACTTGTGGGAAGAAGTTCTTGCTGCCAAGCACCCGCCCTCCCCGCACGCTGATCAGGTGGACACAGGCACCGCCCGGATTGACGAACGCAGCGATCACATCGATGTCGCCGGTACCGCCCTCCATGCTCTGTTGATCCTGCACCCGACGCAGCAAGGCAATCTGGTCGCGCAGTTCGGCGGCGCGTTCGAATTCGAGGTTGATTGCTGCCTCTTCCATCGCCGTCGACAGCTCATTGGTCAACGCATGACTGCGCCCTTCGAGGAACATCACCGAGTGACGCACGTCCTCGGCGTAAACCTCAGGCTCGACCAATCCGACGCAGGGCGCCTTGCAACGCTTGATCTGATATTGCAGGCACGGCCGGGTCCGGTTCTTGTAGTAGCTGTCCTCGCACTGACGCACGAAGAACGTTTTCTGCAGAAGACTGAGACTTTCGCGAATCGCCCCGGCACTCGGATAGGGACCGAAATACTTGCCCTTGGCCTTTTTAGCCCCGCGATGAATGCTCAGGCGCGGGAATTGCCCGTCAGACAAAAAGACATAGGGATAGGATTTATCGTCGCGCAGCAGGATGTTGTACGGCGGCCGCCACTCCTTGATCAGGGTTTGCTCAAGCAGCAACGCCTCTGTTTCGTTGGACGTGATGGTGGTTTCGACCTGGGCGATACGCCCGACCAGTGCCGCGGTTTTCGGCGCCAGGCCTGTCTTGCGAAAGTAACTGGCCAGACGTTTCTTGAGGTTCTTCGCCTTGCCGACGTACAGCAGACGCGCATCGCTGTCGAACATGCGGTACACGCCGGGGCGCCCACTGACGGTCGAAAGAAAGGCGCCCGAATCGAATGCTTCAGTCATGGTCAGAGGCTGGCATCAACCATGCCGTGTCGAACCGCCAACAGCGTCAGTTCGACATCGCTGCTGATCGAGAGCTTCTCGAAAATGCGGTAGCGGTAGGTGTTAACGGTTTTCGGCGAAAGGCACAATTTGTCGGAAATGATCTGAACCTTCTGACAGCCGACAATCATCAGCGCAATCTGGATTTCCCGTTCAGACAACGCATCGAACGGTGAATCGTTGGTCGGCTGAAAGGATTTGATTGCCAGTTGCTGGGCAATTTGCGGGCTGATGTAGCGCTGGCCGGCAAATACCAGGCGAATGGCCTGAACCATTTCCGGCAATCCGGCGCCCTTGGTCAGATACCCCGCCGCACCGGCCTGCAACAACCGTGTGGGAAACGGATCTTCCTCGCACACAGTGACCGCGACCACTTTGATGTCGGGATGACTTCGCAACAGTTTGCGCGTGGCTTCGAGACCGCCGATGCCTGGCATCTTGACGTCCATCAGCACCACGTCGGGCTTCAACTCACGAGCCTTGATGAGGGATTCTTCCCCGGACTCGGCCTGGCCTACCACCTGCAGGCCATCGATATCGGCCAGCATCCGTGTAATGCCTGTACGAACGAGATCATGGTCGTCGACCACTAGCACCCTAATCAAGCAGACACCTCGCGATATGGTCTTATTGGGATGCCGGACACCTTAGCAAAAAGTGCCGGGCAGACCTAGCGGCAAGCAACATATAAAAAGTTTCAACTTTTCATCGAGAGCTTGCCAGCCGTGGGTTTCAGAGCACAGGTGTACTGAAATCGAGCTGCATTCGCAGGAAACACTCGTCCTCGCCCTGCACAATCATTCCTTTTCTTCGATACAGGTTTTGCGCCGGATTATTTTTGAACACTGTCAGGCGCAAGGCCGGGCGACTCTCACGCCGAGCCATCGCAACAACCTGATCGATCGCCCAGGATCCCGCGCCCTGGCCTTGAGCGCTTTCGACGATCTGCAATTCTCGGATGTACACAGCCCGCGCATCTCGACTCAGACTGAAATACCCCGTCAATTCGCCATCACGAAGGATCAACCAGCTTTCGCGGCCAGCCCAAGCGACATCAAACGCCTCGTCCTGCCACAGCAAGTCATAGTGAATGTAGTAGCGGAGCATGTTTCGGCAAGTCAGCTCTCGTACAAACGACAGGTCGGCGGACGTTGCCTGGCGCAACTCAAAACTCATTCCTGCCTCGATCTTAGTCAAGTTCATGCACCTTCCTTGAGCGCAAGTTCAGAAAGCAGAGTGTGTCACACCTTTGCAGGCGCTCAACCCATAGAGGCCCTCTTACGCGTTCAATAGCATTTTCTGATTGCTGACGCGCAGCAGCCTCTAGTAAGCTCGGCGCATTCTTTGGAGACAGTTCATGTTCAACGCCCTTTCACAGCTTCGTACTGCCAGCGCCTCGCGTTCGGTTGCGGCTGCCCGGGCGAATGGCGTCTGCGCTGCTCCTGCAAGCTTTTATTTTGGGTATTGGTTTAGCCACTGGCGCGCCTGATACCCAACCGGCGCCCATTTGAACGGGTCGCCTACCAGAGATTTCTCAACCCCCGGTCGGCCTCCCGACCGGGGGTTTTGTTTTTTCAGGCCCTAATTTTTTCAGCAACACACCAGACACTTTGAGGATTCAACCAATGAACTACGCCACTTATTACCGTTACGACAGTTTTACCGCCTGGCGATTTACCAGCCTCCGCTCGGGACAGCCTGCCGCCTCCGATCGGTCACCCATAGGTGGCAAGCCAACACACGTAGCCAATCCGGCCAATTGTCGAACACCCCAGTAGGGCCGAGTGAGCGGGAAGCACCCGCCGTCCGCCCAGGAAGACCGAATATGAACTCGTCCGTTTCTGCTCTGCCACTGCCCACCCTTAACCCTGCCAACGAAGCATTGACCCTGCGTCTGCCGAGTTCGCTGCAACTCAAACAGCAATTGCCCCTGAGCAGTGCGCTGAACCAGCAAGTCGTCGCCCACCGCCAGGCGGTCCGCGCGATTCTCGATGGCCATGACCCGCGTTTGCTGGTAGTCGTCGGCCCCTGCTCGATTCACGACCCCGAGTCCGCGCTTGAATACGCCAGCAAACTTTCGCGCCTGGCCGAAGAAGTCCGTGATGACATGCTGCTCGTGATGCGTGCCTACGTCGAAAAACCTCGCACCACCGTCGGCTGGAAAGGCCTTGCCTATGACCCTCATCTGAATGGTAGCGACGATATGGCTGCCGGCCTCACGCTGTCGCGCGAACTGATGCTGGAAATGATCCGCCTCGGGCTCCCGATTGCCACCGAACTGCTGCAGCCCATGGCTGCCGGGTACTTCGATGACTTGCTGAGCTGGGTCGCCATTGGCGCCCGCACGACCGAGTCACAGATCCACCGGGAAATGGCCAGCGGACTGAGCATGCCGGTCGGCTTCAAAAACGGCACCGATGGCGGTGTGACCGTCGCCGTTGACGCAATGCGTTCGGCAGCCCATGCCCATCGCCATTTCGGCGTAGACAGCCAGGGCCACCCGGCAATCATCCAGACCCCGGGCAACCCGGACACCCACCTGGTGCTGCGTGGAGGTCACCAAGGGCCGAACTACGACCGCGAAAGCGTTGCCGTCATCAACACCGAGTTGAACCGCCTGAAGATCCCGAGCCGGATTATGGTCGATTGTAGCCATGCCAACAGTGGCAAGGACCCGCTCCGCCAGCCGGGCGTGTTCAACGATGTGCTGGAGCAGCGACTGCAAGGTAACCGCTCGTTGATCGGCATGATGCTCGAGTCGCACCTGTTCGAGGGATGCCAGCCCCTGAGCGAGTCGCTTCGTTATGGCGTTTCGGTGACCGATGGCTGCCTCGGGTTCGATGCAACAGAACGCTTGTTGCTGGATGCCGCGCAACGCATTCGACAACAGTCCTGACAGCCAAGCCGCCCTCCGGTGTGTCATTCACCCGGAGGGCCAGCCGATGCTCAATGTCGACACATCAACCCTTTACTCGCAGCAGTTTCACACCGGACATTTGACTCACATCATCAAGCCTCTCGACCGAATAGGACACTTGCACAAGGGTGTCCACATGTTCGCGCCAGAATCGATACGGCACGATGAAAACCAACGGCTGCATCGCCATTCCGTTGATTATTTCGCGATCATCGCGGTGGAAAAATGACTCACCGTCGCATTTGAGATAAACCAGCTCACCCTCTTCCACCCGTGCATCGCTGATCAGCACACTCACGCCGTCGATTGCATCCTCCACGTTGAGCACTCCGTCATCGGCTTCGAGTACCTGGGGCGCCGCCAATACACCTCTTTCAAGAGGAGCGATGCTGATTCGAGTCTCACCTGATTCTCGAATCGCGCCGCTCTGCTGTTCAACACAGTATCGGACCACCACCTCCCCGCCGAGATGCGGCGTGATGAATTCGGGCGCGATCCCCAGCACCAGAGGCCGACCGACAGCAAAGGACTCGACGATCAGCGTGTCTCGAAGTGATGCTCCCTGCACGGCCCCCTCCCAGATCAACCGCACCCGGTCGCCAGCACTCATACCCGCATAAGGCTGAAGCGTGACCGATGTCCCATCGATCACACGTGCGGGGTCGAGGCTGCCCCCAACGGCATCCTCGAGAGTGGCCGGCAGCAGGCTGCACCGAACGTCTCCGACATCCAGTTGCCTGCGCAAGGAAATCACTGGTTCCGGCCGCGCGGCACTGGTCAATGTCCAGAACATCTCCAGCGAACCTCCGTCCAGCGCTGCCACGTGTGCGCCCCGGACGACCAGAACGATCGCCCTTCCCAGTTGGGCTTCGCTGATAAATCGCGGTATTTCATGGTGATAAGGCAGACCCTCGATATCGTGGCCACGCCAGCTCAACACGATCCGGTCCCCGCATGCCATACCCGGATAGGGGGCAATCCGCACGACAACCCGGCTCAGTGAGGGATCAAGGACAGCACCTTCCAACGAATCGATTGAGGGTACGGGCAGTGATAGAGACTGCTCGCGTGCATGACAATGCTCGAACGCCCCGACTCTTTCAGCATCCATCCCATTGGCTCGCTCCCGCGAAGCTGTTGCCTGTGCATCCGTCATGTTCATTAGCTGCTCCATTCCCTGGAAGTGACACGCTGCCGAAGAGCAGCGTGAAAGAGCCTCTATTTAACGCGCTTCATCGATCACCCGATGTCAGCCCCACACCCGGCGGGACAGGGTTAACTGCACTGAAGCGGGTAGGCAAAAAAAGGAAAAACACGCTGGATAAGGCGAGAACCCTCCAAATATTCAGAACGGGACCTCATTCAAAAGTGAAATTTCATACACACACTGATCCAGATTCCAACGCATTAGGAGGACTCTTCAGGCATCGCAAGTGCAGCGACTGTTTTAGAGTGGCACGCAGACAACTTCGATGAATCTCTGCGATCAAGGACGAAAAATGCAACGAAATGCAACGACTCTTTATCCCGTTCTGCTGGTGCATGGTCTGTTCGGATTCGAGCGCATCGGCCCTTTCGAACTGTTCCATGACGTCAAACAGGCACTCAAGGCTGCCGGAGTACAGGTATTCGTGCCGCACTTGTCGGCCGTCCATGACAACGAAATGCGAGGCGAGCAACTGTTATCGCAAATCGAATGTGTGCTAAGAGGCACAGGTGCCACCAAAGTCAACCTGATCGGGCACAGCCAGGGTGCACTGTCTGCTCGATATGCTGCAGCGCTTGCCCCAAACAAGGTCGCGTCCGTGACTTCGGTCAGCGGCCCCAACCATGGCTCGGAGCTGGCAGACTTCCTGCGCAAGGCGTTGATCCCCGGACGACTGCCGGAGGCCGTTGCCCAGAACGTCGCCACGCTGTTTGCCGACTTTCTGTCATTGGTCAGCGGGCAAGAAAAACTGCCTCGCAATGCGCTGGCTGCACTCAACGCGCTGACGACAGAGGGCGTTGGCAAATTCAATGACAAATACCCGCAGGGCCTTCCCGAAACCTGGGGTGGCCAGGGTGCCGAGCGGGTCGATGGCGTTCGCTATTATTCGTGGAGTGGCGTTGTGCCGGAATTGACCGTGCAGTCCCTCGACCCGGTGCAAGGCATCTGCCTGGCCCTGTCGGAATATTTCATTACAGAACCCGCGCAGAACGACGGTTTTGTCGGCCGTTTCAGCTCTCACCTCGGCACCGTGATCCGCTCCGATTATCCGCTCGACCATTTGCGCAGCCTGCGTCGGGGCATCGGCCAGCGCACCACAGAAAACGATCCCGTCGAGCTCTACATCGAACACGCCCTGCGCCTGCAAGCAGCTAATCTCTAGGGGCCGGTATCAGACGAGCGAATGGAACTTTGGCGAGAAATAGGCCACTGAATCCGGTAGGCTCCCCCTTTTACTGATTTGATTGGAGAGTTTCCCCATGGCTAAAGCCACTGCCCGCCACATCCTGGTTTCCAGCGAAGCCAAGTGCAACGAACTCAAGGCCCAGATCGAAGGTGGCGCTGATTTCGCCGAAGTGGCCAAGGCCAACTCCACTTGCCCGTCCAGCCGTCAGGGCGGCGACCTGGGTTCGTTCGGTCCTGGCCAGATGGTCAAGGAATTCGACACCGTGGTGTTCAGCGCACCGATCAACGTCGTGCAAGGCCCGGTGAAGACCCAGTTCGGCTACCACCTGCTGGAAGTCACCAGCCGCCAGGACTGATTTCAGCCCGACCTGCTGTGCAACGGCCCGCCTGATGGCGGGCCGTTTTGTTTTGGTTACACCACACCGCTGGCGAACGGCGCGCCGCTCGCGTACAAATTGCGCTTATCGATTACCCGGCTTTAAGGCTGACAATGCGACTGGCTTTCCCGACTTTGATGTTCACTGCCGTGACCCTGCTGCTCGGGATCACCGGTGTGGACGCCGCACCGCAGCATGCGATGACCGTCTATGGCGAACCGGCAAAATACCCGCCCGGTTTCAGTCACTTCGATTACACCAACGTCCGGGCGCCCAAGGGCGGGACGATGCGCCGCTCGGCCATCGAGATCGGCCACTTCGACCATGTCCTGCCGTACATCGACAAAGGCATCGGCGTCAGCCAGATCGACGGCCTGCTGTATTCCCCGTTGGCCCAGCGCTCGCTCGACGAGCCCTACACCGTATACGGCCTCGTGGCGCAGAAAATGGAACGCTCGGATGACGGCCTGTCGTTGCGCTTCTTTATCAATCCCAAGGCCCGCTTCGCCGATGGCAAGCCGATTACCGCCGAAGACGTGCGCTACACCTATGATTTGCTGATGACCCAGGGCAGCCTGCGTTATCGCACCCAGTTCGCCGACGTCAAAGGCGTCGAAGTCGAAGCCCCGCTCACCGTACGTTTCGATTTCAAGAGCAACGAAAACCGCACCCTGCCCCTGGACATCGCGACCCTGCCGGTATTTCCCGAGCATTGGTGGAAGACCCGTGATTTCGCCGGCGGTGGCGGCTATGAACCGCCGCTGGGCAGCGGCCCGTATCGGGTCGGCAAGGTCGACTCCGGGCGCAGCATCACCTTTGAACGCAATCCCGACTGGTGGGGCAAGGACCTGCCGGTCAGCCGTGGCCTGTACAACTTCGATCACTTCAGCATCGAGTACTTCGGCGACACCGACGTCGCCCGCCAGGTCCTGCGCGGCGGCGCCTACGACTACAACCGTGAGTTCTCCGCCACCGGCTACTCCATCGGCTACGAGAGCCCGGCCCTGAGCGACGGTCGTCTGCAAAAGGCTCATCTGGCCACCGAAGCGCCGCAGTCGGCCCAGGGCTTCGTGTTCAACCTGCAAAACCCAATATTCCAGGATCGCCGCGTCCGTCAGGCACTGGCCATGCTCTGGGATTTCGAATGGAGCAACCGGCAGATGATGCGCAACATGTACATCCGCCAGCAGAGTTACTTTTCCAATACTGATCTGGCCGCCCGCCAGTTGCCGGATGCCGCCGAACTGAAGATTCTCGAACCCTTGCGCGGACAGATTCCCGACGAAGTGTTCACTCAGGTCTTCGAAGCACCGAAGACCGATGGCAGCGGCATTATTCGCGACAAACAACTGCAAGCGCTGGAGCTACTGGAACAGGCCGGCTGGAAACCCGATGGCGACCAGTTGGTCAACGACCGCGGCGAGCCGTTGAGCTTTACTTTTCTGGTCAGCCAGAACGGGATGGACCGTCTGCTGCTGCCTTACAAGCGCACGCTGAAACAGATCGGCATCAACCTCGACATCCGTCGCATCGACTCCTCGCAGTACGTCAATCGCCTGATGAGCCGCGACTACGACATGATCGTCACCGGTTACCCGGTCACCACCTCCCCCGGCGGCGAACTGTTGAACTACTTCGGTTCGGCATCGGCCAACGATCCCGGCGCCAACAATTACATGGTGCTGAAGAACCCGGCGGTCGACACCTTGATCAACGGCCTGATCCGCGCCTCGACCCAGGCCGACATGCTGCGTTATGCCCATGCGCTGGACCGGGTGCTGCAATGGAACTACTACTGGATTCCCAACTATTACCCGCCGGGCACGTCGACCGTGTGGTGGAACCGCTTCGGCATTCCCACCGTGCAGGCGAGCAATGACGAAGCGATCGAGAGCTGGTGGGAAATCAGCAGCACGCCGCTGACCAACCAGCAGATGACGGCCGAGAAAATCAGCCGTGGCAGACCCGGAGGGCCGCACTGATGTGGGCTTACATACTGCGACGCCTGCTGCTGATCATTCCAACGCTGGTGATCATTCTGCTGGTGAATTTTGTGATCATCCAGGCCGCGCCGGGTGGTCCGGTCGAACAGGCCATCGCCCACCTGCAAGGCATCGGCGGCGCCAGTGTCGGCGGCGGTGCGAGCGAGACCATGAGCGGCACGTCCCGCGCCAGTCGCGGCCTCGATCCGCAGCTGATCAAGGACATCGAAAAACAGTACGGCTTCGACAAACCCGCCCATGAACGCCTGTGGCTGATGCTCAAGAACTACGCGCAGCTGGATTTCGGCAAGAGCTTCTTCCGCGGCGCCACGGTCACCGACCTGATCCTGCAGAAAATGCCGGTGACCATTTCCCTCGGCCTGTGGGCGACGCTGATCACTTATCTGGTGTCGATCCCGCTGGGTATCCGCAAAGCCGTGCACCACGGCAGTCATTTCGATATCTGGAGCAGCACGGCAATCATCATCGGCTACGCCATGCCGGCATTCCTGTTCGCGATGTTCCTGATCGTGGTGTTCGCCGGTGGCACCTCGCTGAACTGGTTTCCGGTGCGCGGTCTGGTGTCCGACAACTTCGAATCCCTGTCGACACTGGGCAAGATCGCCGACTACTTTTGGCATCTGGTGTTGCCGGTCACGGCGTTGGTGATCGGCGGGTTCGCCACCTTGACCATCCTCACCAAAAACTCGTTCCTCAATGAAATCACCCGCCAATACGTGGTCACCGCTCGCGCCAAAGGCCTGAGCGAAAACCGGGTGCTGTACGGGCATGTGTTCCGCAACGCGATGCTGCTGGTGGTGTCGGGCATTCCCCAGGCGTTCATCAGCGTGTTCTTTGCCGGTTCGTTGCTGATCGAAGTGATCTTCTCCCTCGACGGCCTCGGGCGCATGAGTTACGAAGCAGCCGTGTCCCGTGACTATCCGGTGGTGTTTGGCTCGCTGTTCATCTTCACCCTGTTCGGCCTGCTGATAAAACTGATCGGCGACCTGTGCTACACGCTGGTCGACCCGCGCATCGACTTCGCCGCGAGGAACGCCTGATGTTCAAGCTCTCGCCTCTGGGCCGTCGCCGCTTCGAACGCTTCAAGAAAAACCGCCGGGGCTGGTGGTCGCTGTGGCTGTTTATCGGCCTGTTTCTGCTTAGCCTCGGCGGCGAACTGATAGCCAACGACAAGCCATTGGTCGTCAGTTATCAGGGCCAATGGTACTTCCCGGTATTCAAGCGCCACACCGAACAGGAGTTCGGCGGACAACTGCCGTTCCAGGCCGACTACCGCAGCGACTACGTGCAGAAGCTGATCCGCAAGGACGGTGGCTGGCTATTGTTTCCGCCGATTCCGTTCAGTGACGACACCCCGAACTACGACCTCAACAAACCGGCACCGAGCCCGCCGACTTCGGTCAACTGGCTGGGCACCGACGATCAGGCGCGTGACGTACTGGCTCGGGTGATCTTCGGCGCGCGGGTGTCGATCCTGTTCGCCCTGATGCTGACCTTCGTCAGCGCCCTGATCGGCATCGCGGCCGGCGCCCTGCAGGGCTATTACGGCGGCTGGGTCGATCTGCTCGGCCAGCGATTGCTGGAGGTCTGGTCAGGACTGCCGGTGCTTTACCTGCTGATCATTCTTTCGGGATTCGTCGAGCCGAACTTCTGGTGGCTGCTGGGGATCATGGCGCTGTTCTCCTGGCTGGCGCTGGTGGACGTGGTACGCGCCGAGTTCCTGCGCGGTCGTAATCTCGAGTACGTCAAGGCTGCCCGGGCCTTGGGCTTGAGCGATCGCAAGGTGATTGTCCGGCACATCCTGCCCAACGCGATGAACGCAACCCTCAGTTATCTGCCCTTTATTCTGACCGGGGCGATTTCGACCCTGACCGCGCTGGATTTCCTCGGCTTCGGCATGCCCGCCGGCAGCGCGTCACTGGGCGAGCTGATCGGTCAGGGCAAGCAGAACCTGCAAGCGCCGTGGCTCGGGTTGACCGCATTTTTCACCCTGGCGCTGATTCTTTCCCTGTTGGTATTCATCGGCGAAGCGCTGCGCGATGCCTTTGACCCGCGCTCATGAACGGATATTTGATATGACTGACAACCTGATCGAAATCCGTGACCTCAGCGTTGCCTTCCATGGCCAGACCGTGGTGCGCAACCTGTGCCTGGACATCCGCCCCGGCGAGTGCCTGGCCCTGGTCGGCGAATCGGGCTCGGGCAAATCGGTGACGGCCCACTCGATCCTGCAACTGCTCCCCGAATGCGATGCCCGGACCACCGGCAGCATCCGCTATCGTGGGCAGGAACTGGTCGGCGCCGATCCCAAGACCCTGCGCGACCTGCGGGGTAACCGCATCGCCATGATTTTCCAGGAGCCGATGACCTCGCTCAATCCGTTGCACACGATTGAAAAGCAGATCGGCGAAACCCTGTTGCTGCACCGTGGCCTCGGTGGCAAGGAAGCTCAGGCGCGAATCCTCGAACTGCTCGAACTGGTGGGCATCCAGAAACCGAAAGAACGGCTGAAGGCTTATCCGCATCAACTGTCCGGCGGCCAGCGCCAGCGGGTAATGATCGCGATGGCCCTGGCCTGCGAACCTGAATTACTGATCGCCGACGAGCCGACCACCGCCCTCGACGTGACCGTACAGCGCAAGATCCTGTTGCTGCTCAAGTCTCTGCAACGGCGCCTGGGCATGTCGCTGCTGCTGATCAGCCATGACCTCAATCTGGTGCGCAGCATCGCCCAACGGGTGTGCGTGATGAAGGCCGGGGAAATCGTCGAGCAGGCGCCGTGCGAAACCCTGTTCACCGAACCGAAACACCCTTACAGCTGCGTGTTGCTCAACGCTGAACCGGAAGGCGAAGCACTGCCCCGGGACGAACGCGAGAACGTGCTGGAAGTCGATGACCTGCGGGTTGATTTCACGGTCGGCGGCGGGCTGTTCCAGCGCAAACAATACCTGCGCGCGGTGGATGGCATCAGCCTGAACATCCAGCGCGGCAAGACGCTGGGCATTGTCGGCGAGTCCGGTTCGGGCAAGTCGACCCTCGGCCAGGCGATTCTACGGCTGCTCGACTCCAAGGGCAGCATCCGCTTCCAGGGCACGGCCCTCGACGGCCTCGACCAGAAACAGATGCGGCCGTGGCGCCGGCAGATGCAGGTGGTGTTCCAGGATCCGTTCGGGAGCCTCAGCCCGCGCATGTCGGTGGCGCAGATCATCAGCGAAGGGCTGGAAGTGCATTGCCAGTCCACTGCCGACGAGTGCGACGACCAGGTGATCCGCGTGCTCAAGGAAGTAGGGCTCGATCCCGAAAGCCGTCATCGCTATCCCCATGAGTTCTCCGGTGGCCAGCGTCAGCGCATTGCCATCGCCCGGGCATTGGTACTCAAACCCGCGCTGATCCTGCTCGACGAACCGACCTCGGCACTGGATCGCACCGTGCAGAAACAGGTGGTCGCCCTGCTCCGCCAGCTTCAGGAAAAACATGGCCTGACGTATCTGTTCATCAGCCACGATCTGGCCGTGGTGCGGGCGTTGGCCCACGACATGATCGTGATCAAGGACGGCAAGGTGGTCGAAAGCGGCGCCAGCCATGACGTGTTCGACTCACCGCAGCATCCCTATACCAAAGAGCTGTTGGCGGCGGCGCATCCGGGATAGGCATAATCGCGCCACCTGACTTCCGCCAATGGACGCCGCCATGAACACCACCGAAAGCCTTAAGGATTACCAACGGGTTCGCACGCTGGCGATCCGTTCGTTGTTCGAGATCATCGAGCAATCCAGTGAAGGCACGGTGATTGTCGACCGCGACGCGAACATCGTCTGGATGAACGAGCGCTATGCGCGGCGCTTCGGGCTCGACTCCGCCGCCGGGGCCATCGGCAAGCCTTGCGAAAGCGTGATCCCCGGCAGCCTGCTGCGCGAAGTGGTGCGCACCGGGCGGCCAATTCTGTTGGACATGCAGGACACCCCGAAAGAACCGCTGGTGGTGATGCGCCTGCCGATTCATGACGACGCCGGCGCGGTGATCGGCGCCATCGGTTTTGCCCTGTTCGACGAACTGCGCACGCTGTCGCCGATGCTCAAGCGCTACCTGAGCATGCAGGAAGAGCTGGCCTCGACCCGCTCGCTGCTGCGTGCCCGCCAGACCAAATACAACTTCGCCCACTTCATCGGCACCAGCGCTGCCAGCCTCGAGGTCAAGCGCCGTGCCCGTCGCAGCGCGAGCGCCGAGTCGCCGGTTCTGTTGCTGGGCGAAACCGGCAGCGGCAAGGAATTGCTGGCCCAGGCGATCCATGGCGCTTCACCTCGGGCGCACAAGGCGTTTGTCAGTATCAATAGCGCGGCGATTCCCGAGGCGTTGCTTGAAGCCGAGTTCTTCGGCACCGCGCCGGGCGCTTTCACCGGCGCCGACCGCAAGGGTCGCACCGGCAAGTTGCAGATCGCTCAGGGCGGGACGCTGTTTCTCGACGAGATCGGCGACATGCCACTGCCGCTGCAAAGCAAATTGCTGCGGGTGTTGCAGGAAAAGGAATTCGAACCTGTCGGTTCCAATGAAGTAATCCAGAGCGATGTGCGGGTGATTGCCGCGACCTCGACGGATCTGGAAGCGGCGATCAAGCGCGGCGAGTTCCGCGCGGATTTGTACTACCGCCTCAACGTGTTGCCGATTCAGGTGCCGCCGCTGCGAGAGCGGCTGGATGATCTGCCGGCGCTCAGTGAAGCGATTCTTGAGGAGTTGCGCAGTCAGCACGAGTTGAACCGCGAAGCGCTGGAGCTGTTGGGACAGCACGCGTGGCCGGGGAATATCCGCGAGTTGCGAAACGTGCTGGAGCGAGCAGCACTGCTCAGTGATGACTTGATGCTGACGGCGGATGACATTCGTGCCGCGATTGGCACGTTCGCACCGGTTGAGCGAACGCTGGTGCCTCTCTCAGAGCCAATAACCAACGAAACCTTCAGTCAGGCTCGCGAGCGGTTTGACCGGCAGTTGATTCAATCCACCCTCGCGCAATGCGGGGGCAAGGTGATCGAGGCGGCTGAGCGGCTGGGACTGGGGCGGTCGACGCTTTACAAGAAAATGATTGCACTGGGGATCGCGGAGTCTCAATAGAGAGACACCATTCCCCATATAGAGACAACATTAAAAGCATCGCGGGCGAGCCCGCTCTCCCGGGGGAATGCGTACAACTGTGGGAGCGGGCTTGCCCGCGATATCGTCCTCACAGTTATAGAAGTCTCCAAACAGAGACAAAAACTCCAAAACTACCGCCGAATATCAAATTAATTCCTTTTATTTCAACAACTTAACTATCTGGCACAGATCTCGCTTCAGGCCTCCCCACACCCGTTCCACCCACAAAAATAACAATCGAAGGAGCACACCATGAGTGTGATCATCGCCTTGGCAGCCCTCGCGCTGCTGATGCTCGCGGCCTACCGTGGCTACAGCGTTATCCTTTTTGCCCCGATCGCCGCCCTCGGAGCCGTGCTGCTCACCGACCCGTCTGCCGTCGCCCCTGCTTTCACCGGGGTGTTCATGGAGAAGATGGTCGGCTTCATCAAACTCTACTTTCCCGTGTTCCTGCTCGGCGCCGTGTTCGGCAAGCTGATCGAACTGTCGGGTTTCTCCCGCTCGATCGTCGCGGCAGCGATTCGTCTGCTCGGCACCCGCCAGGCGATGCTGGTGATCGTGCTGGTCTGCGCCCTGCTCACCTACGGCGGCGTTTCGCTGTTCGTCGTGGTGTTCGCGGTCTACCCGTTCGCAGCGGAAATGTTCCGCCAGAGCAACATCCCCAAGCGCCTGATTCCGGCGACCATCGCCCTCGGCGCGTTTTCGTTCACCATGGACGCCCTGCCCGGCACGCCGCAGATCCAGAACATCATCCCCAGCACCTTTTTCAACACCACGGCGTGGGCAGCGCCATGGCTGGGTGTGATCGGCACGATTTTCGTGTTCTGCGCCGGCATGCTGTTCCTGCAGCGCCAACGCAACAAGGCTCAGCGTGCCGGTGAAGGCTACGGCACCGAACTGCGCAACGAACCGGAAACCGCCGAAGACCTTAAGCTGCCGAACCCGTGGATTGCCCTGTCGCCGCTGCTGGCGGTGGGCATCATGAACCTGCTGTTCACCCAGTGGATTCCGCAGTGGTACGGCAAGACCCACAGCCTCGCGCTGCCGGGCATGGCCGCGCCGGTCACTACCGAGATCGCCAAACTCACGGCGATCTGGGCGGTGCAGGCAGCCTTGCTGGTGGGCATTCTGATGGTGCTGGCGTTCGGTTTTAAAGCGATCAAAAGCAAGCTCGCCGAGGGCAGCAAAAGCGCAGTCAGCGGTGCACTGCTGGCGGCGATGAACACTGCGTCGGAATACGGTTTCGGTGCGGTCATCGCCTCGTTGCCGGGTTTCCTGGTGCTGGCCGACTGGCTCAAGAGCATTCCCAATCCGCTGGTCAACGAAGCGATTACCGTGACCCTGCTGGCCGGTATCACCGGTTCTGCTTCGGGCGGCATGAGCATCGCGCTGGCAGCGATGTCGGAGCAATTCATCAGCGCCGCCCACGCCGCCAACATTCCGCTGGAAGTGCTGCACCGGGTGGCCGCGATGGCCAGCGGCGGCATGGACACCCTGCCGCACAACGGCGCCGTGATCACCCTGCTCGCCGTCACTGGTCTCACCCACCGTGAGGCCTACAAGGACATTTTCTGTATTACGCTGATCAAGACCCTGGCGGTTTTCGTGGTGATCGGCACTTTCTACGCCACTGGCATTGTGTGAGGTATTGATGACGACTCTTTATGGCAAGACCGCACTGGTTACCGGCTCCACCAGCGGCATCGGGCTGGGCATCGCCCTGACGCTGGCCAAGGCCGGCGCCAACCTGATCCTCAACGGTTTTGGCGACGCCTCCAAGGTGATCGCCGAAGTCGAGCAGTACGGCGGCAAGGTCGGCCATCACCCGGCGGACGTCAGCGACCCGGCGCAGATCGCCGACATGATCGCCTATGCCGAGCGCGAGTTCGGCGGCGTGGACATTCTGGTCAACAACGCAGGCATCCAGCACGTCGCGGCGGTGGAAGAATTTCCGGTGGAGCGCTGGGATTCGATCATCGCGATCAACCTGTCGTCGGTGTTTCACAGCACTCGCCTGAGCCTGCCGGGCATGCGCGCCAAGGGATGGGGGCGGATCGTCAACATCGCCTCGGTGCACGGCCTGGTCGGCTCCACCGGTAAAGCTGCGTATGTGGCGGCCAAGCATGGCGTGATCGGCCTGACCAAGGTGGTCGGCCTGGAAACCGCCGCCAGCAACGTGACCTGCAACGCGATCTGCCCGGGCTGGGTGCTGACGCCGCTGGTGCAGAAACAGATCGACGATCGCGCAGCCAAGGGTGTCGACCCGCAGCAGGCGCAGCACGATCTGCTGGCCGAGAAACAGCCGTCGCTGGAGTTCGTCACCCCGGCACATCTGGGTGAGCTGGTGTTGTTTCTGTGCAGCGAGGCCGGCAGCCAAGTGCGTGGCGCCGCGTGGAATATCGATGGCGGGTGGCTCGCGCAATAAGCTTGCAACTGATCGCTCCCACGCTGTCGTGGGAGCCTTCTGACAAACAATAAGAGGCAAACCATGTCCGACATTCTCTGGCAGCCCGATGCCAAACGCATTGCCCGGTCCCGCATGGACGGCTTTCGGCACTTCATCAATCAACGCCATCACCTGCACCTCGACGATTACCCGGCCCTGCATCAATGGTCCATCGACCAGCGCGAAGCGTTCTGGCAGGCGATCGTGGATTTCTTCGGCATCAGTTTTCACACCCAGTCGGACGCCGTTCTGCGTGGAGGCCTGAAAATGCCGGGTGCCGAATGGTTTCCCGGCGCCACGTTGAATTTCGCCGAACACCTGTTGAGCCGACGCGACGATGCCATCGCCGTGATCGCTATCGGGGAAAACGGCCAGCGTGAACTGCTGACCTGGGCCGAACTGGCCCAGCAAGTCGCTGGCTTCCAGGCCAGTCTGCAAGCAGCCGGTGTCGTGGTCGGCGACCGGGTTGCCGCCTGCATGCCCAACACCTGGCAAACCCTGGTGGCGATGCTCGCGACCACCAGTCTCGGCGCAATCTGGTCGTGCTCATCGCCGGACTTCGGCACCCACGGCGTGATCGACCGCTTTGGCCAGATCGAACCGAAAGTGCTGATCACCTGCGCCGGTTACCGCTATGCCGGCAAAGAGATCGACCAGACCGTCAAGATCAATGAAATCCTCGAACAACTGCCGACCTTGCAGCAGTTGATCATCGTGCCCTACGCGCGACCTCAGGCCCATGCCACGGATTACCGGACACCCGCCAACGTCACGCTGTGGGACGACTTCTATGAACCGGGCGATGAGCCGCAGTTCGTCCCGGTGCCGTTCGATCATCCGCTGTACGTGCTGTATTCCAGCGGCACCACCGGCGTACCGAAGTGCATTGTTCACAGCACCGGCGGCGTGTTGCTGCAACACGCCAAGGAGCACGGGCTGCATGTCGACCTGGGCCCCGGCGACCGTCTGTTCTACTACACCACCTGCGGCTGGATGATGTGGAACTGGCTGGTCTCGGCACTAGCGGTCGGCAGCGCGGTGGTGCTGTATGACGGCTCACCGTTTTATCCGGACAACGAGCGATTGCTGGAGCTGCTCGACGACGAGCAGGTCAGCGTGTTCGGCACCAGCCCGAAATTCCTCGCGACCCTGGAAAGCAGCGGCATCAAGCCGCGCGAAAGCTACGACCTGAGCCACCTGAAAACCCTGCTTTGCACCGGCTCCGCGCTGTCGCCGCAGAGTTATGACTTCGTTTATCGCGACTTCAAACCGGACGTGTGCCTGTCCTCGATGTCCGGTGGTACGGACATCGTGTCCTGCTTCGTCAACGGTAACCCGATGTCGGCGGTTCGCCGGGGCGAGATCATGGGCAAGAGCCTGGCCATGGCGGTGGAAGTGTGGAATGACGCCGGGCAACCGGTGATCGGCGAAAAAGGTGAATTGGTATGCACTCGACCATTCCCGGCGATGCCCATCGGACTCTGGAACGATCCCGATGGCGAAAAGCTGCGCAAATCCTATTTCAGCCAGTTCCCCGGCGTCTGGGCCCAGGGTGACTATGCCGAACAACTGCCCCACGGCGGGATGCTGATTCACGGCCGCTCCGACGCTGTGCTCAACCCCGGCGGCGTGCGCATCGGCACGGCGGAGATCTACCGGCAGGTGGAAAAAGTCCCGCAAGTGCTGGACAGCGTCGCCATCGGCCAACAGTGGCAGGACGACGTGCGCGTGGTGCTGTTCGTACGCCTCAAGGATGGCCTAACGCTGGATGAGGCACTGCAACAGCAGATCCGCCAGGTGATCCGCGCCAACACCACACCGCGCCATGTGCCGGCGAAGATCGTCGCGGTCACTGACATTCCGCGCACCATCAGCGGCAAGGTGGTGGAGCTGGCCGTGCGCAATGTGGTGCACGGTGATCCGGTGAAAAACACCGATGCCCTCGCCAATCCGCAAGCGCTTGAGCAGTTTCGCGACCGGGTCGAACTTCGCGACTGAAGCCTGTCAGTCCATCAGTCCCCATTCGCCGGTCGAGGGCGGTGGGGACGGCATGGTGTCGGCGTGCAGCTTCAGACGCAGGCGCAGGTTATTCACCGAATCAGCATTTTTCAGGGCCTCGTCTTCATCGATCACCCCTTCTGCTACCAGCACGAACAGTGCACCGTCAAAGGTCTGCATGCCCAGTTCCGCCGATTTTTCCATGATGGTTTTCAGCTCACCAAAATCATTGCGCCGGATCAGGTCGGCAATCGTCGGCGTGCCCAGCATCACCTCGGCGGCGGCCCGTCGCTGACCGTCCCGGGTTCGCACCAGACGCTGGGAGACGAACGCCTTGAGGTGATTGCCCAAGGCATGCAGCAATTGCGGGCGGCGCTCTTCGGGAAAGAAATTGATGATCCGGTCCAGCGCCTGATTGGCGTTGTTGGCGTGCAATGTCGACAGCACCAGATGCCCGGTTTCGGCGAAGGCCAGCGCATGTTCCATGGTCTCGCGATCACGGATTTCGCCGATCAGCACCACGTCCGGGGCCTGGCGCAGAGTATTTTTCAGCGCAGCGTGAAAGCTGCGGGTATCGACCCCGACTTCGCGCTGGTTGATGATTGATTTTTTGTGGCGATGGATGTATTCCACCGGGTCTTCAATGGTGATGATGTGCCCGCTGCTGTGGCGATTGCGATGGTCGATCAGCGCCGCCAGCGACGTCGACTTGCCCGAGTCGGTGGCGCCGACGAACAGGATCAGGCCTTGCTTGAGCATCACCGAATCGAGCAATACCGGCGGCAGTTTCAAATCTTCGAATCGCGGAATGTCGAGTTTGACGTTACGAATAACGATCGACACGTCATTGCGTTGTTTGAAGATGTTGACCCGGAAGCGGCCGATCCCGGTGCGGGAAATCGCCAGGTTCATTTCCAGATCCCGGTCGAACTCCCGTCGTTGTTCGGCGTCCATCAGGGAGACCGCGATACTGGCCACCTCACCGGGTTTGAAGGGCTGCTCGCTCAAGGGCGTGAGCACCCCGTCGAACCGCGCACTGGGTGGTGCGCCCGTGGACAGGAACAGATCCGAACCGTGGCGGCTCGCCAGTTGTTTGAGCAATGCATCGATTTCCATGGCCAAAAGCACCTGCGAAGCTTTCAATGAACACAAGACCGCGCCGTAACGCGACGTGCCTTACAGCGTCTACCGCACTAGGATAGTAGACGCCGCCTCACCGACCGACGCCCAGGATTGATGTGATGAACGCTGTACCGAACACCAACGACGCCCAGGCATTGATTGCCCGCACCGACTGGAGCCGCAGCCCGCTGGGCGCCGCTGGCACCTGGCCACAGAGCCTGCGCACCGCGGTGGACATCGTGATTCACTCGCCGATGCCGATGCTGCTGTTGTGGGGCCCGCAACTCACCCAGATCTATAACAACGGCTTTGCACTGCTCGCCGGGAGCAAGCATCCGCACGCTTTCGGACAACCGGCGCACCAGATATGGCCGGAACTTAGAGACTTTACCGACCCGATTTACAGCGCCGTCCTACAAGGCCAGGTGCGAACCTACAGCGAACGGCGCTTTACCCTGCAGCGGGATGGGCAGGATTCCGACTTCTGGCTGGACCTGACCTACAGCCCGATCCGCGACGAAAGCGCGCAAGTGGCCGGGATTCTGGTCACCGCCATCGAAACCAACGAACGCCGGCGCATCGCCCTGGAACTGCAGCAGCGCTCCGAAGACAGTCTCAAGGCTCAGCGCGAAAGCGAAGAGCGTCTGCAACTGGCGCTGGCGGCCACCGATGCGGTCGGCACCTGGGATTGGGACATTGGCGAAGACCGCTTCATCGCCGATGCGCATTTCGCCCAGTTGCACGGTGTCGATCCGGCCCTGGCCGGTCAGTTGCCGATCAGCGAGTACCTGCACGGCGTGCACCCCGAAGACCGCGCTATGATCGCCCGCAGTATCAAGCATTGCATTACCCACGGCACCGAATACGCCGAGGAATACCGCCTGCTGCAAGCCAATGGCGAGCTGCGCTGGGTGTTCGCCCGCGGGCGCTGCTACAAGGATCATCACGGCCGGCCGATACGTTTTCTCGGCGCGGCGCTGGACCTGACCGAACGCAAGCACACCGAACAGGCACTGCGGCAAAGCCAGACCGAGCTGCAACTGATCATCAACGCCATGCCGATCCTGATCAGCTATGTCGACCACGAAGAACGCTTTCGCCTGAACAACGCCGCGTACCTCGACTGGTACGGGCTCACGCCGCAAGAGCTTTACGGTCGCACGATCCGTGAGGTGATCGGCGAAGAGGCCTATTTCCTGCGGGCGCCGTACATCGCCGAAGCACTCGCCGGTCGGCCCTGCTCGTTCAGCCTGTACACGCCGCACCGTGATGGCAGTCAGCGGCACGCCTTGATGAACTACCTGCCGCGCCACGGTGCGGATGGAGCAGTGAACGGTTTCTACATCTTCGTGATCGACGAAACCGAACGAAAAAAGACCGAAGAAGCCCTGCGCAACCTCAATGAAACCCTTGAGGAGCGTGTGAGTGCGCGCACCGAACAACTGGCTCAGGCCAACCAGCGTTTGCAGAACGAGATGTTCGAACGCGAGCGCGCCGAAGACGCTCTGCGCCACGCGCAGAAAATGGAAGCGGTCGGCCAGCTCACCGGCGGCATCGCCCATGACTTCAACAACATGCTGACCGGCATCATCGGCAGCCTCGACCTGATGCAGCGCTACATCGCCAATGGCCGCGCCGATGAGATCGGCCGTTTCACCGACGCGGCGGTGTCTTCGGCCAACCGCGCAGCCGCGCTGACTCACCGTCTGCTGGCGTTCTCCCGGCGTCAGTCGCTGGATCGCAAAACCATCAACGTCAATGAACTGATCCACTCGCTGGAAGACCTGATCCGCCGCACCAAGGGTGATCCGATCGAGCTCAAGTTGCGCCTGGCCGACAACGTATGGTCCGTCAGTACGGATGTCAGCCAACTGGAAAACGCCCTGCTCAACCTGGTGATCAACGCCCGCGACGCCATGCCCGACGGCGGCGAGCTGTTGATCGAAACCGCCAACGTCTACCTCGACGGCAACGACATCACTACCCTCGAACCGGTCAAGGCCGGTGATTACCTGATGCTGGCGGTGAGCGACAACGGCACCGGCATGACGCCTTCAGTACGTTCCAAAGCGTTCGATCCGTTCTTTACGACCAAACCCATCGGGCAAGGCACCGGGCTCGGCTTGTCGATGATTTATGGCTTTGCCCAGCAATCGGGTGGGCACGTCAGCCTCGACAGCCTGCCGGGTCAGGGCACCTGCGTGCGCCTGTACTTGCCGCGCTTGTATGCACTGGAAGCGGAGCTGCCGGCAATCGAAGCGGTTGCCGAGGCCCCCGCTGTGGCGACCGGCGAGACCGTGGTGGTGGTCGAGGACGATCCGGCGGTGCGCATGCTGGTCATGGACCTGCTCAAGGAGCTGGGTTATCGCGCCCATGAAGCCGAAGACGCCAAGGGCGCCCTGCCGTTGCTCGAATCGGATCTGCGGGTTGACCTGCTGGTGACCGACGTCGGCCTGCCGGGCATGAACGGCCGGCAAATGGCGGAGATCGCCCGCCAGCATCGTCCGGGGCTCAAGGTGTTGTTCATGACCGGTTACGCGCAGAAAGCCGCCGAGCGCCAGGGCTTCCTCGAAGACGGCATGGACATGGTCGCCAAACCGTTTTCCATCGAACAGCTGGCCGGCAAGATCCGCACGATGATCAGCCAAAACCCGTGACTTGAGGCATAATCCGCGCCCCGCCGTCACCCCGCTACAGGTATTGCACGATGAAAGCCCAAGCCCGCCACATTCTGGTGAAGACCGCCGAAGAGGCTGAAAAACTCAAACAACGCATCGCCAACGGTGAGGCGTTCGATGTGCTGGCGAAGAAATTTTCGACTTGTCCGTCCGGCAAGCGCGGCGGCGATCTGGGTGAAGTACGGCCGGGGCAGATGGTCGGTGCGATCGATGCGGTGATCTTCAAAAAACCGCTGCGCACCGTGCACGGGCCGATCAAGAGCAAGTTCGGGTATCACCTGGTACAGGTGTTTTACCGCGACTGATCCAGTGCCCTGAAGGCGCGGCTTTCGGCAGCGCCTTCAGGGATCGGCATCAATCCCTGGGGATCAACGCCCCAGGCACTTGAATGACCTGACTGGCCAAGCGATGCCCCGCCTCCGCCGCCTGCACAGGGCTTGCGCCCGACAAGCGACTCGCCAGATACGCCGCACTGAACGAATCCCCCGCTGCCGTGGTGTCCACCACCTTCTCGACCTTCTGCGCCGGGACTTCGAACGCTTCCCCGTCGCAACGGATCAGACAGGCTTCGGCGCCGCGCTTGAGCACCACTTCCGGCGTGCCGATCTGCGCGTACGCTTCAAACACCGCGTCACAGTCTTCGAAATGGAACAGCGCCTGTTCGTCGTCCACCGTCAGCAACGCCAGATCGACATGGGGCAACACGCTGCGATACGCCGCCCGCGCCTCTTCCACCGAAGCCCACAGGCGTGGGCGGTAGTTGTTGTCGAAGACGATTCGCGCGTCACCCTGACGGGCTTCGATCAAGGTCTCGATCAGTTTTTCCCGCCCCTGCGCACCGAGTACCGCCAGCGTGATACCGCTGAAATACAGCACGTCGTAATCCGGCAGCGCCGCCAGAATCGGCGCGGCCGTCGGCGTGGTGAAGCAGTCGCGAACGGCGGCTTCGTTGCGCCAGTACAGAAAACGACGTTCGCCGGCGGCGTCGGTCTGGATGCAATACAGACCCGGCAGACGACCGGGTAAACGCTGGACCAGATCCAGACCAATGCCTTCGTCGGCCCAACTGCGGCACATCGCGTCACTAAAGCTGTCGTCACCCAGCGCCGTGACGTAATCGACCTGCGCGTTGTCGCCCATGGCGCGGGACAGATAGACCGCCGTGTTCAGCGTGTCACCGCCAAAGCTCTGTTGCAGGCTGCCATCGGCACGTTGCTGGAGTTCGATCATGCATTCGCCGATCAGGGCGATGCGCGGGGTGTTCGGACCCAATGCACTGAGCGAGTTCATCAGAAGCAGGTTTCCATGGTTTCGATCACCGACAGCTGCTCGTCCACCAGCAGCCCCACGCGCCACTTGTCGAAGGTCAGGCATGGGTGCGAAGTGCCAAAGGAAATGATGTCGCCGACGCGCAATTCCACGCCGGGCGCCACGGTCATGAACGCGTGCTGGTCCATCACCGCCGTCACCTTGCAGGCGCCGACATCGTCGCCCACTGCCGGCAGCACGCCGGCCTTGTAACGCAGCAACGGCACCGGCATCCCGGCATCGAACGCCACGTCACGCTTGCCCAGGGCAATCACCGCGAAGCCCGGCTCCGGCAGCGACTGCACGTGCGCCCAGACTTCCAGCGCCGGGCGCAGGCCTTCGTGCAGGTCGCTGCGACGGTCGAGCACGCAGCACTGCGCCTCTTTATAGATGCCATGGTCGTGAGCGACATAACTGCCGGGACGCAGCACGCTGAGGAAACGCCCGCCAGCGTTCTGCGCTTCGAATGATTCGGCGATCAGGTCGTACCACGCCGAACCCGACGCGGTGATGATCGGCTTGGCGATGGCGAACGCGCCGCTGTCCTGCAACTGCACCGCCAGGCGCACCAGCGAGGCCGCGAATTCACGGATGCCGCTGACGGCGTGATCGCCATGGATCACGCCTTCGTAACCTTCGATGCCGGTCAGGGCCAGCGCTGGTTGCGCGCCGATGGCCTTGGCCAGTTCGATGACTTCCTGCTCGCTGCGGCAACCGCAACGGCCGCCGACCACGCCGTATTCGATCATCACGTTAAGCCGCACGCCGCGCGATGCGAAATAAGCGCCCAGATCGGCGACGTTGTCCGGGTGATCGACCATGCAATAGAAATCGAAGCCGGAATCGGCCGCCAGCAGATCGGCGATCAGCGCCATGTTCGGTGTGCCGACCAGTTGGTTGGCCATCAGCACCCGGCGCACGCCGTGGGCGTATGCAGCGCGGGTCTGGGTGGCGCTGGCCAGGGTGATGCCCCAAGCGCCGGCGTCGAGCTGACGACGAAACAGCGCCGGGGTCATGCTGGTCTTGCCGTGGGGCGCGAGTTCGGCGCCGCTGTCGCTGACGAATTTCTGCATCCAGCGGATGTTGTGTTCCAGCGCTTCGCGATGCAGCACCAGCGCCGGCAGGCTGATGTCACGCACCAGTTGCGCGCCGACGGCGGCATCGCCCTTTTCCACGGCAGCAGTGTTGTTGGCAGTCGTCATGGTCGAACTCCTCACAGTCGCGCCCGCAGGCAGGCGCGGTTATTCGTTGATTCGCCGGGCGAGGCTGTTGGCGCTCTCGATCAAGACCCGGCGATAGTCGTTGTAATTGTTCTTGGCATCGGCGCGCGGGGCGACGATGCACAGGGTGCAGATGGCCACGCCTTGAGGGTCTTTGACCGGGGCGGCGAAGCAATGGGTGAAGGTGTCGGCGACACTGTCGAAGGAGAAGAAACCGTCGATGCCGGCCTGACGGATTTCCGCCAGAAACGTCTCCATCGGCAGGCGTTCGCCACCCGGCAGAATGAAATCGTCTGGGTCGATCAGGTCACTGATCTGCTGATCGCTCAAGTGCGCCAGCAGCAGGCGCCCGGACGCGGTCCACGGGATCGGCGCGTTTTCACCGATATCGGAAGAAATGCGGAAATGCCGCTCGCCCTCCTTCATCAGCGCCACCGTGTATTTGCGCCCGTTGAGCAGGCACATCTGCGCGGTTTCCCGGGTCTGGCTGACGATCTCCTGCAAGGCGTGATCGGCTTCGCGACTGAGGTCGAAATGGCGCAAGTGCGCCTGGCCAAGGAAGTACAGCTGACGACCGAGATAGACGTGACCGTCCTTGCCCACCGGCTCCAGAATCCGCCGCTCGAGCAATGACGCCACTAGCTCGTAGACCGTGGATTTCGGGCTGCCGATGCCGTTGGCGATGTCGTTCGGACGCAGTGGCTGGCCGATCTCCTTGAGGAAATCGAGGATATCGAACGCCCGGTCCAGACCGCGTGCCCGGCGCTTGATGGTGTCTTCGGTCATTTCTGTTGTTCCCATAAAAGATGCCGGGGATGGTAACTGGCCCTTGGCGTTGTGTCAGTTGGATCGCAGCCCTCACCCCGCCCTCTCCCAGGGGGAGAGGGAGCCTGATCGCATCGATGCAAATGCCATCGTCTGGCACAACAATCTGCATCGATAGAGATCAGTCCCCTCTCCTGGGGGAGAGGGCCAGGGTGAGGGGGCTATGGCCTCAGCGACGCCACATCACTCAAGCCTTCTTTTTGTACGCAATGCAGTCGATCTCGACCTTGCAGTCGACCATCATGCTCGCCTGCACACAGGCCCGGGCCGGTGCGTGTTCGGGCTTGAAGTACTCGCCGAAGACCTTGTTGAAACTGCTGAAATCCCGCGGATCGTCCAGCCACACGCCGGCGCGCACTACATCTTCCAGGCCATAACCGGCCTCTTCGAGAATCGCGATCAGGTTCTTCATGGTCTGGTGCGTCTGCTCGACGATGCCGCCCACGATGATCTCGCCATCCACCGCCGGCACCTGCCCGGAAACGTGCAGCCAGCCATCGGCTTCAACGGCGCGGGCGAATGGACGCGGCTGGCCGCCAGCGGCGGTGCTGCCGGTGCCGTAACGAGTAATGCTCATGGGTGTTTCTCCTGATTGAAAAAGTGAAAAGTCAGAACCGCGTGCTTTTGAGAAATTCCGCCAGCCGCGGCGATTGAGGACGCTCGAACAGTTCCTTGGGAGGCCCCTGCTCTTCGATGCGCCCCTGATTCATGAAAACGATCTTGTCCGAGACCTCGAAGGCAAAACGCATTTCGTGGGTCACCAGCAACATGGTCATGCCGTCCTCGGCCAGGCCCTTGATCACGTTCAGCACTTCGCCGACCAGTTCCGGGTCGAGGGCCGAGGTGACTTCGTCGAACAGCATCAGGCTCGGGTTCATCGCAATCGCCCGGGCAATCGCCACGCGCTGCTGCTGACCGCCGGACAACTGGCCGGGAAAGTGATTGCGCCGCTCCAGCAGGCCGACCCGCTCCAGCCATTTCTCGGCCAGGACCACGGCTTCGTCCTTGTGCATCTTTTTGACTTTCAGCAAGCCGAGCGTGACGTTCTGCAACGCGGTGAGGTGCGGGAACAGGTTGAATTGCTGGAACGCCATGCCGGTCATCGCACGATGACGGGCAATGACTTTTTCCGGGTGGCGCACGCGCTTTCCGTTGAGTTCGTCATAGCCGATGGATTCGCCATCGAGCAGGATCTGCCCGCCCTGGAATTCCTCCAGCATGTTCACGCAGCGCAGCAGCGTGGTCTTGCCCGAGCCGCTGGAGCCGATCAGCGTCACCACGTTGCCGCGCTGCATGCTCAGGTCAACGCCCTTGAGCACTTCGACCGCGCCGTATTGTTTGTGCAGGCCACGGATGTCCAGCAGGAGCTGACCGTTCTGGACGTTGGAAACTTGAGCTTGAGTCATGGCAGGGCCACCCGCTTTTCAATGTGCCGGCCGAGTAATTCGATGCCGTAGTTGATGACGAAGAACAGAAAACCGGCGAACAGGTAAAACTCCAGGGTCATGAACGTCCGGGCGATGATCTGCTGGGTGCTGAGCAACAGCTCGGCCACGCCGATCACCGACAACAAGGTCGAGGCCTTGACGATTTCGGTGGACGAATTGACCCAGGTCGGCAGGATCTGCCGCAGTGCCTGAGGCAACAGGACGTAACCAAGGGACTGATAGAACGTCAGGCCGATGGCCTTGCCGGCTTCCATCTGCCCGCGTGGCAACGCCTGCAACGCACCGCGCACGATCTCGGCAACGTGGGAGCCGCAAAACAGCGTCAGCCCCAAGGCACCCGCCTGAAACGCACTGATCTGCCAACCGAGCGCCGGTGCCATGTAGAAGCACGCCAGCACCAGCACGAACACCGGGGTGCCGCGAATCAGGTCGACATAAAAACGGAACGGCGCGCGCATCCAGAACTTGCCGTAGGTCAGCACCAGCCCGGCGAATACGCCGATAAACGTGCCGAACAGAATCGCCAGCGCCGACACCTGCACGCTGGTCAGAAAGCCTTGCCACAAGGCTTCGCGGGCAATCCACAACTCATGCAACCAACTGGGGGATTCGTACATCGCAGCCTCCTATCGGCGGATCGCCAGACGCTGCTCGAGGTAACGCAGCAGCATGGCAATGAGGTAACAGGCCGCGACATACAACGCCGTGGTCACCAGCCAGGTTTCGATCACCCGGTAGCTTTCGACGTTGATCTTGCGCGCGTAATAGGTCAGCTCCGGCACCGCGATCGCGGCGGCCAGCGAGGTGTCCTTGAACAGCGAAATGAAGTTGTTCGACAGCGCCGGCAGCACGTTGCGCAACATCACCGGCACGGTGACGTAGGCTTTCACCTGCCACTCGCCCAGACCGATAGCCAGCCCCGCTTCGCGCTGGCCCTTGGGAATGCTCAGCAAACCGCCGCGGAACACTTCGGTCAGGTACGCCCCGGCATACAGCGAAAGCGTGATGATGAACGACGGGATCTTGTCCAGCCGGATTCCCAGGCTTGGCAACGCAAAGTAGATCAACAGAATCAACACCAGAATCGGCGTGTTACGGATCACCGTCACATACACCGATGCCAGCACCCGCAAGGCGCGATGCCTGGACAGCAAGGCAAACGCCATCAGCAGGCCGATCACGCAGCCGATGGCGATCGACACCAGCGCCAGTTCGAGGCCCAGACCGAGCCCCGCCAGCAAGGTGTCGAAATCGCGCCACACGGCGGCAAAGTTCAACTGATAGTTCATGGTCGGCAGTACCTTGAGCGGGGCGCATCAGGGCGCCCCACTCTCACGGGATCATTTGAATTCGACAGGGAAACCGATGGCCGGCGATGGCAGATCCACGCCGAACCATTGCTTGAACGACGCGGCATAAGTCGGGAACTCGACGCCGGTCATGGCCTCATGAAGGGCGGTGTTGACGAAGTTCAGCCAGTCCTGATCGCCACGTTTGACGGCGCACGCGTAGGTCTGCGGGCTCCAGGCGTACGTCGGGCTGCGGTAGCGGCCAGGGTTCTGCACCATCAGGTATTTGACCGAAGACTGGTCGGTGGCGGCGGCATCGGCGCGACCGGAGTTCACCGCCTGGTACATAAGATCAACGCTGTCGTACTGATCGACCTTGGCCTTGGGCAGCGCCTGATGCACCAGCTCCTCGGCGTACACGTTCTGCAGCACGGCCACGGTCACGCCGTCACCACCGGCCTGCAGGTCTTCGATTTCCTTGTATTTGCTGTTGTTCGGCAGCAGCAGGCCGACGCCTTCGCGGTAGTACGGCAGGGTGAACGCCACTTGCTGCGCACGGCTGGCGGTGACGGTGATGAACTGGCAGCTCATGTCGACCTTGTCGGTCAGCAGGTTGGGAATCCGCGCATCGGAAGACTGCACAACAAACTCGACCTTGCTCGGGTCGTTGAACAGACCTTTGGCGACGATCCGGGCGATGTCGATATCAAAGCCCTGCAACTTGCCGTCCGCGCCCTGGAAGTGCCACGGCGCATTGGTGCTGCCGGTGCCCACAATCAGTTTTCCACGGGCCAGGACGCTGTCGAGCTTGCTGTCAGCCGCCTGGGCCATACCCACGACAGCGGACGAAGCCGCGAGAACAAAAACACACGCTTTGAACAAGGAAGGTCGGCGATGCATGGCAAGCACTCCAGGAAGTTGTTTATTCCGCTATACCGGAACACGGTTTGTTACTACGGAATAGACAGCAGAAAGTGTGCCACAGGATTCGCGGGGAATCTGCAATGGATTGAAAATTCTGAGGAATCAAAGAGATATGTAAAAAGAAAAAATAGAGGAACAGTGAGAGAGCGGAGCGTGCGCTACCGTTGGCTACAACAATGCGGGTAGCAGGTTCCCAGTCGGTGCACGGGTGATCGATTCAGGGGCAGTGTTTATTTCCGAGAACCAACCTCAAAGGTCGTCTATCGAAACTTTTATGGTCGGATCATTTTCCCACTCCTTGCAGAGAGCTATCAGCTCCAGATCCTCAAGGCGATTCATAAGCTCCTCATCAGTTTGTACTACGGAAACTGCTTTAAAACCTGCGTCGCTGCCCATCAGGAGCTCCTTTGATAAATGTCTGAAAACGATACCAGCTGCTTGGCCTTTGCGGACCTGAGTCTTCTGAGGGAATGCTCTTGCATCAAAGTAGGACGAAATCATCCTTTGTAGGACCTACCTGTAATTTCTGACAGTAGACCGCCGTTTTGCCCTGCTTTAACGTCAAAGGCCTTCCAGACTCATTGATCAGGAGGCTCCAATGAGAACCCGTCCCCCCCACACAACGTTGCACCCCGCCTACCGCAAAGTGTTGAAGGGATGGCGTCCAGTGATTCTGTATTTCTACAGCGAGCACTGCGGTGCCTGTACCTATGCCAGCCCGGTTTTTCGTGAAATCGCGGAGCCTTATCGACTTCGGGCGAACATCTACATGCTCGAAGCGGAAAAGTCGCCCAATATTTCTCATGTCGACGGATTCCCTACGGTGCTTTTCTTTCAGGACGGGAAACTGCGGAAAAAACTCAAAGGCATTGGAGATGAAAGATCCCTTCATGAGCATTTCGCCGAACACATCGGCAAGGTGAAAGCACCCGCCACTTGCCGCAAACCCCGACACACCCTCTCCTGGCTGCACCACACCCTCAGCACCCTCTGCACCATCCCCCGCGCAAAACGATGGAACTTTTCCTGAAAGTGCCACCTAAGAGCCATCATGAAATGGCACCGTCGTTCCAATTGATCTGTAACAACTAGCCTCGAAGCCGGATTGGACAAGCTCCCATCCGGCTGCTTTTCTTTATTTCTCAGAAAGAGATAAGTGCTGCCGGCCCTTTGGCCGCGGCCTTGCTTCGTCCCAGGAGGGGTCAATGTCCTTTAATGTCATGATGGTTTTCGGTACTCGCCCGGAGGCCATCAAAATGGCCCCGCTGGCCCGGGTTCTGCGTCAGTGGCCCGACATCACACTCAACATCTGTTCCAACCGCCTCTACGCCTGGCTGAGCGCACGCTCGGCGGCGGGTAAAGGGGTATGAGTCTGGGGTGGGTCGATTTTTTCGCGTATGTGCTGTTCGGTCTCAAATATGTGGCGATTGCCCTCGCCCTGTTGATGTTCATCCTCGGCCTCGATGACCTGTTCATCGACCTCGTTTACTGGAGCCGCAAATTCATCCGGCGCTGGCGGATCTACGAGAAATTCAAGCGTGCCGACGAGGAACGCCTGTATTCGATTCCCGAGAAACCGCTGGCAATCATGGTGCCGGCGTGGAACGAAGTCGGCGTGGTCGGTGAAATGGCGCGTCTGGCCGCCTCGACCATCGACTACGAGAACTATCAGATTTTCGTCGGCACCTACCCCAACGACGCCGAAACCCAGGCCGATGTCGACGCGGTCTGCCAGCACTACCCCAACGTGCACAAAGTGGTGTGCGCCCGCCCCGGCCCGACCAGCAAGGCCGACTGCCTGAACAACATCATCGACGCGATCCTGCGCTTCGAGAGCGAGGCGAAAATCCAGTTCGCCGGGTTCATCCTGCACGACGCCGAAGACGTGATTTCGCCGATGGAATTGCGCCTCTACAACTACCTGTTGCCGAACAAGGACCTGATCCAGATACCGGTCTACCCCTACGCGCCGGAGTGGAAAGGCTTCACCGCCGGGCACTACGTCGATGAGTTCGCCGAGAACCACGGCAAAGACGTCATCGTCCGCGAAGCCCTCACCGGCCAGGTGCCCAGCGCCGGCGTTGGCACTTGCTTCAGCCGTAAAGCCATCAGCGCCCTGCTGGAAGACGGCGACGGCATTGCCTTCGATGTGCAGAGTCTCACCGAGGACTACGACATCGGTTTCCGCCTCAAACAGAAAGGCATGAAATGCATCTTCGCCCGTTATTCGGTCAGCGATCCGAAACTGGCGTTGGAGCAACCCTGGGTGTTCGGCATGAACCGCGAATTCTCCCAGGTGATCTGTGTCCGGGAACACTTCCCACGTGACTTGCAACACGCAATCCGGCAGAAATCGCGGTGGATTGTCGGCATCGTGTTCCAGGGCACCAAGAACCTCGGCTGGAGCCGCAAGGGTCTTCTCAACTACTTCCTGTGGCGCGACCGTCGCGGGCTGATCGCCTACCTGCTGAGTTTTTTGGTGAACCTGCTGTTCCTGGTACTGCTGGCGATGTGGGCGGTGACGATCATTTCCCCGGACTCTTGGCGCTACCCCTCGATTCTCGCCGACAGCTCGCTGCTCTCAGTGCTACTGTGGCTCAACGGCCTGATGCTGCTCAACCGCCTGTTCCAGCGCGGCTGGTTCGTCACTCGTTACTACGGATTGGTTGAAGGTCTGCTGTCAGCGCCGCGCATGATGTGGAGCAACTTCGTCAATTTCTTCGCCAACCTGCGCGCCTTGCGTCAGGTCATGGAAATGGGCGATTCGCGGCGTGTGGCCTGGGACAAAACCACTCACGAATTCCCGGCGCTGACCAAGGCCCAGCGCACTCCACTTGGCCATCGGCTGGTGGAAAAAGGCCTGCTTACCGAAGAGCAACTGGAAGCGGCGATCACCAGCCCGGTACGCCGGCGCCTCGGGCGCGAACTGCTGTTGCGTGAATACATCAACAGCACCCAACTCGTGCAAACCCTGGCCGAACAGCTTGATCTGGAATGGGCGCCACTCAATCCGTTCAAGCTCGACAAGCGCCTGATCGATGCCGTACCGCGCCGGGTCGCCTCCCATTACGGCATTTTGCCGGTGGCCGAAGAAGGCGACACCCTGATTCTGGCCTCCGAAGGCCCGGTCAGTCAGGTCTCGCTCGGCGCCATCAGCCGTCAATTGAAACGCCCGGTGCGCAGCCGTCTCGCACCTCAGGGCCGAGTCACATTGGGGATTCGTTACTGGTACGCCAGCCCCCGCCAGAATGAGGAAGTGCGTCATATGCTCGAAGTGCTTGAGCGCCATCAGGACGATGAAGCCCTGCTGGAACGGGTCAGCCGCCATCAAGTGCTGCTGGGCAATCTGTTGCAGGTGCGCGGCATGGTTCCGCCGACCCTGTTCAATCAGGCGCTGATCGACTTCGATGCCGAGAAGATGTCACTCGGTGAACACCTGATTTCCCGGGGCATGATTACCCAGGAAGTACTGGAACAGGCCCTGGCCGATCAGGCCAGCGAACAGCAAGCCGCCTACCGCATTGTCCGGGAGGTCGCATGAAGCCTGTGCATCGTCAAACCTTGCTGATGGGCAGCCTGCTGCTGGGCCTGAGCACCGCGTATCCGCTGCAGGCTGCACCGCTGAGCGACTTTGAACAGTTCCGCAGCTACCCCTACATGGACCGCAGCTATCGCGAGGCGAAAAAGGGCAACTGGAAAGAAGTCGAACGACTGATGCGCCACTTGCTGGAAAAGGTCCCGAAAAACGATGAGGCGCGGGCACTGCTGGTGGAGTCCCTGGCCAATCAACGCCGTTACAAGGAAGCGCTGCAAGCATTGCCGGACAACAGCGATGCCCTGCTCGACCTGCGCCTGACCTGGATCGAACAGGATCCGCCGACCAGCACGCAAGTTGAAAGCTGGATGGCCACCAGCAGCCTGAATGACCGTGTGCGTCTGTGGCAGGCCTACAGCCTGAGCCTGGCCAAGTTCGGCGGCGCGGCCAAGGCCCATGACTGGTTGGCACAACTGGCGCCCAAGGGTGACGACAACATCTTGCGCCTGGCCCGCGCCAACTGGTCGGAGCAACTGCGCGACTGGAGCGGCACCATCGACCAACTGGCGCCGCTGGCCGCACGCAAACAACTGGACGCCGAAGGCTGGCAACGGCTGGCCAACGCTTACGTGCAGCGTCTCGATGAAAAGCCGCTACAGCAACTGCTGCAACAGGCGCCGAGTCCCGAGGCCGCACGCAACATTCGCCTGGCGATGGTCGACCGCGCCATCGCCATGGGCCACGAGCAACAGGCCCAACGCTGGATGCAGTCGTTGCCGGCCAGCGATCTCGCCGATCCGGCGCAACGTCAGCGTCTGTGGGAACTGGCACGCAAGACCGAAGACGTGCCCACCGTGCAGCGTCTGAGCAACGATCTGCAACGGCCTTGCCTGGAAACCGCGGAATGGCTGTCGCGCCAGGATCCGGAAGCCGCGCTCAAGCAACTGCGCAGCTGCCCGCCGACCGACGACCCACAGACCTGGCTGGTACTCGCCCAGCGCCTGCAAGCCACGGATCTATTGCAAAGCACCCGTCTACCGGAGCCTTGGGACAGTCGACGACAAACACAGGTGCTCGACATCTGGCAGGAGCAAGGTCGCAGTGCCGAAGTCAACGCCTGGCTGGCCGGTCAGAAACAGACGCCCGATATCGTCAAGCGCCGTGCGGAACTGACGCAGCGCATGGGACGGATGATCGAAGCGGAGACCCTGTGGGAACTGCATTACCGACAGACCGACAATCTTTCCTCGCTCAATCAGGCCACCTATCTTGCGGTAAATGCCGGTGATCGGGCGCACGCTCAACAGTTGCTGGAATCTGCGTTCGATCGTCATGACGGGCGTTTGCCGGCGACGGCGTTGCAGCGTCTGGCCGGCTTGTATGCCGCAGCGCCCTCCACGACGCCGGAGCAACAGCGACGCATGGCGCTCCTGCTCAACCGGGTGGACGGTGCCACGCGCGGCCAACTGCTCGCGCAACTTGCGGAGACCGGCCAGTGCGACGCCGTGCAGCAAGCCATCGGCAGCCACCCGCAAGCGGCTGGCGATTACCGCGCGCTCGGTCGCTGCGCCATGCCTGATCGCCCGGGTGAAGCCGTCGTCTATTACCAGCAGGCTGAAAAGCTCGGCGATCGCGGCAGTCGTCTGCCGCTGGCCTATGCCCTGGAAGCGGCCGGTGATTCTGCCGGTGCACTGACGATCTGGCGCAGCATCCCGACCGCCGAACTCAGCGACAACGCGCGTCTGACAGCCAGTCGCAGCGCCCTGAATGTTGGTGACAGCCAGACCGCCGAAACCTACTGGCAACAGAGCACCACTCGCGGTGCCAATGAATGGGCCCTCGGCGCAGCCATCGCCGACGCACGGGGTGATCACGCCCAGGCACTGCAACGTCAGCGCCAGGCCCTGCAGCAGGCACCGGATGCCGGCCACTTCTACGCCGCGTCGGTCACCGCGCAAAAGGCCGGTGACCTGCCGCAAAGCACTGCATGGCTGGCCGAAGCGGTACGCCGCGAGCCGAACAATCCGCGTTATCGCGCCGACTACGGCATGCGTCTGGCCGGCGCCGAAACCCGCGAAGAACGCGCCACGGCGATTCCGTATCTGCAACAGGCCACCCGCGATTTCCCCGAGGATTACCGCCTCGGCGAAACCCTGGCCTGGCGCTACGACGAAGTCGAAGACAGCGCCTCCGCGCGCAAGGAACTGCGCCGGGTGATCGATCTGGAGCAGAACCCGGTGGCGGCCGATGGCGAAGACGGCAGCATGGAGGCCCGCCGTTATCGCCAGCGCCGCGCCCATGAAACCTTGTCCCGGCGTGACAGTTTTACCGTTGCCAGCACCTGGTCACCGGCCGGAGTGTCCACCAACGATTTTCTGCGCCCGGATGACAGTGAAGGCAGCAAACGGGTGACACGCTCGCAGAACGTTCAGGTCGCGATGTGGGATCACGCGCTGGGTGAAGAACCGAGTCGGGCCGGCAGTACGCTGTCGGTTTATGGCCGGCTGCTGTTCGGAGGCCAAGGTCGTTCCAGCTATGGGGAAACCTTCGCTACCGGCGTCGGCCTGCGCTACAAGCCGTGGGGCACGGCCAACGTCAACCTGTATGCCGAAATCTACAAGCAAACAGGCGTCAGCGACGATGGCAGCGGCGGCATGCGCCTGGGGCAGTTATTCAGCCCGGTGAAAGTCTGGGATCAGGGTCACGACTACGATCGCTTCGGTCGAACCAGCACCGACTACCTGCTACGCGCCACCGCCTCGTTCCTCGATCAGGGCAAGTACCGCAACGACTGGCGGGTCGACGAAAACGATTGGGACGAGCGTTTTCTCTATCTTGATGCTGCGTGGTGGACCAAGGCCGGCGATCACCAGTGGCTGTCGCGATTCCAGCAAGGTCACGCCTGGAAACTGCCGTTCAGTGGAGCCCAGACGATCATGCCTTACGGCTTCCTCGAGTTTGCCAGCCAGGACCCGAGCAACGACTGGCGCCAGGACCTGCGCACCGGTGTCGGTCTGCGCTGGCAATGGTGGTACGACGAGGATCGCTACAACGCCTACCGTTCGAAACTGACGGTTCGCACCGAATATCAACAGTCGCTGGGCGGCAATCTGTATGAAGGCGGCAACGGCGTGCTGCTGGGCGTGGAGTGGAATTTCTGATGGCTCGATGGATGTTGTGTTTGTGCCTGCTGATGAGTGCCACTGTCGCCAAGGCCGACGAGCGTGTCTTCTATCAGCCGCTGAATGTCGATGCCGGCCTGACCCAGGCGCAGTGGCAGAAAGTCTGGCAAGACACCGCGAAACAAGGCACGCGTACCGTGATCGTCCAGTGGACGGCTTATGGTGACTCGGACTTCGACGGCGCCAATGGCTGGCTCGCCAACAGCCTGAAACTCGCTCAGCGGGAAGGTCTGCAACTGGTGCTCGGCCTGGCGATGGACCCGGCCTACTACAAACGCATCGATGAACTGGACAGCGCCGGTCTCGGCGCTTACTGGCAGGCACAACTGGGCCAGTCACTGGCTCAGCAGCAGAAGCTCCGTCGGGACTGGAAGCTGCCGGTCAACGGCTGGTATCTGCCGCTGGAGCTGGACGACCTGCACTTTCTGGCGGCAGATCGACGGGCCACACTTCAGCGCCAATTGAAGGACTTTGCCGCGAAGCTGGATGCGCCGCTGCATGTCAGCGCCTTCAGTGCCGGCAAGCTGGCCCCGGCGGTCAACGGTCAATGGTTGGGCGAATTGACGGCGGCGGGTGCGCAGGTCTGGTGGCAGGACGGCGCGGGCACCGGTCGTTTGTCACCGCTGGTGCGCAACGGTTATGCCAGTGCACTGCCCTGCTCCGTGGGGATCGTGCGCGAAGCCTTCCGGCAGGTCAGCCGCGAGGGCGAGCCCTTCCGTGCCGAGCCGGCCAACCCGGATGCGACCTCGACCGGCTGCCATCAGAACGCGGTGTTTTCCCTGCGCTATCGACCGTGGGGCTCGGTCATCCTCGACAACCAACGCAAGCATCCGGGCAGCAATGTACAAAACCATTGAAGACGAAGTCCTGAAGAAGACCGCGCCCGCCGAACTGTGGAGCGAGTTCATCCAGCATGAATTCGAGCGGCTGCATTCGTTCTGCCTGTTGATCTACCTGGCGAGCATCGGCATCTGGCTCGCCTTCGACCTGATCGTCAGCTTCATCGGCAATCAGGGATTCACCTGGCGTTCGATGGTGTTCATCGCGGCCTTTGCGATTCTTGCTGTGGTGTTGATGTTCACCCGCAAGGCTCGACACTTCGACTGGCTGAACCTGACATTCGTGGTGATCATCACACTCGGCATCCGAATGGTGATCGACGGCCTGCCGCCGACCTTTCATGGCATCTGGCTGGTGCTCGCCGCAGCCACTACGTTGTACAGCGCCTCGGTACTGCCGCTCAGCCGCTGGTCGTTCTTCGGTGCCCAGGCCATCACCTGGCTGGTGCTCAATCCGTTCATGAACACCGGTATCAACCTGCTGGAACTCAAAGGCGTGATGACCCTCGCGTACGCCGTGTTTCTCTGCGGGCTGACGATCTATACGTTTCTGAAGCTGCGCGAGGTCAAGCTCTACAACTACATCATGTCCAAGCTGTTGTTGGACCAAGCCTACAACGACACCCTCACTGAAATCCCCAACCGTCGTTCATTCATGACCCGCGCCGGAAAAACCCTGCAAGCCGTACCGCGCGAGCATGACCATTACCTGGCGATGATCGACATCGACAACTTCAAGAAAGTGAATGATGTGTACGGCCACGACATCGGCGATGAGGTGCTCAAGCGCATCGCGGCGGACATCAAAGCGGTGATGGCACCGTTTGAGTACGCGCGACTGGGTGGCGAGGAGTTTGCGATCTATCTGGCCGGTGTGCGCCGCGAGGATGTCGAGGCGCTGGCCGGGAAATTGTGCCGGGTGGTGCGCGAGCAACCGACCCGGCACCCGGTGACCATCAGCATCGGTCTGGCCCGGGTCGAAGATGGCGACACCCTCAACCAGGCACTGATCAAGGCCGATGAAGCACTGTACGAGTCAAAGCATTCCGGCAAGGACCGCTACACCTTTCATCAGTGAGGCCGTCAGGCCTCACGCACCAGCAACACCCGCGTCACGCGACGCTCTTCGACCGCCATTACGGTCATGCCCCAACCGTCATGTTCCAGTCGATCGCCCTTCATCGGCAGGCGATCCAGCAGGCTCATCACCAGCCCGGCGAGGGTCTGGTAATCCTCGGTCGGCTCGGCGCGAAAACCGGTGTGCTCGCGGATACGGGTCAGGTTCAGCGCACCGTTGACGATGTACCCGCCCTGCTCCTCGACCACGTCCGGGCCGGCGATTTCGCTGGCATCCGGCAGTTCACCGGCAATCGATTCGAGAATGTCGGTCATGGTCAACACGCCGACAAAGTCACCGAACTCGTTGACCACGAAGGCAATGTGGGTCGAGGCCGCACGCATTTGTTCCAGTGCGTTGAGGATCGAATAACTGTCCAGCAGATTGACGGTCTTGCGCGCCAGGTGTTCAAGGTTCGGCTCGTTGCCGGCCAGATACTCCTTGAGCAATTCCTTCTTGTGCACGAAGCCCAACGGCTCATCCACTGCGCCGTTACGAATCAACGGCAAGCGCGAGTAGGACGAATGCATCAACCGTGTACGAATAGCCTCGGCATCGTCGGCCAGATCAATGTGATCGACATCGGCGCGCACCGTCATCAAGGCACGAATCGGGCGTTCAGCCAGTTGCAGCACGCCGCTGATCATCACCCGCTCGCGACGGTCGAACAGCTCCGCGCTCGGCGCTTCACCGTTATCCAGCAGGTCGGAAATCTCCTCGCCGACCTCTTCCACCGCCAGTTTACGACCACCCAAAAGACGCATCACCGCATGGGCCGTGCGCTCGCGCATCGGGCGCAAGCCCTGCATCGAGCGCTTGCGACGGGCGCGGGCGATCTGGTTGAAGATCTCGATCAGGATCGAGAAACCAATGGCCGCGTACAGATAACCTTTCGGAATGTGGAAGCCCAGGCCTTCGGCCGTCAGGGCAAAACCGATCATCATCAGGAAGCCCAGACACAGCATGATCACCGTCGGATGGGCGTTGACGAAGCGGGTCAGCGGCTTGCTGGCAACGATCATCACACCAATGGACACGACCACCGCGATCATCATCACCGCCAGTTCATCGACCATGCCCACAGCGGTAATCACCGCGTCCAGGGAGAACACCGCGTCGAGCACAACGATCTGCGCCACGATCGGCCAGAACAGCGCATAAGCGGTGTTGGTCGAGCGCTCGCCGATATGGCCTTCCAGCCGTTCGTGCAACTCCATGGTCGCCTTGAACAACAGGAACACACCACCGAACAGCATGATCAGGTCACGGCCGGAGAAGCTCTTGCCGAACACCTCGAACAACGGCTGCGTGAGGGTGACCAGCCAGGAAATACTCGCCAACAGGCCCAGACGCATGATCAGCGCCAGGCTCAAGCCGATGATCCGCGCGCGGTCGCGCTGATGCGGCGGCAGTTTGTCCGCCAGGATCGCGATGAACACCAGGTTGTCGATACCCAGTACCAGTTCCAGCACGATCAGTGTCAACAAGCCCAACCATGCCGTGGGATCCGCTAACCATTCCATAATCTTTCTCTATCTCTCGTCAGTGAATTCAGGCTGCCGGACACGGCAAAGTGCGGCGCGCAAGCTCGAAGGCTGCGCCAACAACGATAGTCGGTAGTCGGAAGACTGGATGCTGGAAGTGCGTCAAGAGCGCGCCGTGGCGCGAGGGGAACGGGGTTCCTGGAATAGAACTGGGAGGCTCCGAGAGGGTGTTCATGCAAATCCTGAATGAAAAAAGGCCTTGAAGCGTACAGGCTCTGATGACTTTTCCTACAGCTGGAAATCATTTCAAAATCTGTACGCCGCCAGCTTATCGCCGTCCCCGTCAGCATCGGCAACCAACGGATGTGTAAGGGCTAACGCCCGGCAAACCTGAGGCGAGACAACTGGCGCAGATCGCCCTCGACGTAGTAGTCATTGGTCCAGCTGTCATCCGCCGCCAGCGGCTGCACCTGCTTCAACGCCAGTTTTTTCGCGAAGTAGCGAAAACGGTAATGCTCGTAGAACCGCAGCAGCTCCAGGCCATAGCGGTCCGCCAGATCGGTGTCGCCGCGAATGATCAGATAGTTCTCGTCATTGCCGTTGCTGGCGGAAGTGCTGAGGTTATGGCTGCCGCTGATGAGGGTCGGGCTGTCGCTGGTGAAGTCGGTGACCACGGCTTTGGTGTGCACCAGCAGGTTGCCTTTCTGCCCTTTCATGTTTTCCCGCAGCCAGCCTTCCAGCCCGGTGTTGAGCAACGCGGTGGCGGCAAACTCGGCGGTTCGGTCGGCGTGAAACCCGGTGATGCGGCTGACGGTGTTTTGCAGGCCGTAACGCAGGATGTCGTCGTGGGGCTGGCCGAGCAACGCGTTGAGAATCGCGTCGGGCAAGGCGAATGCGGTGACGAACAGCAGGTCTTTTTTCGCTCCTTCGATGATATCGACGAACTCCCGCAGATCGGCGCCGCCGGTACGCGGTGAAAACCCGGCGAACAAGGGCTGCGCCGGGTTCATCGGGTTGTGTTGGGTGATCCAGTCGCGGGTGGCGCCGACGTCCGCCGGCTCGGCCCAGATCTGCTCGAAGGTTTTCAGGTAACTCGCACTGATCGCCGAATCGTCCAGTACATGCACCACGTTGGCCTGGCGGTACACGCCGTTGGCGGTGAAGTTGGTGCTGCCGCACAGCACCGCTTGCGGCTGGCGCTCACCGCCTCCGTCCAGGCGGCTGAGGACGATGAACTTGTTATGGAAAATGTTATGAGTGACCCGCCCGCGCTTGCTGCTCGACGGCAGTTTCGCAAGGCTTGCTTCGTTGATCGTCGTGTCTTCGTCATCGGGCCGGGCGTGATACAGCACGCGCACCTGAACACCTCGATCGAACGCCGCGTTCACCGTGTCGACGATGGCTTGCAACTGGTATTCGTAGATCGCGATGTCCAGCGCCCACTGCCCGTCCACCGCACGCTCGATAAACCCTTGCAGACGCCCGAGCAGGCCGTTCTCCAGCCACTGACGCGCCGCATCGGGCCATGCTTCGATGGGCATGTTTTTGTTGGCGCTGATCTGTGCGTCGAGATCGGGAAATTTGCGCTGAAACGCCTGACTGGCGGCCACGGCACGGTTGAAGATCACGCCCTGATTGGCAGGATGACCGTCGTCGGAGCGGATTGTCAGTTCCAGCGCTTCACCGAGTTGCGGCGCATCCGGCGAGCCATACGCCAGGTGCACGCGATAGTTAATCGTCATGCCCGGATTGACCGCGTAATCGGCCCAGCGAAATTTCTGCAACGGTGCCTTGTCGCTCGGCGTGGCGTGAAACTGCGGGAAGGTGTGAATCTTGTCGGGAAAGGTCAGGCTGTTGAACAGGAACAGCCATGGTTTGTCGCCCTGCTGCTTTTCGATGGCAAACCCCAGCAGGCCTTTGCGCCGGGGCTCGGCAAGGTCCATGGCAAGCAGCACGCCATTGGTGCCGGCATAGGCCTTGACGCGAAAATCGTCCTGCGGATTGGCGACCAGTACGCGCATGATTCACTCCCTGTGATTTGGCCTTACTGCAGCATAGCTCTCAGACCGACAACAACTCATCGATATGCCGGTAATCGGCGTCCAGTGCTGTCGCCAATCGTTTCGCGCGGCCCAGGCGAATCGGTCCGCGCTCGATATCGATCAACAGGCCCGGGCACGCGAGCCCGGGCAGTTCCGGACAGTCTTTCAATCGGCCATCGGTGATCACCAGCAACCGTTGCTGTTCGGCGGGGAAACGCTTGCGCCGCACCGCCAGCCAATGCCCGGCCTCCGTCAGCGCTGCCAACAGAGGCGTGCCGCCTCCCGCGCCCAAGCCATCGAGCCACGCGCGCAACCCGCTGGAGGCCTTCAGCCCTTGCACCTGCCATTTCGGCGCCGCGCCGCTCGCGGTCAACAACGCAAGGCGCGCGCGCTGGCGGTAAGCGTCGTCGAACAGTTGCGCGAGCACGCCCTTGGCATCGCTCAAGGCTTGATGGCGACGGGTCGAGGCCGAGGCGTCGACGATCACCAGCCACAGTTCATGGGGCGTGCGGGTGCGCAGTTGAAACAGCAGATCCGCCCGGGTTTTCGGACGGCCATTGAGCAAGGTTCCGGGCCAGTTCACCGAGCCACTGCGAGCCGCGTGACGCTTGCCCTGGCGACCGTTATCGAGGCGTCCGGCGCGGGGTCTGGCATTCGCCCCCGCGTCGGATCGGGGGCGAATGCCTAGGGCTTTTTTGGCCAGACAGGCACTTCGCGGCGGGCGCCGGTAGCGAGTGCTGGCGCCGGCATTTCGCCCCACTGGCCCTGCCCTTCACTCGCCTCGGCGTTAGTGCCGGACGGCGATTGCGCCGGTGGCTGTGCAGAGGGTGAAGACTGCTCGCGACGACGATGACGCAAGGCAAACTCAGCCACGGCATCAATGTCTTGCTCGGCGATGGCTTCAGCCCCGCGCCACGCCGCATGAGCACGCGCCGCACGCAGCCAGACCAGATCGGCGCGCAAACCATCGACGCCCGCCGCGAAGCAGCGCTCGGTGATCTGCGCCAACGCCGCATCATCCAGCGGAATACCCGGTAAAACCTTGCGGGCGTTCTCGCAGCGCTGACGCAGAGCTTGCTGCTCAGCCTCCCACTGCCCACAGAACGCCTGCGGATCGCTGTCGAAATCCAGTCGACGACGAATGATCTGACCACGCTCGACCGGCGCTGTGTGACCGCTCAGTGCGACGTTCAAACCAAAGCGATCCAGCAATTGCGGACGCAATTCACCCTCTTCCGGGTTCATCGTGCCGATCAATACGAACTTCGCCGAATGCCGATGGGAAATCCCGTCACGCTCGATCAGGTTGGTGCCGCTGGCAGCCACATCAAGCAGCAAATCCACCAGATGATCCGGCAGCAAATTCACTTCATCGACATACAACACGCCGCCATCAGCCTTGGCCAGCACGCCCGGAGAAAACTGCGCACGACCGTCGCTCAATGCCGCGTCCAGATCCAACGTGCCGACCAGTCGCTCTTCCGTCGCCCCCAGCGGCAAGGTGACGAACTGACCGCTGGCCAACAGATCCGCCAGACCCCGGGCCAGCGTGGACTTGGCCATACCGCGCGGGCCTTCGATCAGCACGCCGCCGATCTTCGGATCGATGGCCGTCAGGTACAGCGCCAGTTTCAGATCATCGGCGCCAACCACGGCGGAGAGCGGGAAATGCGGGGTGTCGGTCATGTTCAGTCTCAGCTCTCTTCTTCTATGTCCAGCAGCAGGTTTTCCAAGGCTTCTTTGTAGGCGCCCGGTTCCTGCCACATCCCGCGTTGCTGCGCTTCGAGCATACGCTCGGTCATGTCGCGCAAGGCGTGGGGATTATGCTCGCGCACAAAGTCGCGGGTCGCCGGGTCCAGCAGATACGCATCGGCCAGCAAGGCGTACTGATGATCATCGATCAGTTGCGTGGTGGCGTCGAAGGCAAACAGGTTATCGACCGTCGCCGCCAGTTCGAACGCGCCTTTATAGCCGTGGCGCTTGATCCCGTCGATCCATTTCGGATTCGCCGCCCGGGAGCGGATGACCCGGTTCAGTTCTTCTTTCAAGGTGCGGATCTTCGGCAGATCCGGCTGACTGTGATCGCCGTGATAACTGGCCGCTGCTTCGCCGCGCAGACTTTCCACGGCAGCGAGCATGCCGCCCTGGAACTGGTAATAATCATTGGAATCGAGCAGGTCGTGCTCGCGGTTGTCCTGGTTTTGCAGCACCGCCTGCACCTGGCTCAGGCGCTGGGCGAATTGCTCGCGAGCGGCGGTGCCCTCATCGGAGCCACCGTAAGCATAGGCGCCCCAATTCAAGTAAACCTCGGCCAGATCCTCGCGGGTTTGCCACAGGCGTCCATCGATGGCGCCCTGCACGCCCGCACCATATGCGCCGGGTTTGGCACCGAAGATTCGCCAGCCGGCCTGACGTCGCGCCGCGTCTTCATCCAGACCCGATTGCCGTAACGCCTCACGCTCGGCACGCACTTTGGCGGCCAGCGGATTGAGATCGTCCGGCTCGTCCAGCTCCGCCACGGCTTGCACGGCGGCGTCGAACAGGCGGATCAGGTTGGCAAACGCATCGCGGAAAAATCCGGAGACCCGCAGCGTGACATCGACCCGAGGGCGGTCGAGCAGGCTCAGCGGCAGAATCTCGAAATCATCGACCCGTTGACTGCCGGTGGCCCACACCGGCCGCACGCCCATCAGCGCCATGGCCTGGGCGATATCGTCACCACCGGTGCGCATGGTCGCGGTGCCCCACACCGACAGACCGAGCTGGCGCAGGTGATCGCCGTGATCCTGCAGGTGTCGCTCGAGAATCAGGGTTGCCGACTGGAAGCCGATTCGCCATGCCGTGGTAGTCGGGAGATTACGCACGTCCACCGAATAGAAATTGCGTCCGGTTGGCAGCACGTCGAGGCGACCGCGACTGGGGGCGCCGCTCGGGCCGGCGGGGACGAATCGGCCGCTCAACGCGTCGAGCAAGCCGTGCATTTCTGCCGGGCCGCAGGCGTCGAGGCGTGGGGCGATCACTTCGCGCAGGTTGTCGAGGATTGCACCGACTTCAACCCAGCGCGGATCCTGTGGGAGCGAGCCTGCTCGCGATGGCGTCAGGTCAGGCGATTCCGTTTTGAATGACACACCGCTATCGCGAGCAGGCTCGCTCCCACAGGGGAATGGCAGTGATTGGGAGATCAACTGGGTGGCGAACAGTTCAAGGCGTTCACGGGTATCCCCCGCCGTGCGCCAGACCTCGTCGCTGATCGCCAGCAGTTCCGATGGGCGCGGGCCGATCCAAGGATCAGCAAGTGCACAATCCAGCGGATCGAACCCCAACTGAAACGCCTTGGCCAACGCCCGCAACAGACTCGACTGAGCCCCTTTGCCATCGCCACGCGGAATCCGCAGCAGCGCCAGCAAGGTATCGATACGCAAACGCCCGGTCGGCGACTCACCGAAAATATGCAGGCCATCGCGGATCTGCGATTCCTTCAAGTCACACAGATAGGTGTCCAGACGCGGCAACCAGATCGCCGCGTCGGCATCGCTGTCGAGGGCTTCGTCGAGTTGCAGCTCGCGATCGATCTGCGTGTCACGCACCAATTGCAGGATGTCGCGCTGCAACTCCCGGGAGCGGCGCGGATCGAGCAACTGAGCTTCGTAATACTCGTCCGCCAACAGTTCAAGATTGCGCAACGGGCCGTAGGTTTCGGCGCGCGTCAGCGGCGGCATCAAGTGGTCAATGATCACCGCCTGAGTGCGACGTTTGGCCTGGGCACCCTCCCCCGGATCGTTGACGATAAACGGGTAGATATTCGGCAGCGGCCCGAGCAGCGCGTCCGGCCAGCAGTTCTCCGACAGACCCACGCCTTTGCCCGGCAGCCATTCGAGGTTGCCGTGCTTGCCGACGTGAATCACACCGTGAGCGCCGTAGGTCTGGCGCAGCCAGAAATAGAACGCGAGGTACGCGTGCGGCGGCACCAGATCGGGGTCGTGATACACCGCGCTCGGATCGACCTGATAACCCCGCGCCGGTTGAATGCCGACGAAGGTCAGACCAAAACGCAGACCAGCGATCATCATCCGCCCGTCACGGCACATCGGATCGTTCTGCGGCGAACCCCAGCGCTCCAGCACCGCCGCGCGATTGGCTTCCGGGAGTGCGTTGAACATCGTCAGGTAATCGTCCACCGCCAGGCTTTGCTGGCACGGGCGCTGATCAAGGGTGTCGAGGTCATTGCTGACGCCGCCGAGCAATTGCTGGATCAGTTCGGTGCCGCTGTCCGGCAGTTCGGCCGGCAGCGGATAACCTTCGGCCTGCAACGCCCGCAGGATATTCAGCGCAGCAGCCGGCGTGTCGAGGCCGACGCCGTTGCCGATGCGTCCGTCCCGGGTCGGGTAGTTGGCGAGGATCAGCGCGACGCGTTTTTCAGCGTTCGACACCCGCGCCAGTTCGACCCAGCGGCGCGCCAGTTCGGCCACGAAATCCATGCGCTCGGGTTGGGCCCGATAACACACCACATCGGACTGACTGCGCTCGCTGCGCCAGGCCAGATCCTTGAAGCTGATCGGTCGGCTGATGATCCGGCCGTCCAGCTCCGGCAATGCGATGTGCATCGCCAGATCCCGCGGACCGAGGCCCTGTTCGCTCTCGCGCCAGCCGGGTTCATTGTCCTGGGCGCAGATCGCCTGGATCACCGGAATGTTGCGACGGAATGGCCGCAGATGCGGCGCTTCCGGGCTGGACTGGGCGAAACCGGTGGTGTTCAGAATCACCGAGGCTTGGACCTCATCCAGCCAGTCCTCGACCACCGACAAGCAGCCAGGCTCTTTCAAACTGGCCACGGCAATCGGCAGCGGATTGAGTCCCGCCACCTGAAGCCGTTGGCAGAACACGTCGATAAACGCCGTGTTCGCCGCTTGCAAATGCGAGCGATAAAACAACACCGCCGCGACCGGTTGACCGGGCAGCCAATCGGCTTGCCAGTCACTCAGTGCGGCGGTGTTTTTATTCGGGTGATAAATCGCCGTGCGCGGCAGCGCTTGCGGCTCGCCCCACACGTAATCCCGCGCCAGCCAGCGATTGGCCAGGCAGCGGAAGAAATCCAGCGCATTGCCCATGCCGCCCTGACGCAAAAACTGCCAGAGCCGGTCGCGGTCTTCCGCGCCGACGGTGCTCAGGTCGCTGAGCTCCGGGTCGGGCCGATCATCGCCCGGCACCAGAATCACCTGCACGCCACGCTCGGACAACTCGACCAGCCGCTCGACGCCATAACGCCAATAGGCGATGCCGCCGTGCAGCGAAATCAGAATCACCTTGGCGTGGCGCAGCACTTCATCGACGTACAGGTCGACCGACGCATGGTTCTGCACCTGCATCGGGTTGGCCAGCCGCACGCTCGGGTAATCCTCGGGCAGTTGCTGCGCGGCTTCGGCGAGCAGCGCGAGGCTGGAATCGCCGCTGCACAGGATCACCAGTTCGGCGGGGGTTTGTCCAAGGTCGGCAATGTTGTCGTCCGACACGAAACCGCCGGGCTGGGTCCTGAGCAGGTGCATGGCTTAAACGCTGAGCGCGGCGCGCAGTTGCGCTTCGAGTTGAGCGGCATCCAGTTCCTGACCGATCAACACCAGACGCGTCACGCGCACCTCATCGGCGCCCCACTGACGGTCGAAGTGCTTGTCGAAACGTGTACCCACGCCCTGGATCAGCAGACGCATCGGCTTGTTCGGAATCGCCGCGAAGCCTTTGACCCGCAGAATGCCGTGCTGAACCACCAGTTGCGTCAGCGCGTCGAGCAACAGGCTTTCGTCGGCTTGCGGCAGTTCGATGGAGATCGAATCGAAGGCGTCGTGATCGTGGTCATCGTGATCGTCATCGCCTTCACCGTGGTGGTGATCGTGATGGCTGTGGCGGCTGTCGATGTGTTCTTCGGAGCCGGCGCCGAGGCCGATCAGCACGTCCAGCGGCAGGCTACCGTTGCTGGCTTCGATGATTTTCACCGCAGGCGGCAGCTCTTCGGCGACTTCCAAACGGACCCGCGCAAGGTCTTCAGGGCTGGTCTGGTCGGCCTTGTTGAGGATCACCAGGTCGGCGCTGGCCAGTTGGTCAGCGAACAGTTCGTGCAGCGGAGATTCGTGATCCAGGTTCGGATCGAGTTTGCGCTGGGCATCAACCTGATCCGGGAACGCGGCGAAGGTGCCAGCGGCCACGGCCGGGCTGTCGACCACGGTGATCACCGCATCAACGGTGCAGGCGCTGCGGATTTCCGGCCACTGGAAGGCTTGCACCAGCGGCTTTGGCAGGGCCAGGCCCGAGGTTTCGATGAGGATGTGGTCGAGGTCGCCGCGACGGGCCACCAGTTCGCGCATCACCGGGAAGAACTCTTCCTGCACCGTGCAGCACAGGCAGCCGTTGGCCAGTTCGTAGACGCGGCCGGTGGCTTCTTCTTCGGTGCAGCCGATGGTGCACTGCTTGAGGATTTCACCGTCGATGCCCAGCTCGCCAAACTCGTTGACGATCACCGCGATGCGGCGGCCCTGAGCGTTGTCGAGCATGTACCGCAGCAAGGTGGTTTTGCCCGAGCCGAGGAAGCCGGTGACGATGGTGACGGGGAGTTTGGCCAGTGTTTTCATCGGATGCCCTTTGGCAAGGTGGCGGGCATACGGGACGAGACCGGCAACGCGGGTGCGTGCCTGGAGAGTTCGCCACCGGATCACCCCGCCCGGTTGAAAGTGAGAATCTGTGACGAGGCAGGTCTCCTGGCTGACGGTGTTCGGGCCTTGGCCCGGTATCCGCTGCGCCTTCCCGCTGGCTCTGATTGAGTTGGCAGTGGCGTGGCAGCGAACAGCACCGTTCACAGTTGCGGGGGCAGCCGCGGCTTGGACCGCGTTCCCTTCTTAGCTTCGGCGTGGGCCGAAGAACCTCGAAAGCGCAAGGCTACGCATGGGTTCGTGATGGGTCAATGGCCGTTGTTTTTTGGTTTTGGGATTTGTGAGTATATCCGTTGCTGCGGTAACGGCTTCTTAGGGTTCCGCCCTTACGGCGGGTCACTTTTTCCAAACGCCGAAAAAGTAACCAAAAAGGCTGGCCCCCAGCGTACGGCACTTCGCCTAGGCTCAGTGTTCCCTCGCTACGGTGTCCATCAGGGGGCATCGCCTACGGTTTGCTTCGCTGCACCTCCTCTCGATGTATGCGGCTTCGCCGCACGGCGCTGCGCGCCTACCCCCTGATGGACACCTCCGCTCGGCCTGCCGAAGGGGCTTGAGATCAAAAGCCAGAGCCAGAGCAAAGGCCAGATCAAGAGCCCCTCACTGTAGAGACCGGTACATCCTTTACACATTAGACCGGGGACATCGTTTACACCTTTTACAGGCTTGATAC